>JAKAKP010000025.1 GCA_021813445.1 Deltaproteobacteria bacterium
CGGGCCCGGAGGCCTGCCCCACCAATAATAATTTTCTTTTACTAAAAACCGAAAACCATCCTCTATGATCGCGAAAATCATCGAAGCCTGCGTGCGCAACCGGGTCCTGGTGCTGATCGTCTGGCTCCTGGTCACGGCCTGGGGCATCTACTGCGCCTACAACATCCCGGTGGACGCCATCCCCGACCTCTCCGACGTGCAGGTGATCATCCGCACCCCCTTCCCGGAACAGGCCCCCCAGATCGTGGAAGACCAGGTGACCTACCCTTTGACCACGGCCATGCTGGCGGTGCCCCGGGCCAAGGTGGTGCGGGGCTACTCCCAGTACGGCCTCTCCCTGGTCTACGTCATCTTTGAGGACGGCACCGATATCTACTGGGCCCGCTCCCGGGTCCTGGAGTATCTCAACTACGTGCAGGGCAAGCTGCCCCGGCAGGTGACCCCGGCTTTGGGGCCGGACGCCACCGGGGTGGGCTGGGTCTTCGAGTACGCCCTGGAAGACCCCACCGGCAAGACCGACCTGGCCCAGCTCCGCAGCATCCAGGACTGGTACCTGCGCTACCAGCTGCAGACGGTGCCGGGCGTGGCCGAAGTGGCCAGTGTCGGCGGTTTCGTCAAACAGTACCAGGTAGTGGTGGACCCCAACCAGCTCGCGGCCTACAGGCTGCCGCTGTCCAAGATCAAGGAGGCCATCCAGCGCTCCAACCAGGACACCGGCGGCGCGGTGGTGGAGCAGGCCGAGACCGAATTCATGGTGCGGGCCCTGGGCTATATCAAGAATAAAGAGGACGTGGCCAACATCGTGGTGGGCGCGGACGCCCAGGGCACGCCCATCCTCATCAAAGACGTGGCCCTGGTGCGCCTGGGCCCGGAACTGCGCCGGGGCCTGACCGAAGCCAACGGCACCGGGGAGGTGGTGGGCGGCATCGTGGTGATGCGCTTCGGGGAAAACGCCCGCACCGTCATCGAAGGCGTCAAGCAGAAGCTGGAGGACCTGAAATCGGGTCTGCCCCCCGGCGTGGTCATCAAAACGGCTTATGACCGCTCCGGCCTGATCCAGCGGGCCATCAACACCCTGAAACGGACGATCACCGAAGAAATGGTGATCGTCTCCCTGGTCTGTTTTATCTTTTTGCTGCACGTGCGCAGCGCCATCGTTGCCATCATCAGCCTGCCCCTGGGCGTGCTGATCTCGCTGATTTTACAGTATTATTTCAATATCAACGCCAATATCCTCAGCCTCGCGGGCATTGCCATCGCCATCGGCGCCATGGTGGACGCGTCGGTGGTCATGGTGGAGAACGCCCACAAGCACATCGAGCATGCGCCCTCGGACGCGCCCCGGGAGCCCCTGATTCTCGACGCGGCCAAGGAGGTGGGGCCGTCGCTCTTCTTCGCCCTGTTGGTGCTCACCGTCTCCTTTCTGCCCATCTTCGCGCTGGGCGCGGAAACGGGCCGCCTCTTCCGGCCGCTCGCCTTTACCAAGACCTTTGCCATGGGCGGTGCGGCCATTCTGGCCATCACCCTCATTCCCATCCTCATGCTCTATTTCATCCGGGGCAAGATCATCCCGGATATGGAAAACCCCATAGCCCGGGCCACCATGGTAGTCTATAAGCCCGTGGTCCGGGGCATCCTGCGCTTCCCCAAGACCGCCATCCTGCTGGCGGTGCTGGCCATGGCCGCCACCATCTATCCCTTCAGCCACCTGGGCTCGGAATTCATGCCGCCGCTGGATGAAGGCGACCTGCTCTACATGCCCACCACCATGCCCGGGATCTCCATCACCGAGGCGAAAAACATCCTGCAGCAGACCGACCGCATCATCCGCACCTTCCCGGAGGTGGAGTATGTCTTCGGCAAGGCCGGCCGGGCCGACACCGCCACCGACCCCGCGCCGCTGTCCATGATAGAGACCACCATCCGCCTCAAACCCCGGGAGCAGTGGCGCAAGGTGCCCACCTGGTACTCCTCCTGGGCGCCAGGGTGGCTGCAGGCCGTGTTTCGCCATTTCTCTTCCGACCGGATCACCACCGAGGAGCTGATCCGGGAAATGGACCAGGCCGTGAAATTTCCGGGACTGGCCAATTCCTGGGGCTATCCCATCAAGATCCGCATCGACATGCTCTCCACCGGCATCAAGACCCCGGTGGGCCTTAAATTCCTGGGCCCGGACCTGAACGTCCTCAACCGCCTGGCCGTGGACGCGGAAGCCATCCTGAAAAAGGTGCCCGGCACCACCAGCGCCTTTGCCGAGCGGGTCACCGGCGGCTATTATCTCGATTTCGACATCAAGCGCCGGGAGGCGGCCCGTTACGGCCTCACCGTGGGCGACGTCCAGGACGTCATCGCCAGCGCCATGGGCGGCGAGAACGTCACCCAGACGGTGGAAGGCCTGGAGCGCTTCCCCGTGAACCTGCGCTACTTTCAGGATTACCGGCAGAATCCCCCGGCCCTGCGCCGCATCTTGATCCCCACCCCCAACCGCGCCCAGGTCCCCCTGGACCAGGTGGCGGACATCCGGGTCCACCAGGGCCCGGATATGATCAAGAGCGAAGGCTCCCGGCGCTCCGCCTGGGTCTACGTGGACATCGCCAATATCGACGTGGGCACCTACATCAAGCGGGCCCAGGAGGCCCTGGCCGCGCATCTCAAGATGCCCTCGGGCTATTCCCTGGTCTGGAGCGGCCAGTACGAATACATGGAGGCCGCGGCCAAGCGCCTGAAGGTCATCATCCCCATCACCCTGGTCCTGGTCTTTCTGCTCCTTTATCTCAATACCCACTCCCTCATCAAGGTGGGCATCGTCATGCTGGCCGTGCCCTTCTCCCTGCTGGGCGCCATCTGGCTCCTGTACCTGCTGGGCTATCACCTGAGCGTCGGCGTGGTGGTGGGCATGCTGGCCCTGGCGGGCCTGGACGCGGAAACCGGGGTCTTGATGCTCCTCTACCTGGATATTGCCCACGACCAGTGGCGGCAAGAGGGCCGCCTCCGCACCGAGTCCGACCTGCATGACGCCATCGAGCACGGCGCGGTGATGCGGGTGCGGCCCAAGCACATGACCATCCTGGCCAACTTGCTCGGCCTGCTGCCCATCATGTGGGCCACCGGCACCGGCGCGGAAGTGGCCAAACGCATCGCCGCCCCCATGGTCGGCGGCGTGGCCACCTCCTACCTCCTGGAACTCCTCATCTACCCCGCCATCTACCTCCTCTGGAAACGACACTCAGACTTTAAAGGGAAATAGGTCTCTAACATTAAACGGCTTTTATCGGCGTGCAAAGGCGGTTAAATATTAGCCGCGGATGCACGCCGATAAAAGCCGGTCCTCTTGCATTGTGGCTCAAAGAAGCTAACTTTAGAATAAAGGGAGGAGAGATGTTCAGGTTTCTGGCATTGGCTATGGCCTTGGCGGCCTGGTCTCTTGGCTGCGCCGCGGGGGAATACCGGCCGCAAAAGCCGGAGATGTATTATCCCAGCATTACCGACGTGGACCCATCATTTTACGAAGGTGACCCGACCCTGAGGCATTGGTTCACCGCGCCCTACTGGGACCCCAGCAGAGGAGAGTAGCCCTTGGCGCGCCTGGCCCTCCCCTACCCAATAGCGGCAGGCTGCACTAGATTATCTCCATGTCTACCCCTGATTCCCGGCAACCTGCTGACCACGGCCATGGCGATTTTGCCTCACGACCGGGCGGAGCCCGCGCTGGAGCTGGCCCTGTCCCTGGACATCCCCTTCTGGCCGCAACTGCCCCACCTGAACTACTACGAAGACATGTACGTCCAGGCCGCGGAACACTTTCCCGGCATTCTGCTCTTCCCGGAAACCGGGTCCATCCGCTTTGACACCAACAAGTTCTACGAAGAACTCCCGGAACTCCTGGAGCATTGGGACGACCTGGGATATTTCGACATCTCCCCCACTTATTCCGCGGTTTACCACCGCTTCCTGGAGATGGACCTCAGCGGCTATGCAGCCATCCGGGGGCAACTGGAAGGGCCGGTGAGCTTCGGCCTGAAAATCCTGGATGAAAACGACCGGCCCCTGATCTTTAACGACGAGGTGCGGTCCCTGCTCATCGACTTCATGGCCCGCCGGGTCCAGGCGCAGTTGCAGCGGCTGAAAGCGCGGCATCCCGGGGCCTTTATGTTCATCGACGAGCCCGGTATGCAGTTCATCTTCAGCTCCATTTCCGGCTATACCGACCTCCGGGCCAAAGAGGACCTGGACCGCTTTTTCGCGCAGATCGAGCGGCCCCGGGGCATCCACCTCTGCGGCAACCCGGATTGGGAATTCCTCCTGAACCGGGACCTGGATATCCTGTCCATGGATATCTATACCAACCGGGAGGTGTTCCAGGCTTACATTCCCGCGATCAAGAGATTCCTTGATAAAGGCGGGGTTCTCTCCTGGGGCCTGGTGCCAACCGGCTGCGATGTCTTCGGCGGCGAAACCACGGAGGGGCTGATGGCCTTCCTGGAGGACCTGTGGGCCTTCCTGGCCCGAGCCGGCATCGACCGGGACCAGCTCCTGGCCCAGAGTCTGATTACCCCGGCGACCTGCTGCCTCATCAATCCGGACCGGGAAAAAACCGTGACCCTGGCCTATGCCTGGCTCCGGGACATCTCCCGGCAGCTGCGGGAAAAGTACCGGTTGACCTAAGCCCGATTTAATCCCAGATCTCCCCGGCTCTCCTTTACCTGGGTTTAAACTTTTGTCTATTTTACTGACAGACCGGGGGTTTCCTTAATACTTACCCCGCAGTAAGGTTTTTGCATGAATTTCCGATAAGATATGGATGGATTAAAATCTACCCAACAGTTGCCCGCAATGGACGCCAGACCGGAGAAGGGGGGCCTGAGATGCATGACCAAGGAAAAACCAAAGACCAGCTCCTCGCGGAATTGTCGGAAATGCGTCAACGACTCGCGAATTTGGAATCCTCCGAATTAAGAATGACCAGGGAATACCTGGAAAATGTCCTGGAGAATTCTCCCGAATGCATCGGCATCGTCGATCGGCACGGCCGGCTCATTAAATGGAACCGAATGGCCGCGGAGCTTTACGGTTATAGTTTCGAAGAACTCAAAGGCAAAAAGGCCTTTGATCTCTATGTCGACCGCCGAGAACTTCATAATATGTTGCAGCGGTTACGGCAAAAAGGGGGGGTGAGAAAGTATGAAATAAATATGAAAAAGAAGGACGGCAGCATTGCTCCCTTTGAGTTATCCATCAGTTTGCTAAAGGATGATGCTAATCAGACCATCGGCAGTGTTTGTGTTTCCCGGGACTTGAGCGATATCAAAAAAGCCCTGACCACGCTGCGGGCCACAAACGAGCAGCTCAACCAGGAAATTATCGTGCGCCAGCACATCGAAGACGAATTACGGCAAACCAGGGACTGCTTGGAAAATATCTTTGAAAATTCCCCGGATGTCATCGGCATCGTGGACCGGCATGGCAGATTTGTTAAATGGAACAGGATGGCGGCAGACCTTTATGGCTACAAATTGGAGGACCTTGAGGGCGTAAGGGCTTTTGATCTTTATGATGATCCGGAGGAACTGAATAACCTGCTGACCCAACTGCGACATGATGGAGTGGTGAAAAAATGTGAAATTAATATGAGACGCAAAGATGGCAAAATTATACCTTTCGAAATATCTATCAGTTTATTAAAAGATAGCAAAAATAATACTACTGGCAGTGTCTGCGTGGCCCGGGATTTAACCGGCACCAAAAAGGCCCTGGCCATACTTAGAGAAACCAATGAACGCCTTAATCAAGAAATTGCCGAGCGCCAGCAGGCCGAGGCGGCCCTGCAACAGGCATATGAGCACATCGAACAGAAGGTGAAAGAACGGACCAAAGAGCTATTGCAGACCAATAAACAATTGACCTGGGAGATAGAGGAGCGCCGCCGTATCGAGAAAGCCCTGCGTAAAAGTGAAAACAAGTACCGCACCCTGGTGGAAAACCTGCCCCAGAAAATCTTCCTCAAAGATAAAAACTCCGTTTATTCCTCCTGCAACAAAAATTATGCCCGGGATTTGGGGATCAAGCCCGAAGAAATCCGGGGCAAAACCGACTACGACTTTTTTCCGGAAACCCTGGCGGAAAAATACCGGACCGACGATAAAAGGGTTTTGGAATCCGGCAATAGCGAGGAAATAGAAGAAAAATATATCCACCAGGGACAGGAAGTCTACATCCAAACCGTCAAAACCCCGGTGAAGGACGGCAAGGGCAAGATTATCGGCACCCTGGGGATCTTCTGGGACATCACCGCCCGCCGGCGGGCGGAAGAAGCATTTAAAACCCTGGTCCTCAACGCGCCTATCGGCCTCTTCATTGCCCAAAACGGCAGGTTCCGGCAGATCAATCCGGAATTCGAGAAAATTACCGGCTATGGGGAAGAGGAATTATTAAACGATGATTGCCTCTGCCTGGTCATTCCTGAATTTCGGGAAAAAGTCAAAGAAACTGCCATCCAGATCCTGCAGGGGAAAAGGTTTCTCCCCTTTGAATTCCAGTACCGCACCAAGGGCGGGGATATCCGTTGGGCCCTGGAAAAGGTGGCTACCACTCAATATAACGGGGAAAGGGCCACCTTGGGATATTTCATGGACATTACCGACAGCAAGCATCTGGAAGTCCAGTTTCTCCAGGCCCAAAAGATGGAGGCGGTGGGGCGGCTGGCCGGGGGCGTAGCCCACGACTTCAACAACTTGCTGACGGGCATCTTGGGTTATGGCGAGTTGTTGTTCTGGGGCCTCCCGGAGGACCACCCCCGGCGCCGTTATGTGGAAGAGATCATTAAGACCACGGAGCGGGCCGCGGCCTTGACCCGGCAACTGCTGGCCTTCGGCCGCAAACAGATCATCCAGCCCCGGATCATCAATCTGAACGAGGTGATCTTAGGCATGGAAAAAATGCTGCGGCGCCTCCTGGGGGAAGACCTGGATCTGATTACCCTCCTGGAACCCGACTTGGGTGCAGTCAAAGCCGATCCCGGCCAGATGGACCAGGTGATCATGAACCTGGCGGTGAATGCCCGGGATGCCATGCCCCGGGGGGGTCTGCTCACCCTGAAAACGGAGAATGTCTTTCTGGACGAGGCCTATATCTGGGAGCACATGGAGGCCAAACCCGGCTCTTATGTGCTGCTGGCAGTGAGCGACAGCGGCAGCGGCATGGACCCGGACACCAAGGCCCATATCTTTGAGCCGTTTTTCACCACCAAGGAGCCGGGCAAGGGCACGGGGCTGGGCCTGGCCACCGTCCACGGCATCATCAAACAAAGCGGCGGCCATATCTGGGTCTACAGCGAGGCCGGCAAAGGCACCACTTTTAAGATCTACCTGCCCCGGGTGGAAGCCCAAGCCGTCTCCCTGCAGCCCCAGGCCGCGCCGGCCGCGTCCCTCCGGGGGCAGGAAACCATCCTGGTGGCGGAAGATGATGAGAAGTTGCGGGGCGCGATCTGCCAAACTTTACGTTCTTATGGCTACTCCGTGTTGGAGGCCGGGAACGGCAACGAGGCCATTTTACTCTGTGGGCAGCATCAGGGGCCGATCCATTTAGTCCTGACTGATGTAATTATGCCCGGTATGAGCGGCGGTGAGTTGATAGAACGGCTGGCGCCTTTGAACCGGAAGATGAAGGTGCTCTTCATGTCCGGCTATACCGAGGACACCGCGGCCCTGCAAAGTCTGCTGGCGGCAGGGGTGCCCTTCTTGGAAAAACCTTTCAAGATGATGAACCTGGTGGAAAAAGTGCGGCAGGTCCTGGACACGCCGCCGACCTGGTCCCCTTGAGAGTTGCCTGATCCTATGACTAGAAGCCGTTTAAAAAACTCTTCTTCTGTCATCCTGAACGCAGAGAAGGATCTCAATCCCTCGAAAATACGAGATTCTTCGCGACGCGCAGAATGGCTATTCAGGGTTATTTGAGGTTTTGAAATGGCTTCTGGGGCGAAAACTGAATTATTTAAAGTCCCTTGAATGCCGACATATAAATATTATTATTTTTAGCAAAGGGGCACGATTATGAATGTGGAAAATGACCTGGAATTGCGGAAATTTGTTGCTCCTGAGTTTATTTTTGGCCTGGGAGCATTAAGGCTGGCCGGTCGTTATGCCAAAAATTTCGGGGCCTCCAAAATATTGATAGTCACCGATCCGGGAGTTATGGCCGCAGGTTGGACCGATCAGGTAATCGCCAGTCTGGAAGCCGAAGGCATCCCCTATGTCATCTATGCCGGTGTCTCCCCCAATCCCCGGGCTGAAGAGGTAATGACGGGAGCTGAAGTCTATAAGGAATCCGGCTGCAACCTCATATTGGCGATAGGCGGCGGCAGTCCCATGGACTGCGCCAAGGGGATCGGCATTGTCAGCACCAACAGAAAGCATATCCTGGAATTTGAGGGCGTAGACCGGGTTGCCGTCCCCATGCCGCCTTTGATTTGCATTCCCACCACCGGCGGCACATCCGCGGATGTGTCGCAATTCGCCATTATTACCAATATGACCGAAAGGATCAAAATCGCCATTATCAGTAAGGCAGTGGTCCCTGATGTGGCCTTGATTGATCCTGCCACCTTGACGACCATGGATCCCTATCTGGCCGGCTGTACCGGCATAGACGCCCTGGTCCACGCCATTGAGGCTTATGTGTCCACCGCCCATTGCCCCATTACCGATCTCCATGCCCTGGCGGCCATCCGCCTGTTGTCCTCGAACCTCCTGGCCTCGCTGGCCGCACCTGATGACTTGCAACTGCGCAGTCAGGTGATGCTGGGCAGTTTGGAGGCCGGGCTGGCCTTTTCCAATGCTTCTCTGGGCGCAGTGCACGCCATGGCCCATAGTTTGGGGGGGTTATTGGATCTCCCCCATGGAGAATGCAACGCGATCCTATTGGAGCATGTCATGTCCTTTAATTTTCCCGAGGCCGGCGAACGCTTCCTGCAGATCGGCGAGGCCATGGGGTTGGACCTGAAAAACCGGACTCTGCTGGAAAAGAAAGCCACGATCCTGGCTGAGGTCATGCGCTTGCGCAAAGCTGTGGGCATTGAGCAAACCTTAGGTCAAAGGGGAGTGCACCGTACTGATGTCCCCGAGCTTTCCCACAAAGCCATGAATGACCCTTGCATTGTCACCAATCCGCGCCGCCCGGTGCGCCGCGATTTAGAGGTTATTTTTGAAGAAGCCCTCTGAGCCGCCGGAAAATTGGAATTCTTTGCGGGAAAAGATCATCGGCCTGGTTGAGCGTTCCCTCAGGAAGAGCTATTATCCTGAATTGCAGCAACGCCTGGCGGATTTGGAAAGATTTCGCGCCCTGTTGGATCAAAGCAATGACGGTATCTTTCTCCTGCAAGTCCCCTCCGGCCAATTTATCGACGTCAATGATTTTGCTTTTCGCCATCTCCATTACCCTCCTGAAGAACTGCGCCGGATGTCCATCTATGATTTGGTAGAAACCGCAAAGGCCGAACAAATCAAGGCCATATTTTCCCGCGGCCAGAGGGGCACCGCCGCGCCGGAGACTCTTATTACCACTCTTCGCCCCCGTTGCGGCAACGACATCCCGGTGGAGATGACGGTGCGCCTGGTGTTGTTCGCGGAGACTCTCTATGCCGTAGTGGTGGCCCGGGAGATCACCGAACGCCAGCAGCTGGAGGCGCAACTGGTGCAGGCCCAAAAGATGGAGGCCTTAGGCCGGCTGGCAGGGGGAGTGGCCCATGATTTCAACAACCTGCTCACCGCCATTCTCGGCTATGGCGAGATGCTCATGCAGGAATTGCCCGAGGATGATGGGCGGCGTCATTACGCGGCACAGATCATCAACACTGCCGAACACGCCGCGGCCTTGACCCGCCAGCTTCTGGTCTTCGGCCGCAAGCAGATCATCCAGCCCCGCATCCTCAACTTGAATGAGCTAATCTCGGGCATGGAAAAGATGCTGCGGCGTTTGCTGGGAGAAGACCTGGAGATGGTCACCCTCCTGGACCCGGCTCTGGGCGCGGTCAAAGCCGACCCCAGCCAGATGGACCAGGTGATCATGAACCTGGCGGTGAATGCCCGGGATGCCATGCCCCGGGGCGGACTGCTAACTATTGAGACGGAAAACGTCGATCTGGATGAAACCTACGCCGGGGATCACCTGGAAGTCAGCCCCGGCCCTTACGTGATGCTGGCGATGAGCGATACCGGTATCGGCATGGACCTCGCCACCCTGGACCATATCTTTGAGCCGTTCTTCACCACCAAGGAGCCGGGTAAGGGCACGGGCCTGGGTCTGTCCACGGTATTCGGCATTGTCAAGCAGAGCGGCGGCCATATCTGGGTCTACAGCGAACCCGGGAAGGGCACCACCTTCAAGGTCTACCTGCCCCGGCTGGCAGAGGGCGCCCTGCCCCTCCACCCTGCAGCGGCCCCCGCCGCCTCTTTGCACGGCAGTGAAACCATCCTGGTGGTGGAAGATGACGAGCAGTTGCGCGACGTCATCTGCCAGACCCTGCGCAATTATGGTTATCTGGTGTTGGAGGCCCGCCATGGCAGTGAGGCAATTTTGGTCTGCGGACGCCATCGAGGGCCGATCCACCTGGTCTTGACCGATGTGATCATGCCCGGGATGAGCGGCGGCGAATTGATAGAACGGCTGGCGCCCTTGGGCCGGAAAATAAAGGTGCTCTTTATGTCCGGCTATACCGAAGACACCGCGGTCCTGCACAGCCTCCTGGCGGCAGGGGTCCCCTTTTTGGAAAAGCCCTTCAAAATGATGAACCTGGTAACTATGGTGCGGGAAGTCCTGGACTCGCCTTAACAGACCAAAGTTGCGATTTTTTCATCACCGGACAGGGGTAATTTTCTTAACCCTAATTAGACTAAAATTGTAATCCCGCCTTATTTCTCGCCCCCTCTTCCTTGACAGCTATTGACACTTGCTCCGCAGCCGTCTTTTTGATAATTTGCATGGTGAGCATCCTTTCCAGAAAAGGAGGCCGTAAGATCATGAAAGTGGTTGGAACAATCTGCAAGGCGTTATTTGTTGCCTTTTGGGTAACATTGTTTTTATCCTCTTCTACATTCTGCTCCAACGGACATGGAAACAACTTCTCGGTTAACGGCACTAGTCTCATTTATAATCCCACCGGTAATCGCATCTTCCTCAAAGGAATAGGATATTCTCCCTTTTTTCCGGGGGAAACCCCCGTATGGGGAGGAAATTTACCAAATGATCAGAGATATGCGGGCCATCTACAAATAATTAAGAACCTGAACTGTAATTTTGTGCACGTCTTTCCTCAATTCATGCCAGGTAATTTTTTTGAGGCTTTGGATCAGACCAAATTATTTTATGCTCAGGATATCTATGTAGATGGGTACGTGAGCGATATTTTAGATGCAGATTTCCAGAACAATACCATTGCCCACATAAAGAAAGTAATAGACCATACCCATTCCGCAGGACGGCCAGAAAGGCTGGTTTTCTTCTCCGTGGGAGACGAAATAAACGCGGGAACCATCTATCGCACTGATAATCTGCATCCCACCGTCAGGAACTTTAATGGCAATTACATAAAATTATCCAACCGAACTCCTTCGGAAGTGGCAATTGCCAAATTAATTGATGCCGCCATTACCTATGAATATCAGGTCTATGGTGTTAGGCATCTCTATTGCCATACAAGTTGGACGCACATCGGGCCAGTGAAGCGGCCAGATTTAGAAGTTGCCGAAAAGTCGATTTTTTTTCCTGATTTCGCAGATATTATCTGCATGAATATTTACACTTATGCCCGGGGAGTAGTTTCCTCTCCGCCGGGTTCTGTGACTGGCACTACTTATCAGGGCTATCTTGAAGACCTGATAAAGATTTCCACCAAACCGGTGATCATTACCCAAGTCGGCCTATCCACTTCACCTGTAGCCCCCAACCCAGGGATTCCAGGGTATGGAGGGAATGATTATCAGAAGGTCTCATCCACTTATGTTCAGGTTTGGAGGGACCTAAAGACCGCCAAAGGTTCGGGGACTATAAATGGACTGGCGTGGTTCGAGCTCCTGGATGAATGGTGGAAGATCGGGGACGTGGGGGATGAATATTCCCATGACGAGAATGACCCTGAAGAATGGTTCGGAATATATGAATTTCAAGCCGACAGGAAAAGCCTTTCTTCTAAGGGAAATATCCCCGAAACAATTAAGAGGATCTTTTCCAATAATAATTATTATCTCTTGCCATTGCTCCTTGACTAGTGATCCAAGTAAGATAAGTTCTTAGATCATGACCTCCCGGCAAACCCCCGCCATTATCCTGCAAGTCCGCGATTACGGCGAAGCAGACCGGTTGGTGAATTTCCTCACCCCGGACGCGGGCCGGCTCTCCGGCATCGCCAAGCACGCCAAAAAGAGCCGGCGTCGTTTTGCCAATTGCCTGGAACCATTGAACCGGGTATCGTTCCACCTCTCCCCCAAACCCAGGGGCGATCTGGAATTTCTGCAACAGGGGGAACTGGTCAATCCTTTCCCCAACCTGCGCCGGGATCTCAAACGGCTGGCGGCCGCGGCGTTGCTGGCAGAGCTGGCCGGAGAACTCTCCGCGCCGGTGGAAGCCACCGGGGCCATCTTCCAGACCCTGAACCTGGCCCTGGAGCTTTTGGACGGCGGTGCGGACCCGGACTCCCTGCTGCCCCCCTTCTTTCTCCATTTCTTAAAATTAGGCGGCTACGGCCCCCATTGGGATTCCTGCCGCCAATGCGGCCAGGAGCCGACCGCGCCGTTATATTTCAGCATTGCTAAGGGCGGGGTGGTCTGCAATCCTTGCAGCCGGTCAGCCGCCGGGCCGCTGCTGCCCCTCAATCCCGGCGTCTGGAAACTGCTGCGCCTGGCCCAGGAACTCCCTCCGGAAAAACTCACCCGCCTCCGTTTTCCCCCGGTTCAGCGGGACCAAAGCCTGGCGCTCATTCAAAATTTTCTGCGCCATCACCTGGGCCGGGACCTGAAGTCCTGGTCTTTCTGGCTGAAGATGTCCCGGGGTTAGCGCCTCCAAATAGCGCGCTTCCTCACTCGCAGCGCGGCATCAAGCTCTCGCCGCCATTGCCCATACCCCAGCAATAACCCTGATTTATCCCACCTGGGCCGGGGTCAGGCAATCACTCCGCAAGTACCAAAAATATCAAGTTTCCCCTAAAATTCCCGATACACCTTTCAAGGAATTACCAATCCCCGCAGCAAAGGCCCGAAATCCCTTGAAAGCAAAATCCCTGCTCATTATCCTGCCTGCCTGCCTTCTCTTCCTCAACCTCTGTCTTTCCCCCGCTGCCTATGGGGGCCGGATCGATCTGGTCGTTGATCACGGGGTGGAAAAAGACGCCGAAGCTCAGGCCCGGGCCGCGGTCAACGGTGTCACCGATTTTTTTCAAAATACCTATGGGATCGGCTTGGAGAGGGATATTCGCATAAAATTCTCCTGCGATAAACTCAACTATAGGAAGGCCATTCAGGACTGGTATGGCGCCAGCGAAGGTCAAGCCAATTTTGTGGCCCAAAACACTGCGGGGGTGCAACAGCGCGGGACCCTCATCGTGGATTTGGGAGATATTAATAGTGACTATAGTAAACTATTTGTCCTTTGCCACGAGATGGTCCATTTCTATCAGGCTCAGGAAAGCCAGGACCATCATGGGTCCATAGGATGGATGTTGGAGGGGTCGGCTGACGCTTTGGCGGCCCACATTTTGGCGACCGTGGGGGTAAAAGGCGCGAGCGGCTACAAAGACCGGTGGATCAAGTATCTCAAGAAGGCTCAAGCGATTCCTAATCTGGAATATTTACACACCCATAAAGGGTTAATGTCCGCTTGCTTTACCTACGGGGGCTTTGTTACTTATAGAACGTCAGCTTTGGCGGTTATGACCCTGATCGAGTGGCGGGGATACCCGGCCTTATTTGTCTATTTCCAGGCCCTGAAAAATTCCAGCCCGGAGGATGCCTTTTACCAGGCCTTTGGCACCAAGGCGGCAGATTTCGAAAAACAATTCCGCCCCTTTTAGGCGCAGCCTTTATCCTCCAAAGAAGACCGGCAAGCCGGTCCCCCACCCTACCCGCCTGTGCTAACCCGCGGCGCTCTAAACCAACTTAATTCTATCTCTGCCGATCTTGGCAATTTGGAGGCTTGCCTTAATGGCGGAATTGCTTATCCTTATCCTATAGACTGAAAAATGCGTTCCGCCCCCCTGGGAACGCGGCCTGAAGAGGGTATATGCCGGCAATGCCCCAGCCTTTTTACTTGCCCTCCTGGGTACCCGCGGCTTTGGTGGGTTTTTTTCTGGTAGCGGCGGCCCTGGAGAACCTGTGGCCCCTGCGCCGCTTAAAAAGGCCCCGGCCCCGGCGCTGGGCGGTCAATCTGGCCCTGACCGCGCTCGCCTTCGGCGTGGGCGCAGCCCTGGTGCGGCCCGCGGCCTTGGCCGCCGCGGCCTGGACCCAGTCCCGGGCCCTGGGCGTGCTCACCTGGCTGCCCCTGCCCTTCTGGATCCAGTTCGCCTTGGGCTTTCTGTGGATGGACGCCACCTTTTACTTCTGGCACCGGGCCAACCACCTCTATCCCCTGCTCTGGCGCTTCCACAACGTGCACCATGTAGACCCGGATCTGGATGTGTCCACCTCCTTCCGTTTTCATTACGGAGAGGTCCTGTATTCCTCCATTTTCCGCGTCTTCCAGGTAATGGTGATGGGGGTCTCCCCCTTTACTTATCTGGTCTACGAATTCTGCTTCAATCTGGCTACCATGTTCCAGCACAGCAATGTGGGCCTCCCCATCCGGGGGGAGCGCTGGCTCAACAAGATCCTGGTCACCCCCCGGATGCACGGCATTCATCATTCCGTAGTGGGCAACGAGACCAACTCCAATTACTCCGTCATCTTCTCCTGCTGGGACCGGCTCAACCGCAGCCTCCGCCTCAATGTGCCCCAAGGGGAGGTGATCATCGGGGTGCCCGGCTACCTGCTGCCCAGGGACAACCGCGTCTGGCCCCTGCTGCTGCAACCCTTCCGCAAACAGCGGCCCTACTGGCGCTGGCCCAGCGGCCGGGCGTCGGTAAGGAAAGGCGCGGCTACCGCCGCCCCCCAGCATTTGCTCCCCTGACCTGCCTCCGCCCCTCCTCTGCCAAGATGGTCTTTGGCAAAGACGCAAAAATCTAGCAATGGAGACTACTTGCCTCTGACAACAGTGGCTCCTATCTTATTTGGCAAAGGGGTAGGTTTTCAGCGAGCCGGCAAAAAAGAGGTCTCTCTTTTTTCCTGCTCACTGCTCACTGCTCCCCCTGCCTCCTTAATTCCTCACAAAGGAGTTTAGCCATGCGGCTGCAAGGCAAACGCATCGCCATCCTGGTGGAGGATCACTACCAGGAATTGGAGTTTTGGTATCCCTTGCTGCGCTTCCGGGAGGAAGGCGCGGACGTGGTGGTGGTGGGCTCCGGCGCGGCCCAGGCGTTTACCGGCAAATACGGCTACCCCGCGGAGGTGGATAAAGCCGCCACCGAAGTAAGCGCCGACCAGTTCGACGCGGTGGTCATTCCCGGGGGTTACGCGCCGGACCGCATGCGCCGCCATCCCGCCATGGTGGCCTTGGTGCGGGAGGCCGCCGAGAAAGGCAAGATCGTGGCCGCGATCTGCCACGCCGGTTGGATGCTGGCCTCCGCCGAGGTCATCCAAGGCAAAACCGTCACCGGATTCTTTGCCATCAAGGATGATCTGGTGCACGCGGGGGCCAATTATGTGGACACCCAGGTGGCGGTGGACGGCAACCTGATCACCTCCAGGAAGCCGGAAGACCTGCCGGCCTTCTGCCGCACCATCATCGTCGCCCTGGGAGGAGAAGTCTCTCCCCCGGTTTGCCCCCTTTGCCAGCAGACTATCTACAGCGGCAAAACCTGGGACTAGGCCGGACCTGCCTCCCCCGGACATGTCCCAGGACTGGCCCCGGGACGGTTAATTTTTTTCTTAAGAATTTCCTTTACTTGCCTCGTCAGAACCCTGGCCGCATCTTTGCAGAACTTCAGCCTCGGGAGCCGGAGAGCCTGGCTGCCGCAACTTCCCGACCCGGAGAGCGATTTTTATCAAGTTCGCTGCAACAAATCCTAAAGACCGCGTGTATCGGCGCGCATCGGCGGCTAATATTTAACCGCCGATAAACGCAGATGAACGCCGCTGATTCTGCCGGTTTGTTGCATGGCAATATGAATTTGGTAGTGGAGGGTCCCTCTCCGGGGTGAGGAGCCGGGGCTGTGGAAGGAATCCTGGGGCTGGCCGCGACTGGCGGCTATCAGTGGTTGGGCGTGGGAGAGGAAGGCCTGGACCGGGCCGTGGTGGCGGGGTTGATGCTGGACGCGGCCCTGGGGACCGGACCCCGGCCTCCGGACCTTCAGACTTGGGCAGGGCAGCTCAAAATCCGGGTGCAGGAATCTCTGCTCAACCACCTGGCCGGGCGTATCTCCCTGGACCGTTTCCACGCCCTGATCAACGCCTTGAACCGGTGCTTCCCCTTTTATCTGCCCCTCATCTCCACCTTGCTGCAGCCTGCGGTAGACAGCGCCGACTCCCACCGGGCGTTGACGGGAAGAGGGGACCTCCTCCCTTCTTGCAGCAGGGCCGTCCGCGGGGACCTGTTGGGTCCGGCCCTGCGCCACATCCAGGGTTTGCTGCCCCGGCGGCCGCACAGCAAGCTGCAAGCCGATAAGCTGGTGGACTTCCTGAGCCGCACCTGCGGCCGCTGGTTCCGCTTACGGGACTTCCAGGAGCATTTCTCCGTGGAGCGCAAGACCGCCTGGGAATACGTGCAAAAGCTTTGGTCTGCCAGAATCCTCTGTCACAACCGGGGCAGGGCCGCAGCCGTGCGCTATGGCCTGGTGGACCGGTTCTTGATAGTCCAGGGTGAGGCGATCCGCGGCCACGCGGCCGCAGCCCTGTATGACCTCGACCCCGGCCTGGGGCCCCGGGTGGCGGACCTGCTCATCGGCAGCGGCGGCGAGCCCTTCTGGGAAGAAGATTGGCGCCGGCACCTCGCGCCCGGGCCTCTCCAGGAAATTCTACAACGCCTCACCGCGCCCGGCTCGCTCCTGGAAGTGGTGAGCACCGCTCCGGGGGGCAGCCGCCTGCTGCGACTACGACTTTCCTGGCTCCAATCCCCGGGCGAGACATCTTAAGGGAATTGTCCCAGGACCAGGCGGGGGAGGGAACCTCTTTCGTGGATAACTCATTAATAACTGCCGGTTTTTGCAGAGAATACCAATCTCACAAAAATCTAGCTTGATGAACGGACCTGAAATGATAATATTACCTCTGCAAATAATTGCAAAAGTCTCTTGCTTCGCCGGTCCTTGCAAACCCTTGCGCACACTCCTTCATAACCAATAAATTTCCGCATTTGAGAACAAGTGCAGCATTCTTGCATCAGGCCTGGAGGCCGTAAAAGGGTTTTGTTAAGGTACCTAGAAATTGGGGAGGACTTAGATCGTGAACAAAGATTTGCCCGATATACCGTCTCCGGAATTGTGCGCCAACAAGATCTTTGAGCTTTGCGGCACTCGCCTGGAGCCGGAGATGGCCGCGGAACTGTGGCCCAAAATGCTGCAGCATAAATGGCTGATGTCGGAAAAGTTGGGCCGGGATGTGGGCTTAAAAGTAGCTTGCATCGATTTCCTGGAAAATATGGAACAGGCCCGGGAGGAATATCTGGCCTACCAGCAGCTGGATATTCTCAAGGAGATGGGCGCCATGGCCATCAGCGAGGAAACCTGGGACACCATCTCCGAATCGCAGCCTCCGAAGCAGATTGTGCAAAAACGGATCATTCTGCCTTTGACCCAACAGCATCTCTCGCAAAAACACGGGGTGGTGCCGCCCAAGGCCATTATTTTTTTCGGCCCTCCGGGCACCGGCAAGACCCACTTTGCCAAAGCCATAGCCGGAGCCCTGTCCTGGTGGTTCATCGAGATCGCCCCCAGCATGCTCATGGCTGACGGCGCCGAAAAAATGGGGGCCAATCTGCGGACCATCATGGAAAAATGCCGCAGCTTGAAAGAAACCGTCATTTTTATCGATGAGTTCGAAGAGATTGCCGGCAGCCGGGATGAGGCCTCCCGGTTGGATAAATCCATCACCAACGAATTCCTGAAACAGGTGCCGTTGTTGAAAAGCCAGGAGAACAACCTGCTCCTCATCTGCGCCACCAATTACATCCGAGACCTCGACGCGGCGCTGCTGCGGCCGGGCAGGTTTGATTGCATCATTCCGGTGGGCACTTTGAACGAAGAAGAGAGGGCCAATATCCTGGAGCACTACCTGGCAAAATTGAATACCGGGGAGGTCGATCTGAACCGGATCATCAAAATGACCACCCGCTTCACCCCGGCGGATATCGAATATCTGTTCCAGCAAGTGGCCCAGTTCGCTTTTGAGCAGGAACTGGCCACCCAGCAGGATTACCGCGTGACTACGGACACCATCTTTGAAATTATCCCGAAAATCCGGGCAACTTTGACTGACGAAATCATCGTGGAGTTCGAAAAGGATTCTATCACTTACTCCCGCTATTAACTCGCAAAATTCACACCCCTCTGCGCCCTCTGCGGTGGTTGGCGGATTGGCGGTTTAGCGGGCCGACCCGCTAAACCGCCAATCCGCTGAACCGCTGGCCATGCAGAGGGGCAGAGCGAAAATCATCCCGAGGCCATCTTCCTTAGCCGGATGGCCCCGGGGGTCACTTCCACCAGTTCATCTTCATTGATAAACTCCATGGCCTGCTCCAGGCTGAACTGCCGGGGCGGCACCAGGCGCAGCGCCTCATCGGAGCCCGAGGCCCGCATATTGGTCAGCTTCTTTTCCTTGGTGATATTCACCCAGATATCTTCGCCCCGGCTATTTTCCCCCACAATCATGCCCCGGTAGACCGGGTCCCCCGGCTGCACAAAGATCGTGCCCCGGGGCTGGAGGTGAAAAATGGCGTAGGCCACGGCCTTGCCGGGCCGGTCCGCGATCAGGGCGCCGTTGGGCCGGCCACCGATCTCGCCGGCATAGGGGGTGAAGCCCTCCAGGATGGTGTTCAGCAGCCCCGTGCCCCGGGTGTCGTTCAGGAACTGGCCCCGGAAGCCGATCAAACCCCGGGACGGGATCTGGTACTCCAGGCGCACCCGGCCGGAGCCGTGGTTGACCATCTTCACCATCCGCCCCCGGCGGCCCGCCATCTTTTCGGTGACAATGCCGATGAATTCCTCGGGGATATCCACCACCGCCAGTTCCACCGGCTCGGTGAGCACGCCGTCCCGCTCCCGGGTGATGACCCGGGGTTTGGACAGCGACAATTCAAAGCCTTCCCGGCGCATCATCTCGATCAAGACCGCGAGTTGCAGCTCGCCCCGGGCGCTCACCCGGAAAGCGTCTTTGGTCTCCCCGGGCTCCACCTTGATGGAGACGTTATATAAAACTTCCTTTTCCAGGCGCTCCTTGAGGTGCCGGGAGGTGAGGAGCTTCCCCTCCTTGCCGGCCAGGGGCGAGGTGTTCACGGAAAAGACCATGGAAATGGTGGGTTCTTCCACGGTGATGCCGGGCAGGGGCCGGGGGTCCTCCGGGTCGCCCAGGGTATCGCCGATAAAGGCTGCGGGCACGCCCGCCACCGCGGCCAGGTCCCCGGCTGCGATCTGCTCGGGCTCGCTGCGGTCCAGGCCCTCAAAGCTGTATAAGACGCTGATGCCCGCCTTGCCCGCCTGCTCCCCCTGCTTCAGCAGGGCCACTTCCTGGCCCTTGTTAAGAGCGCCGTTGACGATTTTGCCCACCGCGATGAGGCCCACGTAGTCGCTGTAATCCAGGCTGGTGACCAGGAATTGCAGGGGCGCGTCCGGGTCGTATCGGGGCGCGGGGATGGCGGCCAAAATCGTTTCAAAGAGAGGCGTCAGGTCCCGGCCCTCCCCTTCCGGCTCGGTCAGGGCAATGCCCGCCTTGGCGTTGGTGTAGAGCACCGGGAACTCCAGTTGCTCCTCGGACGCGTCCAGGTCGATGAACAGGTCGTAGATCTCGTTGAGCACTTCCTGGGGGCGCCGGTCCTCCCGGTCGATCTTGTTGATGACCACGATGGCCGGGAGCCCCTTCTCCAGGGCCTTTCCCAGCACGAACCGGGTCTGGGGCAAGGGGCCCTCGGTGGCGTCCACCAGGAGCATGACCCCGTCCACCAGGTTCAGGGTGCGTTCCACTTCCCCCCCGAAATCGGCGTGGCCCGGGGTGTCCACGATATTGATCTTCACGCCCTTGTAGGTGATGGCCATGTTTTTGGCCATGATGGTGATGCCCTTTTCCCGCTCCAGGTCCATGCTGTCCAGGACCCGTTCGGCCACCTGCTCATTTTCCCGGAAAATCCCGCTCTGCCAGAGCATGGCATCCGCCAGGGTGGTCTTCCCGTGGTCCACGTGGGCGATAATGGCGAGGTTGCGTAAATCGTTTCTGGTTTTCATCTGGCATTAACAAAATAAGGGCCGCTGCCGCAGCGGCCTCTATTTCAATACTCCTTTAATAATATTTTAACTATTATAAGAAATTCTGCAAGCGAGGGAACCGCTTAAGGCCACAGTAGGTCATCATTTTGTGCCCTTGGGAAAGACCACTTTGAAATCCTTTTTCATGCTGATCACCGTCCAACCGCGCTGGTTGGCGATGGCCAGGGCCCTCTCCGTGCCCCGATCATAGGCGTACTCCCGGACCGGGTCGTCGTGGTGCACGAGGAGATGCAGGCTGGGGCCCCGGCGGCCGGCGGTGAACTCCAGCATCTGCAGGTCGCCGTCCGAATTGCCCGCAGCCATCAGAGGCCGCTCCCCGATCTGGAGCTGGATGCCCACGGGCTTGCCCGCCCCGTCGTTGCTCCGGCCCAAGGCCGGCAGGCGGAAAATCAGCCCCCGGCCCTGATCGGCCCGGTATTCCAGCTTGACCGTGCTGCCGATCACCTGTTCCGGCGGAATGCCGTAAAGGGAGAAAGAGAACTGGCGCACGAACTCCAGGCCGCCGCCGGTGCAGATAAAGGTCTTGATGCCGTTTTGCCGGAGATAGGCCAGCAGTTCCAGCATAGGTTGATAGGCCAGTTGTTTGATGCCCGCGTGATAGCGGGGATGCCGCCAGGTCGCCAGGAACCGGCGCACCTGCCGTTCGTACTCCTCCTCCGGCATGCAAGCCAGGGTCGCCTGGATCAGCTCCATCATTTCCTTGCCGGTCAGCTTTTCCAGGGCCGGCCGGTCATTTTCCAGGACCGCCTTAAAGGGCTGGCGCTGGCGCCATTCCGGATGGTCCGGGGCCATGGCCCGGATCTGGTCAAGGATGAAAAATCCCTGAATATATAAAGGCTTTTCCACACAGAGGGTCCCGTCGTTGTCAAAAGTGGCCCGGCGTTCCTGCGGTGGCACAAAATTGGGGCTGGTGGGATTCGTAACCTCCCGGACAAACCTGATGATCTTTTGTTTGGCGGCTCCGTCGTTCCAGGAGGACAGCGCCTCGGCCGCGGACCCGGCCCGGACTGGCGCGCCCACGGCCAGGAGGCTCAAGAGAAGCAGCACCCAGACCACGGTCAGCAGGGATCGCCGGCAAGTTCCGGGGCTGAGGCTCAACATTGTGCGGGGTAAAGCCTTCCTCCTCTGGAAGCTGCTCATCTCTTCCCTCCTCCTGCCGGGCGGCAAAATAGAAAACCAGCACCGTTCATGGGTCACCATGTTAGCAGATATCGGCCATATTCTCCAGGGAAACGCCTCATTGCCTTGCAGCAGTCCCTCCGGCTGCCCCTGCCCTTTGGTTAGTCTGGCAATTTCCCGTATCGTTCCCAAATTACTTTAGTCACCCCGCCAGCCAGGCCGCGGTCACCAGCAGCCAGGTGGTTTCGTTGGCCGCCTCACTTAAGGCCGCGGCCAGGCGGTTGCGGTCCCAGCCCGCCTCCCGGATGGCAAAGTAGAGCTGGCCCAGCCGGGTGCAGATGCCGATATGCCCGGCCAGAAGCATGGCCCCGGCCAGGCCGGCCCCGCCCACGGTGAAGATCTTGTAAGCCAGGGTGAGTTGCGGCAGGCCGATGAAGCACATGGCGAAGCCCGCATTCACCATGGGGTCGATGAGGCCCAGGCCCCGCCGCCAGGCCCAGAGGCAGACGAGCGCCACCCCCGGACCCACCATGGCCAGGGTCACCATATCCGTGTAGTCCCACAACTCCTGGCCCATCCACAGCAGCACCCCCAAATCCGCGGCGATGACCGTGGTCCAGGCCCCGTAAGTGAGGACCGTCTGCCAGGTCACCCGGCTGGGCCGGCTGCGGTGGGCCCGGATGGTCAGGCCCAGGTTGATCAGCAGAAAGGTGAGCCAACTGGCCAGCCAACTGACATTCACCCCCTGGGAGGTGGTGAGCAGGCGCAGGAACTGGCTGCCCCCGGAAATCAGGGCCAGGCAGATTTGCAGGACGAAAAAGAGGTCCGCCGCCAGCTTTTTGCTTATCTTCATCCGGATCACAAAGAGAATGCATTAGAGTTTCCATAATTCTAAGCATACCTCCGGCGGCCGCCAAGTAAATTCGCGGCCCACCCGGTGGAAAGGGGCGCGGGCGCAGCCAGGCCCGTTTAGTGAAATCTCTATGGCACGCCTTGATGTGGTTAGGTCCGGTTTTATATTATGCGGAAAGTCAGAAATTAAGGAGGAGTATTCATGCAAAACCACTGGAGATCATCCAGGTCCAAGGGGCTGATCGTAGTAGCCCTGGCGGCCTTCATATTGACGCTGGCCGCGCCTGATTACCCCGGCCCGGCCCAGGCCCAACCAGCCGGGAGCGCCGCGGCCGCCATCCAGGTCCCCAAAGGCACGCTGGATGCGGTCACCGCCATCCTCACCCGGCGCAGTATCCGGGATTATACGCCCCACCCGGTCCCCCCGGAGATGATCAAGCTGCTCCTGACTGCGGGCATGGCCGCGCCCTCGGCCTTCGATGAACGCTCCACGGAGTTCGTGGTGGTCAATGACCCCAAAATCCTCAAGGAAATTGCCAAGGTCAATCCCAACTCCCGGCAACTCAAAAAGATGACCGTGGGCATCGTAGTCTGCGGCAATCAGGCCAAGGAGAAGCACAAGGGGCAGGGCTACTGGCAACTGGACGGCGCGGTGGCCTCCGAAAACATCCTCATCGCCGCCAACGCCATCGGCCTGGGCGCGGTCTGGACCGCGATCTATCCCTATCCGGACCGGATTCCCAAGGTGCAAAAGCTGCTCAATCTGCCCCAGGAGGTCATCCCGCTGAATATCATCCCCGTGGGCTACCCCGCGGAGAAGAAGATCACCGGCGACCGCTACGACCCGGCCCGGGCCCATACCAACCGCTGGTAGCAAGCCGCAACCGCGGCCCCGACCGGGCTTATGAGAGTTCCGCCAGGGAACAAACCAGGTTACCGGGGGGAAGGGTAAAGACTTCTGGTCAAACCCCGCCCCCTGGTCCTTTTCCAGGAAATCCCGCCCCTATTTTTCCACCCGTCTCTGCCGCCGGTACGAGCGATCTATTAAACGCGGCAGGCGCTGCCTTCCCCCCCAAGGGATAGCTTCCCGGCATGGAGCCGCGGCTGGCGGGCTTGGAATCCGCATCTGGGGAAAAGCCGGGGGAAACTTCTCATGAAAAATAACTTATTGCCGAAATAAACCTAGAACAAATTTCTTTTAGCGAAGAAAAACTTATTCTCCCGGCGACGGTCAAGAAGGTTGTCTGATCTCAGCCGGGATGGAGGAGCTGTGGGCGTTTCCAGAAGGTCTTTTCTGAGGTGTTGTGCCGGGGCCGCAGCCGCCCTGAGGCTGGATTTATCGATCCTCGGCACCCTGGAGAAAGCGGTGGCCAGCGGCGGCCCCCTTAAGTTCGAGGCGGCTGCGGTCAATGTGCCGACCTACCCCATCACCCCCCAGGTCTTCACGACCCTGGAGAAGACGGTGATCCCCATAGCCCCCTATCCTCCGTACCCGGGCACGATTGTGCTGACGCCGGGCCAGGTCTCCCAATACGCCGCCTATGGCTATGGGGTGTGGGGTAATGACGGCACCTATCCCACCGGGCCCCCGTACCTTTACGTCCGCCCTCCCATGGTGATCGGAGGCAAAGACGGGCCGCCGCCGCCCGATCCCTCGGTCCGTGACCCCCTGGCCGCGACCCTGCTGACTTTCTTCACCATGAGCGATATCCATATCTGCGACAAAGAAAGCCCGGCGCAGGTGCCTTACATGGCTTTCCAGTATCCCAACCCGATGACAGCCCAGGGACAATCCATGGGTAATTCTTCGGCGTATTCCGCGGTAATCCTCTCCACCACCCAGGTCCTGGACGCCGCGGTCCAGACCATCAACGTCTTGCACCAAAGGACGCCTTTTGATTTCGGCCTGGCGCTCGGCGATATGGCCAACAACACCCAGCACAACGAGCTGCGCTGGTTTATCGACGTCATCGACGGCAAGCCGATCCGGCCCAGCTCCGGGGCACACCGGGGAGCCGGAACCATCGGTTACCAGAAACCCTTCCAGCCCGCCGGTCTCGACCCGTCGATCCCCTGGTACGCGGCCGTCGGCAACCACGATCTCTTCTGGATGGGCTCCTCCCCGGTCACGGATTACATCCGGGATACCCTCCTGGGCGGGAGCGTCCTCAACACCGGGCTGCCAACCACCGTGCCCCCCGACTTCCCCGCAGTCTTGAACAGCCGCGGTTACTGCATGGGGGTCATTGATGGGGCCACGGAATACGGGGACCTCATCTATGGGGGGTTGGCCCGGCAATTCCCCTACTTCCCGCTGGTGACCGCCGACCCGGACCGCGGCTCGCTCTCCCTCAGCGACTGGATGGGGGAATTCTTGAACACCACCACCACTCCGGTGGGCCATGGCTTCACGCCGGAGATGGTGAGCGAGGGATTTGCTTGTTATCACTTTTACCCGAAGGCCGATATTCCCATCAAGTTCATCGTCCTCGACGACACCGATAAGGTCAACGGGGATGCCGCGGGCTATATCGACCAAAGGACCTACGAATGGCTCATCAATGAACTGGACGAGGGCGAGGCCGCGGGTGAACTCATGATCATCTGCGCCCATATTCCGCTGCTGCCCTATGCGCAGCCCCAGAGTCCGCCGCCCGCCAACAACCCTCTTTATCCCTTGTGGCCCATGTGGACCTCGTCCTCCTATAATCCCGACCCAAGTTTGTACCCTACCCCCGACTTATTTTTGCGCGCCCAACTCCACAAATATAAAAACCTCATCCTCTGGCTCTCGGGACATACGCACCGCAACTGCATTACGCCGCAACCGGCCCCCGACGGCAATCCCGAATACGGCTACTGGGAAGTGGAGACCCCGTCACTAAGGGATTTTCCCCAGCAGTTCCGTCACTTCGAGATCGTGCGCAACCGTGACCAGACCATTTCCATCTTTACCCATAACGTCGATACCGCGGTCAATCCCAGCCCCGCCGGGAACGGGTCGGTGCCGCCCGCGTGGAATTCCCGCTCCTACGGCATCGCCGCCCAAGAGATCTTCCAACTGCAGATTAAGCAAGGACCTAATGCCAGTCCCCTTTCCGGGGTTTATAACGCGGAACTGGTCAAAGTGTTGAGTCCGGAAATGCAGGCGAAGCTGGCGCAAATTGCACCGGTGGTCAGTTCGTTCAAGATCAACGGCGGCGCCATTATCCCGGGTCCCCAGGTCACCCTGAACAACACCGTCGTCGGCAGCACTCCCACGCATTACCAAGCCAGCGAAGATCCCGGCTTCGCCGGTGCGGAGTGGCTGCCCTACGCGCAGGCCCCCTCTTTTTCCCCAAGTTCCAGATTCAAGAATATCTACTTCAAAGTCAAAGACGGCTCGGGCAGGGAATCGGCTGTGGTCAGCTCCAGGCTCCCCAATCCTCTCCCGGCCATTCTGGGTTTAGTGTTGGATCATTGAGGCAGGATTTTAGGGCGAGTTCGGGATTTCGTGCAAATAGTAAGATAGGGACAGACTCTAGATTTCCTGAGAGTCTGTCCCTTTTTCCGGCAACTATTGATTAGGGTTCGGGACCACGCAATAGCCCGATTCACTCCCTTGATAGCAGGGCTGATAGTAGGTGCCCTGGTCGTAATAATAAGTCTGGTTGTTCACCACCAGCGGTTGCGCCGAGGAGGATAGGGCGCCCACCACCGCACCCACGGCCAGACCCGCGGCCGCACCCGCGGCCACACCGCCCCAGCCGGGACCGTAGTATGGTCCCCAACCGCCGCCGCCGTAAACGTTGACGTTTTTGTTGTAGTTATAGTTGTTGTGATAGGGGGGATGCGGACCAGGCCCGGGGTGAGGGCCGGGACCGGGACCCGGGTGGGGGCCAGGGCCGGGCTGGGGTTTGGGGCCAGGGGCCGGATGCGGACCCGGTCCCGGCGCCGGGCCGGGATGGTAGCCGCCCGCGTAATGCGGTTGCGGCTTGAAGCTGCCGCCGCCAAAGCCACCGCCGCCATAATGGCCTCCACCGCCGCCGGCATGGCCGCCGCCGCCCCGGGCTTCAGCCGCCTGGGGGAGGAAGGGAAAGCCCACCAATAACAGGGCCACTAAAACTGCCGCCAGCAAGCGGGGGAATTGCGCAAGCCTCATGACGCACCTCCCTTCTTTTTCGGCTTCACCTTTTTGGGCGCCGGGGTGGTGCTGCTGTGCACCGGCATAAATTTGATCTTTTGCGCCCCCTCAGGCGGCACAAAGGTGAAAAGATTTTCCGCAAAGGCGGGAGCAAAATTCCAATCGGAAAGATATGCGGTCCATTGGGGCGAACCGGGTTCATTCTTCCTGGTGACCACTATCTTCCGCAACACCGGCTTATCGCCGACTTCGATCCAGAGTTGAAAGAGCCTGTCTTTCCGGTCAAAAGCCAGATGATGACAGGAGACGCCCCGCACCACGTGGCGTCCCACATACAGGGCATGGGCCATCCTCTCCAGGGCGTGCCTACAGAGTTTGGCGCTGCCCAACTCCGCCAGCCCCACCCGCAACCCATATTCTTTATAGGCCTTGTCCAGGGCCCCGTCGATGTCGCCAGGGACGTCGATGGTGGCATAATGATTCTGATATTTGTCATAAAGGGTGAGGGTCTTGCCGTCGAAGACGAGTTCTTTGCTCTCCAGGTCGCCGTCTCCATCTATCTTGAGATGGTCGGGACGCTGGAAGAAAGCCGCCACCTCCATGCCGAACTGCAGCTTCTTGCCGCCGGCATAGACCCGGTCGTTGGTAACCTCGGCCTTGAAAGAGAATTTCGGCTGCTTCTTGAGAAATTCGCAACTCTGCTGGATTATGGCCTTCGGGTCAGGGATCGCTTCCTTTACGGCCTGGGCACCCGGGGCCGCAGCCTGGGGGGGCTGGGGCGGCGCCTTTTCCTGCCCGAAACCGGCCCCTGGGGCCATCAGGAGGATGACCGCCAGCAGGCCCGGTATCCAGAAAATCCTTTTGCTCATTTCTTTCCTCCCTTGCCTTAACACAGATCAAAAGTGATAACCTACGTTTCGGGAAAGTTGGTTATTGCCTAAAGAAATATGTCATTTTCTTAAAAAAGAAAATCGATGCCGGCTACTTTTGGACTTTCATATTTGCCGTCCAGTCTAACACCATTTTGGGAGAATGCGGTAAGGGTTATTTTGAGGCGAACTGTCCTTTTCGCCCGCTTATTCCCCATTGACCCCGGAAACAAATTTGTGATACTTTGGTCGAATCGCCTTCAGGAGGAATACAAGATTTCATGATCCGCGATATTGAAAACGAAACCATGCCTCGGGAGGACCTCCGGGCCTTGCAGCTCCAGCGCCTGCAGGCCATCGTGGAACGGGTATACCATCTGGTGCCTTTCTACCGCCGCCGCCTGGATGAAGCCGGGGTCAAACCCGAAGACATCCGTACCCTGGACGATTTGAAAAGGCTGCCCTTTACCACCAAGCAGGACATCCGGGACAACTACCCCTTCGGCCTCTTCGCCGCGCCCATGGACCAGATCGTCCGGCTCCACGCCTCCTCCGGCACCACCGGCAAGCCCACCCCCGTGGCCTATACCCAGCGGGACCTGGACACCTGGGCCGAGCTCATGGCCCGGACCATCGCCTGCGCCGGCGCCCACCGGGGGGACATCGTCCATATCGGTTACGGCTACGGCCTCTTCACCGGCGGCCTGGGATTCCATTATGGCGCCGAGCGCCTGGGGGCCGCGGTCATCCCGGTGTCGGGAGGCCAGACCCGCCGCCAGGTCATGCTTATCCAGGATTTTTGTCCCACCGTGCTCTGCTGCACCCCCTCATTTGCCCTCTACCTGGCCGAAGTGGCCCAGGAAATGGGAGTGAACTTCAAAGACACCAAGTTGCGGGTGGGTATCTTTGGCGCCGAGCCCTGGAGCGAAGCCATGCGCCAGGAGATCGAAAACCGCCTGGCCCTTGACGCCCTGGACATCTACGGCCTCTCGGAAATCATCGGCCCCGGGGTAGCGGTGGAGTGCATCGAAGCCAAGAAGGGCCTGCACCTGTTTGAAGACCATTTTCTCCCGGAGATCATCAATCCCCAGACCCTGGAGCCCGTGGCCCCCGGCGAAACCGGGGAATTGGTCATCACCCCCCTCACTAAAGAGGCCTTCCCCCTGTTGCGCTACCGCACCCGGGACGTCACCTCCCTGGATTACGCCCCTTGCACCTGCGGCCGCACCATCGCCCGCATGCAGCGCATCCGGGGCCGCTCCGACGACATGCTCATCATCCGCGGGGTGAACGTCTTCCCCTCCCAGATCGAGTCCGTGCTCGTGGAGACGCCGGGGGTGGCGCCCCACTACCAGCTCATCGTTGACCGGGAAGGTCAGTTGGACACCCTGGAAGTGCTCGTGGAAGTCGATGAAGGGATGTTCTCCGATGAGGTTAAGAAGATGGAGGCCCTGGCCAAGAACATCCAGCGCCAGATCAAGGACTATTTCACCGTCTCCGTCAAGGTAAAGCTGGTGGAGCCCCGGACCATCCCCCGGAGCGAAGGCAAGGCCCAGCGGGTCATTGACAAGCGGAAGATTTAGGGGACAGGGGCCAGGGATCAGGGGTCAGTAAAAAAAAGAATTCCAACCTTGTTCCCGGCTTTGCTTAGAAACGGTTTGCAAGCCAAGCCGATTGGGATTCCACTTTATCCCCAAGAGCAACCCGGGAACGGGCAAAAATCATTACCCCCCTTTTCTAAAGGGGGACTTAAAGACCCACGGTTTCGACAAAGTTCTTAATTGACCGCGGGCTTACTTGATCAAATCATTATTCAAATTAGGTGGATAACTTGAAAAAATTAGCAATTCTGGGATTCGCGTTTCTCCTGTTGTTTCTCTCGCACCGCCCAGCGAACGCAGCCATGGGGCTGCAAAAAATTTCTGACTCCGTCTACGCATATGCGGATACCAAAGCCGCGTCGCCGCAAAACAGTTTTGGCGCCAATGCCGGCATCATCATCGGCCAGGACTTCATTGTGGCCGTGGACTCCCTGATCTCCGCCCATGAAGCCCAGCGGTTCATTAAGGATATCCGGAAAATCTCCAAGAAACCCATCAGGTTTCTGATCAATACCCACTACCACCTGGATCACTCCTTGGGGAACTCGGAATTCGCCAAACTGGGCGCGGTCATCATCTCCCAGGAAAACGACAAGGAGAACATGCAGAAGGCCGGGGCGGGCATGCTGCAATACGCCAGGCAAAGCGGCCTCACCGACAAAGACCTGCAAGGCACCAAGATCACCTATCCCACCCTGACCTTCAAGGATCGGCTCACCCTGGATCTGGGGAACAATAAGAAGGTCGAGATCCTCTATCTGGGTCCGGCCCACACCAGCGGCAGCGCCGTGGTCTATGTGCCCCAGGAGAAGGTGTTGTTCACCGGGGACCTGCTGTTCACCGCGTTTCACCCCTTTCTCGGAGAGGCCGATATTGCGGGATGGGTCAAGGCCCTGAATCAGTTGCAGACCATGGAGGTGGATAAATTTATCCCCGGACATGGTCCGGTCTCCACGAAAAAGGACCTGGCCGATTTGCAGAGTTATTTGCTGCTCTTCGACCGGAAGGCCAAGGAGCTGACGGCCAAGTCCCATGATCTTAATTTCATCGTCGCGGAGATGAAAAAAGCCTTACCGCACCGGCCGCAACTCGACCGGCTCATTGCCCAAAATATTCAAATGAAATACTTGCCCAAAGGCAAGCAGTCACAGGCTCAGGCTAAATAAAACAAATAATTAAGGGGAGAACCCCATGAAGGTTGAGCAGATCTCGGTTTTTCTGGAGAACAAGGCGGGCCGCTTGGCCGAAGTCACCCGGGTCCTGGGGGAAGGGGGCATCAACATCCGGGCCCTGTCCCTGGCCGACACCACGGATTTCGGTATCCTCAGGCTGATCGTGGACCAATACGACAAGGCCCGGGAACTCTTGAAGCAAAAAGGTTTCACCGTCGGCAAAACCGAAGTGGTGGCCGTGGAGGTCCCCGACCGTCCCGGCGGCCTGGGGCTGGTCCTCCAGATCCTGGCCCAAGCCGGGATCAACGTGGAATACATGTATGCGTTCGTGCAGCACAGCGGCATGAACGCGGTGATCATCTTCCGGTTTGACAACCTGGACGACGCCATCACCATCCTCCAAAAAGAGGGCATCCATATCTATAAAGGCGAGGAGGTTTATCGCCTGTAACCAATTGGGGGCAGGGTTCGAGGGCCGGGCGCGGTTTCACGCCCTCCGGTAATGACTCGAATCGTCTCCCGCGGCCAGGGAAAACGTTGACAAAACCCCGGGGGGGTCCGGGGCTTGAGCAATATTATTGGAGCGGCATAATATCAGGCCAGGGAGGAAAGGATGAGAAGCAGAGGGATCGCGGCAATCTTGATTTTCTTACTGGGTGTCATGCTGTTCACGGCCGGCTGCGCCAAAGGCCCGGAAACGGAGCCTTACGTGGTGGGCGGCATCTTCTCCGTCACCGGTCCGGCCTCCTATCTGGGGGAGCCCGAGCGCAACACCATGGACATGCTGGCTGAAGCCATCAACGCCAAAGGCGGCATCAAGGGCCATCCCCTGAAAGTGGTGATTTACGACGATGAGGGCGACGTCACCAAGGCCCGCCTCCATGCCGAGAAACTGATCACCAAGGACGGGGCCATCGCCATCATCGGCCCCAGCATAACTCCATCCTCCATGGCGGTGTTGGAGATTACCCAAAAGGCCAAGATGCCCCTGATTTCCTGCGCCGCGGCCGCGGGTATCACCGCCCCGGCCAAAGACCGCTTATGGACCTTTAAGACCGCCCAAACGGATCAGATGGCGGTGGAACGGATATACCAATACTGCAAGAAGCACGGCATCTCCAAGGTGGCCCTCCTCACGGTGTCCTCCGCCTTTGGGGTGGCGGGCAAGGGTCAACTGCTGGCCCAGGCCCCCCAATACGGCATGGAAGTGGTGGGTCAAGAAGTCTTCGGGGATAAGGACACCGATATGACCCCCCAGCTCACCAAGATCCGCAGCCTCCCGGCCCAGGCAGTGATCTGCTGGGGCGTCGGCCCCGCACCGGCCCTGGTGGCCAAGAACATGAAACAGTTGGGCTTTACCATCCCTCTGATCCAGAGCCATGGCGCCGCTTCCCAGAAGTTCATCGAACTGGCGGGCGATGCGGGTGACGGCATCATTCTGCCCGCGGGCAAGCTCGCGATCTATGCCCAACTGCCCGACTCCGACCCCCAGAAAGCGGTCTGCAAAGAGTACGCGGAAAAGTACCAGACCAAATTCAAGAAACCGGTCTCCAGCTTCGGGGGCTATGCCTACGACGCCATGCAAATGCTGACCAAGGTCCTGGCCCAGGCCGGCAAAAACAAAGAGAAGATCCGCAGCGGCCTCGAAAACACCAAGAATTATGTGGGCGTCAGCGGCGTCTTCAACATGAGCCCGGAAGACCACAACGGTCTGACACCGGCAGCCTTCGTGATGGTGAAGATCGAGAAGGGTCATTTTAAATTGATCGATTGATGGTTTTTGGTTTTCTGTTTCCTGTCCCGGCGGTGAGCCTGTTATTCTCCTGAATCAGGCTCACCCCGGGCCACCGGCAATGTGAGCGTCACTAGAAACAGAAAACAGAAAACGGAAAACAGAAAACTATCTTGGAACTAGCCTCACTCCTGCAATATCTCATCTCCGGCCTCACCAACGGCGCCATCTACGCCCTCATTGCCCTGGGCTTCGTCATTATTTATCACGCCACCACCATCATCAATTTTGCCCAGGGCGAAATGGTGATGCTGGGGGCCCTGTGCGCCATCACCTTTTATCATCACTACCCTTCCCTGCCCGTGGCCTTCCTGGGAGGCGTGGCCCTGGTGACCCTGGTGGGTATCCTTTTCGAGCGTCTGGCCCTGCGGCCGGTTAAAGACCCCAATCCCATCACCCTGATTATCATCACCGTGGGCGGCGGGGTCTTTTTCAAAGGGGTGGCCATGCTCCTCTGGGGCAAAGACGCGTACAGTTTCCCCTCTTTCTCCGGCGACGCGCCTTTCCACCTGGGGGAGGCCACCTTGCTGCCCCAGAATCTCTGGGTCATAGGCCTCACCGCCGTGGTGCTTCTGGCCCTGGAGGCCTTCTTCCGCCTCACCCTGGTGGGCAAGGCCATGCGGGCCTGCGCTTACAACCCCCGGGCCGCCCGCCTGGTGGGCATCTCCCAGGGGCGCATGGTGCAGCTCTCCTTTGCCCTCAGCGCCGCGCTGGGCGCGGGCGCAGGCATCCTCATCGCGCCTTTGACCCTGGGGGTCTACGACATGGGCACCATGTTGGGGCTCAAAGGCTTCTGCGCCGCCATCCTGGGGGGCCTCGGCAGCAGTTTCGGGGGCGTTTTAGGGGGCCTCATCCTGGGGGTGGCGGAATCCCTGGCCACCGGCCTGGTCTCCTCCGGCTACCGGGATGCGGTGGCCTTCCTCATCCTGCTCCTGGTCCTTTTTCTCCGGCCCCAGGGCCTGATCCGGGGCGGAGGATGAAACGGCAGCTCTTAAATCCCTGGGTCATATTTGGCGCCGCGGTCCTGCTGCTGGCGGGGGTGCTAGACAGCGACTATTATTTAACCCTGGTCAACTTCATCGGCATTTTCACCCTGCTGGTGGTGGGCCTCAATCTGCTCATGGGTTATGCGGGCCAGATCTCCCTGGGCCACGCCGCGTTCTTCGGCCTGGGAGCTTACACCTCGGGGATTCTTACCGCCACTTACGGGGTCAACCCCTGGCTGGCCATGCTGGCCGGGCTGGT
>JAKAKP010000097.1 GCA_021813445.1 Deltaproteobacteria bacterium
AATTTCCCCTTGCGGCGCCGCGGCTCTAATCCCATGCCCAAAATCGACCTCCAAATGATGATTAAAATAGTTAAGTGAACAGTATTGGATTTAGGGGGATTTCGAGGCGCTGATAAAATCCCCCCTTCCCCCCTTTAAGAAAGGGGGGTAAAAGATATGCTTTTCCGGCGCCAGGCTAATTTTGAAATGCACATCTGGCAATTTGCCCTATTTCCCACCCTCTTCATATTATCGTTTCCGAACATATAAAAAATCTTATTATCGGCAACCCCCCTTAATCGATAATAAGATCAAAGGGGTTTGCGACTGATTTGGCATTATCTATTCATGAACACCTTTCTCTCCAATTTGTTGATTTTTCGGGCCGATGGGATATGCTAACTAGGTTGGAGATCAATCAAAGGCTTGAACCGCATGGATTATAAAGAGACCCTGAACCTGCCCCGCACTGCGTTTCCCATGAAAGCCGACCTGCCCCGCCGGGAGCCGGAGCTCCTGAAGCGCTGGGCGGAGATGGACCTGTACGCCCTGATCCGGGCCCAGAGCCAGGGCCGACCCCGCTTCATCCTCCATGACGGGCCGCCCTACGCCAACGGCCATATTCACCTGGGACACGCCCTGAATAAAATCTTGAAGGACATCATCATCAAGTCCCGGCAGATGTCGGGGTTTGACTGCCCTTACGTGCCGGGCTGGGACTGCCACGGCCTGCCCATCGAACACCAGATGGACAAGGGCCTGAAGGCCAAGGGCCTGAAGCTGAGCCAGGTGGAGGTACGGCAGCGCTGCCGGGCTTACGCCCAGGAGTTCGTCGGCATCCAGCGGGGCGAGTTCCAGCGCCTGGGGGTGTTGGGGGATTGGATGAACCCCTACCTGACCATGAACTACCCCTATGTGGCCGCCATCCTGGAGGAATACGGCAAGTTCTTTCTGAGCGGTGCCATTTACCGGAGCAAGAAACCGGTGCATTGGTGCGCCACCTGCCACACCGCGCTGGCGGAGGCGGAGGTGGAGTACGAGGAGCATAAAACTCCGTCCATTTATGTGAAATTTCCCCTGGTTAAACCCTGGCCGGGGATGGCGGCGGATAAGCCCGCGTCCCTGGTGATCTGGACCACCACCCCCTGGACGCTGCCCGCCAACCTGGCCGTGGCCGTGCATCCGGACCTGGAGTATGCCTTGGTGGACGTGGGCGATGAGGCACTGGTGGTGGCCGCGGATTTGGCCGCGGGCTTACTGGCCCATTGGGGTCTGAAAGGCGAGATCATTTCCCAATATGCGGGCCGCGCCCTGGAGGGCGCCGTGGCTCGCCACCCCTGGCTGACGCGGGACTCTCAGGTGATCCTGGCCGATTACGTGACCCTGACCGCGGGCACGGGCCTAGTGCACATCGCCCCGGGGCACGGCCAGGAGGACTACGACAGCGGCCGCAAGTACGGGCTTAAACCCTATTCGCCGGTGGACGACAACGGCCGCTTTACCCAGGAAGTGCCGGAGTTCGCCGGCCAAAAGGTCTGGGAGGCCAACGCCGGGATCATCGAACTGCTGCGCCAGCAGGGGAAATTGCTGGGCGTGGAGGAACTGACCCACAGCTATCCCCACTGCTGGCGGTGCAAGCGGCCCATTATCTTTAGGGCCACGGAGCAGTGGTTCATCTCCATGGAGAAAAACGGCCTGCGGCACAAGGCCCTGGAGGCCATCGACAAGGTCACCTGGATCCCCCGCTGGGGCCGGGAGCGCATCCACCTGATGGTGGAGAACCGCCCCGACTGGTGCATCTCCCGGCAACGGGCCTGGGGCGTGCCCATCGTCGCGTTCCGCTGCCGGGGCTGCGGCGAGCTCGTCCTCACCCGGGAAATCCTGGATGGCATCATCGACAGGGCGCGGCGGGAAGGCGCGGATTTCTATTTCGCCGAAGACGCGGCCGCGCTTCTGCCCCCGGGGACCCGCTGCCCCCGGTGCGGCCAGGGGGATTTTGACAAGGAAACGGATATTCTGGACGTCTGGTTCGATTCCGGCGTGAGCTTCGCGGCGGTGCTGGAGGCCCGGGACGGGCTGCGCCAGCCCGCGGACCTGTACCTCGAAGGCTCCGACCAGCACCGGGGCTGGTTTCACAGCAGCTTGCTCGCTGCGGTGGGCACCCGGGGCCAGGCCCCGTATCACGGGGTGCTGACCCACGGCTTCGTGGTGGACGGGGAAGGCCGGAAGATGTCCAAGTCCGTGGGCAACATCATCGCCCCCCAGGAGGTCATCAATAAATACGGCGCGGAGATTTTGCGCCTGTGGGTGTCCGGGGAGGACTACCGGGACGACATCCGCCTTTCGGACGCCATTTTGAAGCAACTGGCGGAGGCCTACCGCCGCTTCCGCAATACCGCCCGCTTTATGCTGGGGAATCTCGCCGACTTCGACCCGCAGCAGCATTGGGTCCGGTATGAAGACCGGGAGGAACTGGACCGCCTCGCCCTTTCCTGGCTGGCCCAGCTGACCGAAAGGGTGAAAAAGGCCTATCTGGATTACGAGTTCCACCTGGCCTTTCACCGGCTGCACCAGTTTTGCGCGGTGGAGATGTCGTCGCTCTACCTGGACATCCTCAAAGACCGGCTCTATGTGTCCGGCGCCGGCTCCGTGGCCCGGCGCAGCGCCCAGAGCACCCTGTGGGAGCTGCTGCGGTCGCTGACCCTGCTCATGGCCCCTATCCTGTCGTTTACCGCGGAGGAGGTCTGGGGCTTTCTGCCGGGGGAGAAAGCCGCGGCGAGCGTGCATCTGGCGGCTTTTCCCGAGGCGCCCCCGGGCTTTCCGGACGGGGAGTTGCTGAAAAAATACGAGTTTTTGCTGCAGGTGCGGGGTGAGATCAACCGGGGTCTGGAAGAGGCCAGGAAGGCCAAGACCATTGCCACCGCCCAGGAGGCCCAGGTGGTTCTGGGGGCCAAGACAGAGGAGTTGCATGCGGCTCTAGCCGCTCAGACCGAGGCCTTGCGGGTCCTGGCCCAGGTGGCGGAATTAAGCCTGGCGGCCCCGGCCGCGCTCCCGGCCCCCCAGGCCCTGGAGGCCCAGGGCCTCTGGGTACAAGTGGATAAGGCCCCTGGCGCAAAATGCGTGCGCTGCTGGTTCCATTATCCCGGAGTGGGGGATAATCCCAAACATCCCCAACTCTGCTCCCGCTGCTCCCAGGTTTTGGAGGGGTAAGGTTTATGTCCCGGAAATGGCTCATTCTGCTGCCGGTGGTGATTTTAGGCGTGGTTTTGGACCAGATGACCAAGCAGCTGGTGCTGCAGCACCTGCAGCTGGGGGCCTCGGTGCCGGTGATCAAGGGCTTCTTCAACCTGGTGCACGTCCATAACCGGGGTTCGGCCTTCGGCTTGTTTAGCGGCCTCTCCCTGGACTTTGTCCGGGTGTTTTTCGCCATCACCACCTGTATTGTGCTGGCGGTGGTGGGGTATCTCTGGTGGCGCCTGCCTGAGAACCAGACCATGGCGGCCCTGGGGTACAGCCTGATCATCGCCGGGGCCTTGGGGAATCTGGTGGACCGGCTCTTTCGGAAGGGAGAGGTGGTGGACTTCCTGGATTTTTGCTGGGGCCGCTACCATTGGCCGGCCTTCAATGTGGCGGACACCCTGATCTGCTTGGGCGCAGGATTTTTGGTGCTGGTAATTTTACGGGAAGAAAAGAGAGTCGATGCATCCAGTACTGTTTAAGATCGGACCGATTCATATTTACACCTACGGCTTTTTCCTGGCCCTGGCCTTTTTGAGCGCCATTTACCTGTCGGCCCGGGAAGCCGAGCGTCAGGGCCTGTCCAAGGCCCGTTTTTACGACCTCTGTTTCTACGCGGTCCTGGGGGCCTTGGCGGGTTCCCGCCTGGTTTATGTCCTGTCGGATCTGCCGACGTTCGAGGCCCATCCCCTGAAGATCTTCGCGTTGTGGGAAGGGGGGCTGATCTTCCACGGCGGTCTGGCGGGCGCCACCGCGGTGGTCATTTATTACATGCGCCGGCACGCCATCCCCTGGCGGCAGGCCTTCGACTCCCTGGCCATAGGCATGCCCGTGGGCCAGGCCCTGGGCCGGGTGGGGTGCTTCATGGCCGGTTGCTGCTGGGGAGCGCCATCGAACCTGCCTTGGGCCGTGGTTTTTTCTAACCCGGAGACCCTTTGTCCCCTGCGGGTGCCCCTCCATCCCTCCCAGCTTTATGAGTCGGTGCTGCTGGTGGGTGTCTTTGGTATTCTTTATTGGCTGCGCACCCGTAAACGCTTCCAGGGGCAGTTGATGCTCACTTATTTTACCCTGGCGGGCGCGGTGCGCTTTGGGACGGAATTTTTCCGGAGCCCCCTGGATTACCGGGGCCCCGTCATTATCTTCGACTGGCCCCTGACCCAGGTAGTGGCTCTGGCAATCACCGCGGTCAGCGGCATTTTGCTCTGGTGGTTCTGGAGTCGGGCCGAAAAGCCGAGTAGATAATTTGATGAAGTGTGGTTCATGAGGAGTAACCATGCATAGCCGCCGCTGGCTCACCGCGCTGATCCTGTTGCCGTTGCTGTTGCTGGTCCTCCTCAAGGGGGGGCGCATCGGCCTGGTGTTGGTGATCCTGGCGGTCAATGCCCTGGCCCAATGGGAATTCCTGGGGATGTTCTTCCCCGCCGACCCCTGGCCGGAGCGGCTGAAATCCATCTTTCTGGGCTCGCTGCTGGTTCTCAGCTTTTGTACGGCCTCCCCTCCTGGCGATTTATGCTATCCCGGCGGCGTTATCCCTTGTAATCCCACCATGGTAGTCTTCGTCCTGGTCTGGTGCCTATTTTTCCTGCTGCTCTTTTACCTGATCAGCTACGGGCATATTGAGAAGCTCATCCAACATCTTTCGGTAAATATTTTGGGAATGCTGTACCTGCCGTTTCTGTTGGGACATTTCATCTGGCTGCGCTATCTGCCCCAGGGGGAGCTCTGGATCTTGTGGCTGCTGCTGGTAATCTTCGCCGGGGATACCGGGGCTTTTTATGTGGGCCGGGCCCTGGGGAAAACGAAGCTGTATCCCCAGGTGAGTCCCGGCAAGACCTGGGCCGGAGTGGTGGGGGGCGTGATCCTCAGCCTGCTGGTGGGAATCATCCTGGGAAAGTGGCTCCTCCTGGAGGCGAGTCTGTGGCGGCTGGGCTCCCTGGCCCTGGTTTTGGCCCTGATGGGCATTTTGGGCGACCTGTTCGAGTCGATGCTGAAGCGGCAAGCGGAGGTAAAAGACGCCAGCCAGTTGCTGCCGGGCCACGGCGGCATGCTGGACCGCCTGGACAGCCTGATCTTTGCCGCACCGGTGGTGGTCTACGCCCGGATTTTTCTGCTGGGGGGATAACCAAGTTTGCGGCTGCAGTCCAGGAACTGAAGCGGGCGGGGACGCCCGCCACTACAAATACAATATGATGGTCACGGAGGAGGAAAGTTGCAGTTGGCGGTCCTTGTCGTTCCTCCGAGCCGGTAGATGCTTTTTTTAAAGGCTACTTTAAAGGGATATTTTTCGTAGGGGCGAACCTTGTGTTCGCCCCGATGCGTTTGGGCGAACACCAGGTTCGCCCCTACAAGTCAACAGTCAATCCCGCGGGTCCCGCCGTCTCTTCAATCCCTTCTTCGACCTGCATAAAAAAGGCCGGAAAAGCGGGCCCGGGGCCCGGTTTTCCGGCCTTAAAATTTTGAGAGAGAGGGAAGAACCAGAAGCCCTGGTCCCCTCCCTCGGATCATGCTACTTGGCTTTGGCCGGGGCTGGCGCGGGAGCCGGGGCCGATGCGGCTGCTTTGGCCGGCACCGGCGTCGCCGCGGCGGAGGCCAGGGTGCGGCGGTACTCGCCGGTGGCCTTACTCAGTTGGGCCACGGCCACGTTGTACTGATACAGGGCCAGCAGGTAATCCCCCCGGAAGTTCCCGTATCTCTCGAAGGCCTGGAAGATGTCATCCATCTTCCCCAGACCCATATCGAAATTGCTGAACGCGGTGATGAGCCAGCGGCGGGCGTTGACGTAGGCCTTTTCCATGCCCACCGAGGCCTTGTAGTTCTCCTGGACCTTGCCGTACGCCTGGGCTACTTCCACGGGGATACCCATCAGCGCGGCCTTTTCGAATTGCTTCGTCTGCTCCAGTTCCGCCTGGGCCTGTTTAACCTTGGCCTTCAAGATGCCGAAGTCGAAATGCCACTTCACCCCCAACACCGGCATGCCGCCAGCCTGGTTGAAATAGTCGTTAATATAGGGATCACGAGAGCCTTGCCGGCCAGGAGCTCCGGCCAGGGCCGCAATAACCGCGGCAAAAAAGGAGGGATACTGATCGGCCTTGGCCGCGTCCACCAGCAGTTGCCGGGCCGCCAGGCCTTCTTTTAACTGGGTGAACTCGGGCCGGAGTTCCAGGGCCGTGCGGATTTGCTGATCCAACGTTCCCGGGGCCGCAGCCGGATTAGGCAGTTCCTCAGGCACCCGGAAGTCCTGGGCCGGGCCATAGCCGATCAGGCCTTTCAGGGCCGTGTAGGCCACCTTGGAGCCTTCATCCGCTTGGGCCGCGAATTTTTCCACTCCGCCTTCATACATGGCCAGCCGGTAGCGGTCGGATTCCTTGACGTTGGGGGAATTGATGGCCAGCAGCCGATTAATGCGTTCCCGGGTATCGGACAGGTAGGTGCGGGCTTCTTTCACCGCGTCCTTGCCTTGCTGAGCCAGCACCAGGCCATAGTAGGCCTGGGCCACCTGCTCCATAACCTCCCCTTTCTTGAGGTCAACCCCGGCTTCCTTGATCCTGACATTCCTGGCCGCGGCTCGTTCCCGATAAGCGATTTTACCAAAGGTATATAGGGGTTGAAATACGTTTATATCCAGGTGCCCGAAGACGTTGACCCCGTGAAGGGTGTTGCTGGGGGTGGGATAAACGATGGCGGCTTTATTGTTGGGACCATAGACATCCACGTAAGGCCTTTTGGCGTTCGGGACCAAGCCGCCGACGCCGACGGCATCCAGCTGTGGATAATAGTAGCCTTTAACTTCCGCCTCCTGCGCTTTGGCAAATCTAGCTTCACTCTTGCTAGCCTTAACCACCGGGCTGAATTTCAAGGCCATGGCGGTCAGCTGCTGCAGGGTGAGCACCGGAGCCTCCGCCGCCCCGAGGCCCCAAGGCGACAATAGGATGATCAGGGTCAGAAACAAGCCCCCGAAACGGACCCGATAAGACATAATCCCCCTCCTTTCCAGAAGCTGCATACGAAAACCGATTTGGGGCCGAAAGTTTATGACCTTAGGAAATAAGCTTTACTCACGCGACGATGCGGCGCTGGCAAAGAAATTCGGCCCCTTGACAGAATTGCCCATACTTCCCCCAAGTTTATCGCTACCATTTTAGCAAGGCCCTAGGGGATGTCCATTAATTTTTGTATAAATTTTCAGAATAGGTATTTTTACCTAAGTTAATGAGCATTTAGAAAATTTGCCAGGAACTTCTTGTATTCGGTATGATGTGCTATTAACGTAAGTAAACTTTAAACAATTGCAATCCCTGAAGGAGGTTTGGGGGCATGTCTAGGATCTTGATCACCGGGGGAGCGGGATTTATCGGTTCCCACGTGGCCGACGCCTTGGTGGCGAAAGGCCATGAAGTGGCGGTGGTGGACAACCTGCGCACCGGCAGGCGGGAGTTCGTCCCCTCGGAGGCCCAGTTTTTTCGTTACGATATCAAAAGCAGCCATGCCTACGAACTCATTTTGGACTGGCGCCCCCAGGTCATCATCCATCATGCCGCGCAAATGAGCGTCCAGGTGTCGGTGACCAACCCCGTCCTGGACGCCCAGGACAATATTTTGGGGTCGTTGAACATCCTGCAGGCCGCGGCCCGGGTGCAGGTCCGCAAGTTCATCTTTGCCTCCACTGGCGGCGCCATGTATGGGAATGAGGCCCCCATTCCCGCCCGGGAGAAAGACACCCCCCAACCGGAGAGCCCCTACGGCATCGCCAAGCTGGCAGTGGAGCACTACCTCCATTTTTATCACCGGCAACACGGCCTAGTCCCGGTGTCCTTGCGCTACGCCAACGTCTACGGCCCCCGGCAAAACGGCCTGGGGGAAGCCGGGGTGGTGGCCATTTTCATCGAGAAATTCCTGGCCGGGCAGCAGCCGGTGATCAACGGCGACGGCCTCCAGACCCGGGACTTTACTTATGTGGAGGACATCGCCGCGGCCAACCTGCTGGCCCTGGCCTACCCCAAAGCCGGGACTTTTAATATCGGCACCGGCCGGGAAACCGATATTCTCACCATATATCAACATCTGCAAAGATTGACCGGCTCGCCCCTGGGGCCGCAGCACGGGCCGGCCAAGCCGGGGGAACAGCGCCGCAGCTCTCTGAATGCCGATCTTGCCAGAAAAAAGCTGGGCTGGGAACCCCGGGTGAGCCTGGAAGAAGGCCTGGCCCGCACCGTGGCCGCGTTTCAGCAGCAGTAGCACAGGCTTTCCAGCCTGTGCGGAATACCTGGTGGGCGGGACGTCCGCCTATATCCCCGGCGGACGATGGAACCTGTTTCTTATTCAACCAGTATCTTTAGAAATGCGGCGGGAGTTACAATCCTGATTCCCTGGTAATCTTCAAGCCCTATAAGATCCCGGTCCCCGGAGACGATAAAATCGGCCTTACCCTCTACGGCGCAGGAAAGCACCTGGTCATCGCCCGGGTCTGGAGAAACACCGGCGACGGTCTCCGCCCCGGGGGTGATCAGCGCGATCAAGGTTACTATGTCAAGCCAAGCTTGGCCAAAAGAAAAGTGTCCAAGCCGCTTCTTCTGCGAACCTCCCAACTTGCCCCTTGCCAGAGCGGGAAGAGGAGTTAAAATAAAAAGTTAAAATTAAAAATTGGACTAACAAAAAGCGGGTAAGCGTAATCGAACATGGATATGATGATCGAAGTCCAAGACCTGACCAAATACTACGGGCTCACTCTGGCCATCAGCCGCCTCAATTTTGAGGTGGCCGCAGGCGAGATCGTGGGCTTTCTGGGGCCCAACGGCGCAGGCAAAACCACCACCTTGAAGATCCTTTCCGGTTTCCTGTCACCCTCCGGGGGGTCCGCCCGCATCAACGGCAAGGATTGTTTGACCCAGTCTCTGGAGGTGCGGCAATCCCTGGGGTACCTGCCGGAGACGGTGCCCTTGTACACGGATTTGACCGTGACCCAATTCCTGCGCTTTGCGGCCCAGGCCAAAGGGGTGGAGGCCAAGGCTGAGACCGGGGAGGTGGAGCGGGTGGTGGCCGCCTGCGACCTGGACGGAGTGCGGCACAAGCTGATCGCCGCGCTCTCCAAAGGTTACCGCCAGAGGGTGGGTCTGGCCCAGGCCCTGCTCAACAACCCGCCGCTTCTCATCCTGGATGAACCCACCATCGGCCTGGACCCTTCCCAGATCGTGGAAATCCGCCAGTTGATCAAGGAACTGGCCGGAGCCCACACGGTCATCCTGAGCAGCCACATCCTGCCGGAAGTGAGCCAGCTGTGCCAACGGGTGATCATCATTAACCGGGGCCAGATCGTGGCCAGCGACACCACGGAGAACCTCTCCCGGCAGTTGGGGCACGGCTCCCGGGTCCGCCTGCAAGTGCAGGGGCCGGAGGTAGAGGTGGCCGCGGCCTTGCAGAAAATCCCCGAGGTCCAGGAGGTGGCCGGCGAGGGCGGAGGCCGCTATCTGGTGGTGGCCGCCAATGATCACGATGTGCGCCCCCAATTGGCCCGGCTGGTGGTGGAACGGGGCTGGGACCTGCTGGAGCTGAAATCCCAGGAGTTCACCCTGGAGGAGGTATTCCTCAATCTGGTGACCGAAGAAGAGACGGCGGAAGAGGAGTCATGAAGAATTCGGGCAGTTTTCTGGCGGTACTCCGGAAGGAGTTGGCGATCTATTTCGCCACTCCCATTTTTTATATCACCGGGTTTTTCTTTCTGTTGCTGGGGGGCTATTTCTTTTACGCCAACACCCTGTATTACAGCCTCGTCAGCTTCCAGGCGGCCCAGAATATCCAGTTGGCCACCCACCTGAACCCCCAGCAGATGGTGTTCCGGCCCCTGTTCGCCACCCTGGCGATAGTGCTGCTGCTCCTGGTGCCCCTGCTGACTATGCGCCTCCTGGCTGAGGAAAAGCGGGCCGGCACCGCGGAACTCCTGTTCACCTACCCCCTCACCGACTGGGCCATCATCCTGGGGAAATTTGCGGCGGCGCTGCTGATTTACGCCATCTTTTTGGGTTTCACCGTGATTTACGCCCTGGTCTTCAGCACCGTGGGGGTGCTGGATTGGGGAGCCCTGGCCACCGGCTACCTGGGCCTGCTCCTGTTGGGAGGCGCGTGCCTGGCCCTGGGGCTGTTCGCGTCCAGCCTCACGGAAAACCAGATCATCGCCGCGGTGAGCGGCTTTGCCCTCCTCCTGCTTTTCTGGGTCATCGGCTGGCAGCAGGATATCGGCTCCCCCGGCTGGGGCGGTTTTTTCGGGAGCCTGTCCATGATGGACCACTATGACAGCTTTATCCGGGGAGTGATCGATACCCGGGACCTGGTATATTATCTGAGTTTTATCTACTTCTTCCTGTTTTTGACCAAAAGACAGTTAGAATCTCGACGTTGGAGAGCCTAAGGTGAGTTGGCGGGATTTATTTAAGAAACGCTCCTTCGTTTACGGCGGCAGTTCGGCCGCGGCAGTGCTCCTGGTTCTGGGCATCCTGATGGTGGTGGCCTTGATGGCGAACCGTTTTTCCTACCGCTGGGACCTTACCAAAGACAAGAGCCAGTCCCTCACGGCCATGACCCGGGCCGTGCTCACGGAAGTGAAAAGCCCCCTGACCTTGACCGCTTTTTTCCCGGAGGGGCAGGCCGAACGGCAGCGGGCCAAAGAATTCCTGGAGATGTACGCTTACGCCAACCCCAAGATCAAATTCCGGTTGGTGGACCCGGAGCGGGACCCCCTGAAAGCCAAGGAAGCGGGCTACCGTTATCCCGGCAATGTGTTGCTGGAGTATCAGGGGCGGCGGCAAATGGCGGACAAAACGGATGAAGACGCCATCACCAACGCCATCCGCAAGCTGCTGAACCCGGAAGTGAAGAAGGTCTTTTTCCTTACCGGCCACGGAGAGCGCGGGCTCAAGGAGATGGACCGCAAGGGGTTAAACGCAGCCAAGCGGGCCCTGGAAAACGAAGGCTTTCAGGCAGACGACCTCAATCTCCTGACCAAGGCGGAAATTCCCAAGGATGCGGCCGCGGTGGTAGTGGCCGGGCCCAACAAGCCCTTGTTCCCCAATGAAGTGGCGGCCTTGAAAGCCTACTTGGACCGGGGCGGCCGGGTGCTGGTGCTGCTGGAGCCCTTCGATGACGCCGGTCTGAAAGACTTTCTAGCCGGCTACGGGGTGGAGCTGGATAACGGCATCATCCTGGATATGAACCAGGTGACCCAGGCCATCGGCGCCAGCCCCATCATGCCCCTGGCCCTGCAATACGGCCCCCACCGCATTACCCGGGATTTCACCAACGTGGTCACCATTTACCCTCTGGCCCGGCCCCTGACCCTGAAGCAAGGTGTCAAAGATGTGAGCCTGATCCCCCTGGTCACCACCACCAACACCAGTTGGGAAAAATTCGGCCAGGAGTGGATGAAGAGCGGAAAGGCGACTTACAACCCCCAGACCGATAAGAAAGGCCCCTTCACCCTGGCGGCCCTGGCGGACATCAAGCTGCCCCCGCCCCCCGGGAAAGGAGAAAAAGGCAAGACGCCCTCCAAACCGGCCCCGAAAAAGGGGAAAGAGAAACAGGGTTACCTGGTGGTCTTCGGGAACGTGGACTTCGCCACCAACGCCTACTTCAATCTTTCGGGCAATGGGGACCTCTTCCTGAACACCCTAAATTTCTTGGGGTCGGAAGAAAACCAGATCCTGGTGCACCGGGACACAGGCAAAGCCCAGCCCCTGATCATGAAGAGTTGGCAGGCCTGGTTCCTGATGCTGACCAGCCTGGTGGTCTTGCCCCTGATCATGTTAGGGGCCGGAGTGCGGGCCTATCTCCGCCGCCGGGGGCGTAAATGATTCCCCGCCGCCTGCTCCCTTATCTGGCCCTGTTTCTGGTGCTGCTGGGGGTCTATTGGGGCCTGAGCTGGCGCCAGACCCGCCAGGAGGCCGCCAAAACCGAGGCCAAAAAGATCTTCCATATACAAGAAAAGAATATCAACGAACTGGTCCTGAAGCGGGGCAAGGAAGAAGTGCGTCTGGCCAAGAAAGATGATGAGTGGTGGATCACCAAGCCCTTGAAGATGCGGGCCGACCTCGCCATGGTGGATGCCATGCTATCCACCCTGGCCTCGATGCAAAAGGAACGGGACCTGGGCACGGGTGACCTGAAGACCTTTGGCCTGGATAAGCCGCCCCTGGTGGTGGAATTCGCAGCCCCAGGCAAGGGCGGACGGCTGGTGATCGGCAACGCCACCCCGGGGAATTTGGGTTATTACGCTTATCGGGACCAGGACACCCGCCATCTGCTTACCATCAATCCGGGCAATAAGTCCTCTCTGGACCGGCCCTTGGCGGACCTCCGGGACAAGACCATCTTTGCCTATATCCCTACCAAAGCGAAATCTCTGCAGATCAAGATCGGCGCCGCGGCGCCCGTGCTGTTGGAAAAAACGGCTCCCGGCTCCTGGAGCTGGAAGGGCCGGGAGAAATTTCCGGTGCGGGGGGACCGGGTGGAGGGACTGTTGCGCTTCTTGCAAACCTCCAGGGTCAAGGAGTTTATCAGCGACGCCCCGAAGAATTTGTCCACTTACGGCCTGGCCCCGGCCATGGCGGTGGTGGAGGTAGTCCAGGATAAGAAGCCGGAGAAGCTGCTCCTGGGAGCCAAGGTCAAAGGGGGCGACTATGCCCGCAAGGCTCCTGACGGCCCGGTGGTGGTGACCGATAAAGACCTGCTGGCCCAGATCGCCAAGACCCTGACCACCCTGGAAGACCGCCGCGTGTGGCGGGGAGAGGCCGCCGCGGTGCAAAAAGTGGTGTGGGGGCCTCCAGGCAAAACCTGGACTGCGGTCAAAGACAAGGACTTTTGGAAAATCACCGGGCCTGAAAAGCAGGAGTTCAAGCAGCCCGCGGTCCGCCTGGAAGTGGCCCTGTGGAAGCTGCAGGCCCTGGAGCTGGCCCCCCCCGCTGCGGCCAAGACACCCCCGGCCAAACCCGCCTACGGGCTGGAGTTGCTGGATGGGGCCGGCAAATCTCTGTTCCGCCTCGATGAGCTGGGCCAGGGAAAGGGCAAGGAAGTGCGGGTGCGGGTGAAGACAGGGGACAAGACGGATACGGGCCTGCTGCCGCCGGCAGCCTTTCAGGAGTGGCAGAAGGAAATGGCCCGGCTGGCCAGTCCGCCCCCGGGACCAGAAGGCAAATAGTATTAGGACTTAAGATTTGCAGATTTTACTCACCAACGACGACGGCATCCACGCTCCGGGACTGGCGGCCCTGTATCAAGAGCTGCGACGGTTGGGAGAGGTGGCGGTAGTGGCCCCGGAGAGCGAACAGAGCGCGGTGGGGCACGCCATCAGCCTGAGCACACCCTTGCGGGTGAAAAAGGCTTCCCTGGGCGGGGGCGTTTGGGGCTGGGCGGTGAGCGGCACCCCGGCCGACTGCGTCAAGATCGCCCTGGCGGAGTTGCTGCCGGAAATGCCGGAGCTGGTGGTCTCGGGGATCAATCTCGGCCCTAATGTGGGGATCAATGTGTTGTATTCCGGCACGGTCTCCGCAGCCACCGAAGCGGCCATCCTGGGGGTGAAAAAGGCCGTGGCCCTGTCCCTGAACACCTATAAAGACCCGGATTTCGCCACCGCGGCCCGGGTGGCGGGGAAGCTGCTGTCCCGCCTGCAGGGCCCGCTCCTGCCGGAGCCCCTCTGCCTGAACATCAACCTGCCGGCCCTGCCCGAGGAGGAGATCAAAGGCGTGCGCCTCAGCCGCCAGGACACCGGCCCCTTGGTGGAGCGCTTCGATCGCCGGGTGGACCCCCGGGAGCATTTATATTATTGGCTGGCGGGGATCAATAACCGCCGGGACCTGGCCCCGGACACGGATTACGGGGCGCTTAACGCCGGCTACATCGCCATTACCCCCCTGCACCACGACCTCACCCATTATCCCAGCCTCAAGAGCCTGCGCGTTTTGGAAAAATAGGTACCCCGGGGCAGAGAAAAGAAGTGCACCCATAAATCCCATGGCCCAGGCTGGCATGAGGGAAAAAGAGCAGGTCCACCACCGATTCGAAGATCCAATAAAGGATAATAATGACGGCAGTCATCACCGCCATTTGTTTGCCGCTTTTGAGCCTGTTAATAAAAGGGTGCACCGATAATCTCTCCTCCAGCCGCTTATCCCCCTTGCTAATGATAAAACCCGTGAAATTGGACAAATCGGCGCGAAATCCCCATAATTTTGCTGGAAAGGAGCAGCTGGCGCTCGGGTCTATCCGGCATCTGGAGATTTCTGGGAACGGGAAAGAACCGGCGGAAATGCCACCGCCTGCCCCTGGTGCAGGCAAAAGATGGGGCGCGGGTGTCACGGGAAGGTCCGGACCTGACCTCCTCATGGCTCCATTATTCCAGGCCTCAAACTAAACGATAGCGGAATTGGGCCAAAACTTTGGTCGTGTCCCCAAAAGGAGCGAAAAAACTGAGGCCGATGCGGTAACGCTTGGGGTGCGGCACAGTCTCCTTGACCCAAACCACCCGGCCGGCAAAATGATAGGCCCCCTTCTCTTCAGGGGCTCCCGCCATCTGGGGAAGGTCAAATTCCACCGCCTCGCCGATGGCTAAAGATCGCCCTGTTTCCAATTGGGCGCCTATGGAAGAGATATCCACCAGGTAGGCGTCGGGGCAAGTATGCCCGTTAATTTCACCTACCCCCAGCACACACAGGACCCTTGCTTCCCGGCGACGCTCCAGGAATCCCATGGCACTAACCCTCAGAGGTTATTTTGTGCTTTTGTTATCGGCAATATCCGGGAAAATCTTGAACCGGGAAATTGCCTTTATTGCCATCCGCGTTAGAGAAGCCGAAGGGGGTAGGATTATCTTCCCTCCAGGGAGCCGGGTAGGCCCGGCCCCTGGAGGCGGTGATTACCATTGTGCGTCGAAAAGGTGGGAAACAGTATACATGAAACCGCTCTTGGGCGCGGTCTCAGCTTCTGCCAGCTTTTTTTGGCAATTGTCGATATATTCCTTTACTTCGCCCTGCTTGTCGTACTCGGGATATTCCTGGGCTACCGTCTGGAAACGGTCCAGCGCGGCCTTATATTTCTTGGTTTTGAAATAAAACTTGCCCACATAGAATTCGTGTTCCGCCAGGTCGCGGCGGCAGTGGCTCATGTATAATTCTGCTTTAGGGACGTATTCGCATTGGGGAAATTTCTGCTTCAGGCGGCGAAATTCCTGCAGGGCTTTAAAGCAATAGGTTTGGTCCCGATCGATGGTGGAGCGCTGGCGGTAGTAACATAACCCCTGGCGGAAGATGGCGTAAGGGACGGCCTTGTTGGTGGGATGGAGTTTTTCGAATTCCTTGTAAGCCTGATGGGCCTCGTCGTATTTCTTCTTATAGAAAAAGGCGTCCGCCAGCTTAATCTGGGCAAGCATCGCCTGGTCGCTGTAGGGATAACGGTCCCGCATCCTTTCGAAGGTCTCGATGGCATCGTCATAGTCTTTCTTTTTCAACTGCTTGATGCCTTCTTGAGCCATTTGATCCGGGGGTTGATCCTTTGGCTTGGATTTGAACCAACCTTTGACAGTCGAGCAGCCGCCGAATGCAGCGACCAGAGATAGGACCAACAAAATTTGGCTGATTTTTTTGCCGGACATAAGCCTTACCTCGAATGACGTTGGGCCAGATAATGTTCCGCGGCATACGCAGCGATGGCGCCATCCCCCACCGCGGTGGAGATTTGCCGCAGAAGTTTGCTGCGCACATCCCCGGCGGCAAAGATGCCCGGGATGGAGGTGGCCATTTCCGCGTCGGTGGAAATGAACCCCCATTCATCCAACTCGACGCGACCCTTAAGCCAGACGGTATTGGGAGTGATGCCCACAAAAATGAACACCCCGGCCACCGGCAGCCGGGTCGTCTCCCCGGTCTTCACGTTCCGCAGGGCCAAAGCCTCCACTGCGTGCTGCCCCTGGACTTCATCCACCACCGTGTCCCAATGAATCTGCACCTTCTCCAGGGCCTTAACCTGTTCCTGGAGGATCTTTTCCCCCCGGAAGGCATCGCGGCGATGGATCAGGTGCACCTTCTCCGCGAAGCGGCAGAGAAACAGGGTGTCGGTGAGAGCGGTATCCCCGCCCCCCACCACGGCAATGGTTTCACCCCGGTACAGGGCCCCGTCGCAGGTGGCGCAATAGCTGACCCCTTTGCCGGTCAAGGCCTCTTCCCCGGGGACTCCCAGGCTGCGGTGCCGGACCCCGCTGGCGATAATGGTCGCGCCCGCTTTCAGCTCTTCCCCTTCCAGACGCAGGAGCTGATGGTCATTTCCGGGTTCCAGGCTCAGGACTTCCCCGCTGCGAAACTCCAGGCCGAAACGCTCGGCTTGCTGGCGCATCCGGTCACTCAACTCGAAGCCGGAGATACCCTCGGGAAACCCGGGATAATTCTCCACCAAATCGGTGGTCATCACCTGGCCGCCGTGGATGAGTTTTTCCAAAAGCAGGGTTTTCAACCGGGCCCGGCCTGCGTAAAGACCAGCGGTGAGGCCGGCGGGGCCGGCCCCAACGATGATTATATCATAGTCCCATGCAGACATGCCGGTTAAGCGAGTTACAAGGCTTTCTTCAGGGCATTCTCAATCAGGGAACGGGAAACGGCGCCAGTGATCTGCTCCAACACCTGGCCGCCTTTGAAGATGATCAGGGTGGGAATGGCCCTTATCCCATATTTGGCGGGAGTTTTGGCATTTTCATCCACATTCATTTTGGCCACTTTCACCTTGCCCTGATAATCCCGGGCCAATTCTTCCACCACCGGGGCGATAGCCCGGCAGGGGCCGCACCAGGCCGCCCAAAAATCTACCATCGCGGGAATATCGGACTTGAGAATTTCTTCGTCAAAAGTGGCGTCACTAACCTGGAGAGGTTCGGGACCGGACATCGTTCCCTCCTAAGTTTAGATGGGCGCTACGGATTAATATTTTCTAACCATTTCTCCGATTCTTGTCAATCTCTTTTCCTCTTCGGATGCAGGGTGGGCACTCCCACCGTACTCCTTTCTGATGGTAGGCCATGCCCACCCTACATTTATTTGGCCACCGCCCAACCCGCTGCCTCAATAGGGGAACTGTAGGCGGGAAAGTGCAACGTATCCCGGCAGCGGTAATTGAGATATACCCGGCCTGCTAAAGGCGGGATGCGCTTCGCTTTCCCGCCCTACGATCATTTTCATGATTTACGGGTGGGCCTTAGCCCCATGAACAACTGCGGTGAAAAAATTACTACCGCAGACGCGCAGAGAAAATTGTAACTACAATTTGTAATTCTGCCCAGGCTCCAAAGGGCAGAATGGCGCGTGAGACGCGCCCTACAACTGCGTCCCCATAAAAAACCGGCTTCCGGGAGTATATCTCGGAAGCCGGTTTGGCTTTCACAAAAGGTGGGCCATGCCCACCCTACATGGCACTTAGAACAGGCCGGTTACTTTACCGGTCTTGACATCCACGTCCACCCGCCGGTAGGCCGGGTCGGAGCTGGTGCCGGGCATCAGCGAGATCGTGCCGCACACCGGGCAGATGAACTTGGCGCCGCTGTAAATGAGGAAGTCCCGGACGGGCAGAGTCCAGCCCTTGGGGGTGCCTTTGACCGTGGGATCCGCGGTCAGGGACAGGTGGGTCTTCACCATCATGGTGGCGAATTCGTTGTACTTGGGATCCTTCTCGAAGCGCTCCGCCTTGGCATTGGCTTCGGGGAGGAAAGTGACGCCGTCGGCGCCGTAGACTTCCTTGGCGATCAGTTCGACGCGTTTGCGCAGAGGCAGCTCGTTGGGATAGAGGAACTTGAACTTCGGTTTCTCTTTGCAGGCATCGATGACCGCGTCGGCGAATTCCAGGGCGCCTTCGCCGCCGAACTGCCAATGCTTGGACACGGCCACCCGGGCGCCTGCCGCTTCGCATTCACGGCGAATAAGGTCGTGCTCTTCCTTACTATCAAAATGGAAGGCGTTAATGCACACAACCGGGTTGATCCCGGCCTTCTTGATGGTTTTGACATGATGCACCGCGTTCTTCACGCCGTCTTCCAGCCACTTGAAGTTCTCTTTGGTGGCCTCGAAGTACTGCTTGGGCACGGGTTTGCCCGGAGGGCACGGCAGGGCGCCGGCGTTGACCCCGTGGTGCTTCAGGCCGCGCACGGTGGCGGTGAGCACGGAGACGTGGGGGATGAGGCCGCTGAACCGGCATTTGACGTTCCAAAACTTCTCAAAGCCGATGTCGGCGCCGAAACCGGACTCGGTGACATGATAGTCAAAGAGTTTCAGGCCGACCTGGTCGGCGACGATGGAGCTTTGTCCCACCGCGATGTTGGCGAAGGGGCCGGCGTGCACGAACACGGGCTGCTTTTCCACGCTCTGCATCAGGGTGGGGTTGATGGAGGGCACCATCCAGGCGGTCATGGCGTTGCCCACTTCCAGGTCGCCGGCGGTGATGGGGTTGCCCTTCTTGTCGTAGCAGACCGTAATGTCGTTCAGCCGTTTCCTGAGGTCCGCCAGGCCGTTAAAGATGGAGAGGATGGCCATGACTTCCGAGGACACGGCGATGCCGAACCGGGAATCCATCAGGAAGCCGTCCATCTTGCCGCCCCGGCCGATGGTGATATTGCGCAGGGCCTGGGCGCAGAAGTCCATGATCCAGCCCATTTCGAAGTTTTTGGGATCGATGTTCAGGCGCTTCAGGTTCCGTTTGGCCAACTGCTCGTCATTATAGTTGAACTCGTGCTGCAACCTGGAGGTGGCGGCCACCATGGCCAGGTTGTGGGCGTTCATGATATTGTTGATGTCGCCGGTGAGGCCCAGGGAGAATTCGGTCATGGGGATCAGCAAGGAGATGCCGCCGCCGGCCGCAGTGCCCTTGATGTTCATGGTGGGGCCGCCGGAAGGCTGACGCAGAGCGCCGCCCACGTTCATGCCCCGGGCGCCCAGGCCTTCGATCAGGCCCAGGGAGGTGGTGGATTTGCCTTCCCCCAGGGGAGTGGGGGTGATGGCGGTGACTTCGATGTACTTGCCGTCAGGTTTGCTCTTCAGGCGTTCCAGGCACTTCAGGTAGTCGACGCGGCCGATCTTCTGGCCGTGGGGGATGCGCTCATCTTTGGGGATTTCCAGCTTGTCGCACATCGCATCAAAAGGAATCATTTCCGCTTCGGCGATTTCAGCAATCTGCCAGTCTTTCTGTTTAACCGGATCATACTTCGCCATAAACCAAGGCCTCCTTAACTTAGTGTAATTACTAGTTAATTCCCGGCATGCCGCGCCGACCGGGTTTGTCGCAAAGTTGACCCTTGCGAGGCTTCCTTCTGAAAGGGCCTCCGCCAGGGCTCATACTTTTTTTCACATAGTCCCCCTTTTAACCAAGCGCGCCAGGGTTTGTCAACAAATATTTTTGCCTAAGAGCGCCAGCAGCCAAATTTTTCTGCAGGATTTTTATTTGACATCAATTTCTTTTAGAAGTAAATTGTGAATAGAAGTACAATATCTTACCGGAAGGATCGGTTTTTCCTGGCCTTTCGGGAGATAATTGATCATATCCCCAGCCTTCCCACCTGTGAGCTTTTCGTGCCGGCAGCAGGAACTTCCTGCGGCACTGAAGCGCAAAAACTGCGGCGGGCCCTGAGCAATCTGTCATCTGCTCTGGATTTCTGGGATGAGGAGGAGCCTTAATGGTCATCGGGGAAGCAAAACCCGTAGCGGAAATCCTGGAGAAAATCAAGGATTTCAAAAAAATAGTGGTGGCCGGCTGCAAAGGCTGCGTCACCGTCTGCAACGCGGGGGGTGAAAAGGAAGTGGCCATCCTGGCCTCGGAACTGCGCATCGCCCGCAAGGCCGCCGGCAACGAGCTGGAAACCCTGGAATACACCTGCGAGCGGCAGTGCGACCCGGAATATATTGAGCCTCTGGACGACCTGGTGAAGGACGCCGAGGCCATAGTCTCCATCGCCTGCAGCGTCGGCCCCCAATACTGCACGGCCCGTTACCCTTACGTGCCGGTCTTCCCGGGGTTGAACACCATGTCCATCGGCGGCGCCGCGGAACATGGGGTCTGGAAGGAATACTGCCAGGCCTGCGGCAACTGCATCATCGGTGATTTCGGCGGCCTGTGCCCCATTACCCGCTGCGCCAAGCAATTGCTGAATGGTCCCTGCGGCGGCTCTTCCCAGGGGATTTGTGAAGTGGGCAAAGGCTCCATCCCCTGCATCTGGCAGCTCATCTACGACCGCCTGAAAAATCTTAACCAGCTTCATAACATGCAAGAGATCAAGCTTTATAAAAACTGGTCCACCTCTAGAGACGGCGGGCTACGTACAACTATACGGGAGGAGTTGAAACAATGACCGCCGAATATTCCGCGGGAAGCAGACTGGAAAAAATCTTTAAGAGCGGCCAAAAGGCGGTTACCGGCGAATGCGGCCCGCCCCGGGGCTGCGACGTGGAGCATTTCAAGCACAAGGCCAACTTTTTGAAAGGCAACGTCGACGCGGTCAACGTCACCGACAACCAGACCGCGGTGGTGCGCTTCTGTTCCATGGCCGCATCCAAGATTCTCTTGGAGATGGGCATGGAGCCGGTGATGCAGATGGTTACCCGGGACATGAACCGCATCGGCCTGCAGAGCAACATCCTGGGCGCGGCCGCCTTGGGGATTAAGAACCTGCTGTGCCTAACCGGCGACCACCAGTCCTTCGGCGACCATCCCCAGGCCAAAAACGTCCACGACATGGACTCCGTCATGCTCGCACATACGGTGAAGACCATGCGGGACGAAGGCAAGATGGTGAGCGGCACCGAACTGCAGGGACGGCCCCGGATGTTCATCGGCGCCGCGGCCAACCCCTTCGCCGACCCCCAGGAATTCCGGGTCATCCGCATGGGCAAAAAGATCGCCGCGGGCGCCCAGTTCATCCAGACCCAGTGTATTTACAACATGGAGCGCTTCCGGAAATTCATGGAGATGGCCAATGACATGGGCCTTACGGAGAAGTGCTATATCATGGCCGGCATCACCCCGCTGAAATCCGTGGGTATGGCCAACTACATGAAGAAGTTCGTGCCCGGTTTGGACGTCCCCGACCACTACATCACCCGCCTCAAAGGGGTGCCTAAGGAGAAGGTGGCGGCGGAGGGCATCAAGATCGCGGTGGAGCAGATCCAGGAATGCCTGGCCATGAAAGGCATCGCCGGCATCCACCTGATGGCCATCGAATGGGAAGACCACGTCCCGGAGATCGTCCAGGCCGCGGGCCTGCTGCCCCGCCCCGTGGTGGATTAACCTGCAATAGCAGCGGGTGCGCCCCACGCACGCATTCGGAAATTTTCCAGGAAAAACCCCAGCCCGGTCCCCAGGGACCGGGCTTTTTGTTGTCACATATTAGGACTGGGATTGACAAAACTAAAAGAATTATTAGCATTTAACCATGGTAATTTGACTATGGATTAAAAAAATAGCTAGACACATGCAATCATTATCGGTTTCCAAATTCAAAGCCACCTGTCTGGCGGTGGTGGAGGGAGTGGCCAAGTCCAAGAAGCCGGTGATCATTACCAAACGGGGCAAGCCCATCGCCGAGTTGATTCCCTATGAAGAGGCGTACGAGCAGGTGCCGCTCAAAGACACGGTGGCTTTTATGGGGGATATTATTTCGCCGGTGACTGCGGAGGACTGGGAGACTCTCCTGTGAAGCCCATCCTATTGGATACCCATGTCTGGATTTGGCTGAGCATCGGCGATTTATCGCCCCTTTCCGGCAAGGCCCGGAAGTCAATCACCAGAGGGGCGCCAAAATGGATTTCGGCCATTTCCTGTTGGGAATTGGCCAGATTAGTGGAGAGGGGGCGGCTAGCATTCACTATTCCCACGCTGACCTGGATGCGCCGCTCCTTAAACGAAAATAATATCCGCATCGCCGACCTGACCCCCGAAATCACCGTGGAGAGCACCGACCTCAAGGGATTTCACCGGTACCCCGCGGACCAGATCATTGTCGCCACCTCCCGGATCTTGGGAATGCCACTGGTGACCGCGGACCAAAGAATCATCAGATACGGCGGCGTGGAGGCCATTTTCTAGCGGCGTCGGTTGACACCTGTAAGCCGCCGCATGGTGGAAAATCGATCCAACCTGTGAACCGCTTCCAGCCCAGTCCCCAGGGACCGGGCTTTTTTTATGGATAAAGTTGTAGTATGGTGGGACAGGCAAAATTTCGTCCTCCACCTGATTCATACAACGCAGGTCGTAGGGGCGGGCGTCCTCGCCCGCCCTGTGCAGGGTTGTGCATGGCAGGCGAGACGCCTGCCACTACGAGAATGAGACCATGACCAAGCCGCCCTCAGAAGAGCTGGTCATCTACCAAAGAAGGATGTCCCATTGGCGGTTATCTGGCTCAGTGTATTTTGTCACCTGGCGCTTGGAGTTTTCTCAATCTGAACTGACCCCGGACGAACGCGCCGTGATTATGTCGGCCCTCAAGCACTTTAATAATCAACGATACGAACTTTTTGCCGGTGTGGTTATGCATAATCACGTGCATGTCCTGGTCAAGTCTTTGGGAGATTATCGTCTGCAAGACCTCGTCCAGTCCTGGAAATCTTTCACTGCCCATAAGCTTAACCAGGATTACCACCGAAAAGTCCCCATCTGGCAAAAGGAGTATTTTGACCGCATTGTCAGGGATGAGAGGGAATTTTTAGATAAGGCCCAGTACATCATCAACAACCCCCTGAAACAATGGCCAGAGATGGAAGATTATCCCTGGGTTTGGATTAAGGAGGACCTAAGACCATAACCCGGGACCAAAACGACGACACGTAGGTGCGGGCGTCTCGCCCGCCCTGGTGAAAAACTTAAAAGCGAGGCGGGCGGGGACGCCCGCCCCTACGAGATATATGGGATTTTGATCGGTGACGATTTATGAAAGGAGATTTTGAGATGGCTCCCCAAGATACTCAACAACAAAGCATCTCCATTCAACCCGACACCCTGGCTTTAAAAGAAAAGGCCCGCCAGGAAGGCCTGGAGACCATCTGGGACCGCTTTCAAGCGCAGCAGCCCCAGTGCGGCTTTTGTGATCTGGGGCTCTCCTGCCGCATCTGCGTCATGGGGCCCTGCCGCCTCGATCCCTTTGGCGACGGTCCCCAGCGGGGGGTGTGCGGCGCGGACGCGGACATCATGGTGGCCCGCAATCTGGCCCGCATGGTGGCCGCGGGCGCGGCTTCCCACTCCGACCATGGCCGGGACCTGGTGGAGACGCTGTACGCCGTGGCTGAAGGCAAAGCCCCGGGCTACCGGATCACCGACCCGGAGAAGCTCGCCCGGCTGGCCGCAGAATTCGGCGTCGCCGCGGACCTGCCCCCGGCCGCCCAGGCCAAGGAACTGGCGTTGGCCTTGATGGAGGAATACGGCATCAAAAAGGGCTTTCTCCAATTCACCAAGCGCCTGCCCGCGGCCCGGCTGGAGAAATGGGCCAAACTGGGCCTCGCGCCCCGGGGCATCGATTGGGAAATCTCGGAGATGCTGCACCGCACCCACATGGGCGTGGACAACGACGCGGTGAATATTCTCCTCCAGGCCTTGCGTTCGGCCCTGGCCGACGGCTGGGGGGGCTCCATGATCGCCACCGAGGTCTCCGACATCCTCTTCGGCACGCCCCAGCCCGTGGCCTCCCAGGTCAATATGGGGGTGCTGAAAAAAGACCAGGTGAACATCATCCTCCACGGCCACAGCCCCCTGGTCTCGGAGATGGTGGCCCAGGCCGCGCAGGACCCGGCCCTGCTGCAACGGGCCAGGGATCTGGGGGCCCAGGGCATCAACCTGGCGGGGCTCTGCTGCACGGGCAACGAAGTCCTGATGCGCAAAGGCATCCCCATGGCCGGCAACCACCTGCTCCAGGAACTGGCTATCGTCACCGGCGCGGTGGAGGCCATGGTGGTGGATTACCAGTGCATCATGCCTTCCGTGCCGGAGATGGCTTCCTGCTACCACACCCTCTTTTTCACCACCTATGACAAGGCCAAGTTCCCCAAGGCGAAGCACCTCTCCTTTTCTCCGGAGAACGGCGCGGCCCTGGGCCGGGAGTTGGTCGCCCAGGCCGTGGAGAATTTTGCCCGCCGGGACCCGCAGCGGGTGTCCATCCCGGGCGTGGCCCAGGCCCAGGTTTCGGGCTTTTCCATTGAGGCCATCGTCGCGGCGCTGGGGGGCACGCCCGGCCCCTTGCTGGACGCGGTCAAGGCCGGACAGATCCGGGGTGCGGTGGGGGTGGTGGGCTGCAATAATCCCAAGATCACCCAGGATTACGGCCATGTCAATTTGACCAAGGCCCTCATTGCCGCGGACATCCTGGTCCTGGACACCGGCTGCGCCGCGGTGGCCCACGCCAAGGCGGGCTTCAAGACGCCCGGGGCCGCGGACCTGGCCGGACCGGGTCTCAAAGCCGTGTGCCGGGCTCTGGGGATTCCGCCGGTGCTGCATATGGGCTCCTGCGTGGACAACACCCGCATCATCAACCTCTGCGCCGCCCTGGCCGGAGCCCTGGGGGTGGACCTGGATATGTTGCCGGTGGCTGCGGCCGCGCCGGAATGGTATTCGGAGAAGGCCGCAACCATTGCCTGCTACGCGGTGGCCAGCGGCGTCTTCACCGTTTTGGGAGTGGCGCCCCCGGTCCTGGGGAGTGCGGCGGTGACGGATTTGCTCTTGAATGGCCTGGAAGGACATCTGGGGGCCAAATTCGCGGTGGAGCCGGACCCGGCCAAGGCCGCGGCCCTGATCTTCAGCCACATTGAGGGCAAAAGGCGGGCGTTGGGGTTGGACGCCCGTTAAAGCGGGACAAATTAAGTGACCAAGGGCATGGATCAGCTAGGCCCCAAAGATTTTATCACCGGCTGCCTGGTGCTTCTGGTAGCCGTCTTTGCAGTGCCTTTGCTGGTGCTGATCTTTAAGATCAGCATTTATCTGGCCATCGGCATTGGCGTGCTGGTGGCCGTCTTTTTGGGGATAGCCCTATTGGGCCGGTTAATCAGGGTGATCTTTTTTCCCAGCCGGACCCACGACCGGGGGAAAGTAAAGTAGGGACGGGCTTCCTCGCCCGCCTCGTAATGGCGCAGGCTGGAAAGCCTGCGCCCGATAGCCTGGCATAGATTATTCTCAAACAATTGGACCTGGTGAACCCTTAATCAACTGTGCCCCAGCCGAAAAAGGTGCGTGAGACTCACCACTACGATTTTTCCGGCAACCCTTTTCTAGGTCCAGCGGCCTGTCCCCTCCCCGCTATATTTGCTGAATAACCTGAAAACCAAAAACTGAAAAATGATTTGTGATATTTATCACTTGATTCTTGCCCTGGAGCCGTGATAATTATTGACGGTTATAGAGGAGAAAAAGGCTGGCGCCAGGCCGGCCGTCAAGAGATGTCCTGAGAAATCAAATAATTATACGAATCGAGGAGAGGCGCGTATGTTTGAAATAGTGGAACGCCAGGAATTGGCCCAGGGGACGATCATCAGCAACTGGATTAAGGCCCCCAAGATTGCCGCCAAGGCCAAGCCGGGGCAGTTCGTCATCCTGCGGGCCAATGAGACGGGGGAGCGCATTCCCCTGACCATGGCGGATACCGATCCGGCCAAGGGCCTGATCAACATCATTTACATGGTGGTGGGCAAGAGCACGGCCCTGTTTAAAACCTTGAAGGTCGGCCAGGGTTACCTGGACGTCATCGGCCCCCTGGGGCAACCCACCCACCTGGAGAAAGTGGGGAAGGTCATCTGCGTCGGCGGCGGCACCGGGGTGGCGGTGCTGCACCCCATCACCCGGGGCCTGAAGCAGGTGGGCAATTACGTCTATGGGGTCATCGGCGCCCGCAGCAAAGACCTGCTCATCATGGAAGACCGGATGAAGGCCGCGTCCAATGAGCTGATGATCTGCACCGATGACGGCACCTATGGTCACAAAGGCTTCGTCACCGACAAGCTCAGGGAAACCCTGCAAAAGGATAAGGACATTAAACTGGCCGTGTGCATCGGCCCGGTGCCCATGATGAAGTTCTGCTGCAAAGTGACCGAGGAGTTCGGGGTCAAAACGCTGGTGAGCCTCAACCCCATCATGGTGGACGGCACCGGCATGTGCGGCTGCTGCCGGGTGAAGGTGGCGGACAAGATGCAGTTCGCCTGCGTGGACGGCCCCGAGTTCGACGGCCATCAGGTGGACTGGGATGAGCTGAATCTGCGCCTGCGCTCTTATATGGTGGAAGAAAAGGTTTCCTACGACCAGTTCAAGGAATGCCACGGCGGCGGGAAATGCTCCTGCTGCAGCTAAGAATTCACCCGTGAAGGCACACCAGCCAGAAGGAGAAGGATAATGACGGAAGAAGTCAAGGCCCCTAAAAAAGAAAAGATCCCCAGGCAGAAGATGCCGGAGCAGCCCGCCACCGAGCGGCGCCGCAACTTTCAGGAAGTGCCCTACGGCTACACCCCGGAGCTGGCTATGCATGAAGCGGAGCGCTGCATTCAGTGCAAAGACCCCCGCTGCCGCCAGGGCTGCCCGGTAGAAATCGAAATTCCTGCCTTTATCAAGTGCCTCAAGGAAGGCGACTTTGAAGGCGCCATCCGCAAGATCTGGGAGAAAAACTCCCTGCCCGCAGTGTGCGGCCGGGTCTGTCCCCAGGAAGTGCAGTGCGAAGGCATGTGCATCCTCGGCAAAAAAGACGCGCCCGTGGCCATCGGCAACCTGGAGCGCTTCGCGGCCGACTATCAGCGGGAGAAAGGCAAGCAGATCCTGCCCCCCAAGGCTCCTGCCACCGGCAAAAAGGTGGCGGTGGTGGGCGCGGGCCCCTCAGGCCTGACCGTGGCCGGCGACCTGCTCCTCAAGGGCCATGAGGTCCACATTTTCGAGGCCCTGCACGGCCCCGGCGGCGTTTTGCTCTACGGCATCCCGGAATTCCGCCTGCCCAAGGCCATCGTCGCCCAGGAGTGCAACTTCCTGGAGCGCATGGGCGCCAAAATCGAGGTTAATTCGGTCATCGGCCGCTCGGAGACCGTGGATGAATTGCTGGAGAAGTTCGACGCCATCTTCCTGGGCGTGGGCGCGGGCCTGCCGGTGTTTCTGAAGATTCCCGGGGAGCACTTCATCGGGGTTTATTCCGCCAACGAGTACCTGACCCGCTCCAACCTGATGAAGGCCTATAGCTTCCCCGAATACGACACCCCCATCGTCAAAGGCAAGAACGTGGCCACCTTCGGGGGCGGCAACGTGGCCATGGACTGCGCCCGCACCGCGCTGCGCCTGGGCGCGGACCATTCCTACATCATCTACCGGCGCTCCATGGCGGAACTGCCGGCCCGGACCGCGGAAGTCCACCACGCCGAGGAAGAGGGCGTGGAATTCCTGCTGCTCAACAACCCGGTGCGTTTCCTGGGCGATGAGGCCACCGGGCGGCTCACCGGCGTCGAGGTCTTGAAGATGGAACTGGGCGAACCTGACGCGTCCGGGCGGCGGCGGCCGGTGCCCATCGCCGGCTCCGAATACACCGTGGACATCGACACCGCGGTCATCGCCATCGGCTCCGGCTCGAACCCCTTGCTCACCAAGAGCACCCCGGGCCTGGCCCTGAACAAGTGGGGCTATATCGTGGCCGACCCCAAGACCGGCAAGACCATGAAACCCCGGGTCTGGGCCGGCGGCGACATCGTCACCGGTTCGGCCACCGTCATTTTGGCCATGGGCGCGGGCCGCATGGCGTCGAACTCCATCCATGATTATCTGACCATGGGGTGGTAAGGAAAGACTGCACCACAGAGGCACCAAGGACACAGAGAAACACAGAGAAAAAAAGGGCGGAGCCTGAAGGCTCCGCCTTTTTATTATGCATGCCTATTGGCTTATTTATGCAGGTTGACGAAGCGGGCTTCGGTGGTGGGCGGTGCGTATTTCTGGCGCAGGTAATGGCCGAGGTTGAGGGTTTGCAGGCGTTCCTCCAGGGCGTCCCGCCAGGAGCGGCAGAAGGACATGAGGGCCTGGTCCAGCTCCACGAGTTTCTCCAGGCTGTCGCCCAGGTCGTCCGCGGGTTCGGACCAGTCCAGGTGCGTTAGGACCGCCTGGCGTTGCTCCAGGAGGTTGAAAGCCCGATTGATATCATCCTGGAGCACCGCGGCGGTGATGGCCCGGGTTAGGTCTTGCAGCAGGGCCACCCGGCTCCGGGTTAACGGTGTGAGAGGAGTGAGAGTATTTTTTGCCATTCTTGCACCATGGGTAAGAGTTCGTATTCCATCAAGTCGGCCAGCAAAATGTAGTCTTCTTCCTGGTAAACCTGGAGCATCTCATCCAGCAGGTCTTGAAAGCGTTTGAGGAATTCGGAGACATCCCCGATCTGGGGGGAGCTGGCTTCAGCCATGTCCACATTCAGGACCTGGCAGGCACCTTCGCCGGTCTGGAGCAGCCAGCGCAGGGCGTCCAACACCTGGGCGAAATAGTAGTTGGCCTCATCTTCCGCAGCCAGGCGGAAGAGGGCGGCGCCCTTTTCCAGGGCTTGAACCAAAGTCAGCACCTTGAGTGCGGCGTCACCGAGGATGCCCCGGGCCAGGTCCGCGTCGGTCACCGTTTTAAGGTCCAGGGTGGAAACCTCTCCCAGGGTGATGTATCGGGACTCCCGGGGGTATCGCTCCGTAAAAAATTGGCCGTTGATCTGCACCTGAAAGAGTTGCTCCCCTGAAGGAATAAATTTTTCGTTGAGCTCCACCAGGGCTTCTTCCAGGTTGCGCAGGTGGGAGAGATCCACCGGCAAGGATTGATCATTTAGGGTTACTTGCATGGCGCCACCTCAGTGAGTTGGTAGGTGTCCGGTTTTTTTGATGGTTGTTGCACAAGTTGTGCCATAACGGACAAGCTGCTGATATATTGAGACATTCCTGGTAAACCGGCAGTAATCTCCTGTAATACCTCCAGGCAGATTTTACCGGCCTGATGCAGGTTTTGGTAACATTCCGCTAATTGACGCGCCAAAATATTGACATACATTTCCTCGTTGCCGCGCTGCTCCTGGAAATAAAACTCAATAAACGCCGCGATCTCGGGGTAACCCACCAGCAGACGGTGCAATTTGGGGTCAAGACTGCGGATGGCCTCCGCCTGCTGCCAGAGAAACGAGGGAGTGCGGCGCTGCTGGGGGATGTCAATAAGTTGCCGGGCCAGCCCTTCCCCCTGGGTGGTGAGCTCCAACAGCTCAGTTAGAGCGCGGCTGTTCCCTTTCAGTCCCAGGTCGTCTTTGGGAGGCAGGAAATGGCTGGTCATCACTTCCCCGAGCCAGCGTTCCAGAGCATTCCCCCTTGCTCCCGCCTTATCCAGGAAGCGGGGCCAGACGGCCCGGTGCACCAGGGTCCAGAAGTGTTTCCGGTCCAGGGGACGGCGGATCAGGGGCAGATGGGCATGATGGCCCGTGGGGTCCCAGGTGGAGCGGTAGACCTGGAGGGTCCGCCAGCAAGCGTCGTCGGGAATGGGGGCGCAGGGTTTCTGCTCCAGGAGGCGCAGAGCCCAGGTGGCTACCGCGTCCGGAGAAAACGCCTCATGACATTTGAACAGGGAGCAGGAGTCCGGGTAGTGGCACGGGTGGCAGTCGATCCGGGGTTCCAGGGCCAGGTGGCCTTCCCCCACCGGGCCGGTGTCCTGCACCCGGGCCCCCGCCAGGAAGAAAGCCAGGACCGGGGTGTTGACCGCCGCGGCCAGGTGCATGGGGCCGGTGTCGTTGGTGATCAGGAGCTGGAGCCGGGAGAGCAAGGCCGCCAGGAAGGCGACGGAGGTCCCCCCGGCGCACAGGGTCGCGGTGCCGGGCGGCAGGAGCGCGGCAATTTTCTCCCCCTGGGGTCGCTCCTTCTGGGTGCCGAAGAGAAAGAAGTGGCAGGGCCGGGCGTTGAGGAGCCTGAGGGCCACCTGGGCATATTTTTCCGCGGGCCACTGGCGTTGGGGCTGGGACGCGCCGGGGACCACCCCCACCAGCGAGGTTCCCGGCGCCAGGTGCAACCCCTCCAGGAAGCTCTCGGCCTGGCTCTGGGCCTCGGCGGGAATCTGCAAGGACAGGCCCGCGCCCTCCGGCTCCAGGCCTGCGGACTTGAGGAAAAGGTCCACCAAATTAAAGGGATTGGCCCGCCGGGCCCGGGAAATGATCATCAGATAACTCATCCAGGCAGGCTGCGTAAAAAAGGAGCGGCTCGGGTTGATGGTCAAGCCCCGCACCTGCCGGCCCCGGCTTAGGTAGGCGAGCAGGGCCCCCACAAAGTCGGGAGTCAGGTTGACCACCAGGTCCGGGGGAGAAGCGATATGGGTCCGCAGCCAAGCCTCCAGCACCTCATAGGCCTGGGACCAGTCCCCACCCTGATCCAGCAGGGGCGCCAGTTGCAGGGCGGGGAAAACCAGCAGCCGATCCGCATGAGGGATCAACCTGGCGGTTTCCTGGAAGACATCTTGGACCACCAGGGTGATTTGGGCTTCCGGGTAGCGGGAGCGCAGAGTCCCGAGCACGGGAGAACACTGGACCAAATCCCCCAGACGCATGAGATTGATGACCAGGATGCGCATCAGCCCCTCCCATTAGCACCGGGGCGATGGACCATGCGCCGGAATTCATGGAGAAGCCAGAGAATGGCTTCGGGTTCGGTCAAGGGGTCAGGGCTCACCTTAATCTGGTTCACCAGCCCCGCCAGATCGGGGGCCGCCTCCTCCGGCAGGCGGTCCAACAGGGCCTGGACCGGGTGATCCGCCGGGAAGGTGACCGGGGCCGGAGCCGGCTCCTGGGCCTGGCGGCAGGGGAGGATCCCGGGGTGGAAGTCCTGGATCATCTCCAGGGCCATGGCCAGTCGGCGGGCATAGGTGTGATCCCGGAGGACCCGCTCCCGGCCGGCCGCGGCCAGTTGCCGCCGCTCGTCTTCGTGGGCCAGGAAATAGCCGATCTTCTCCCGGGCCTCGGCCAGGGAGGTGAAGGTGGCCAGCTCTTGGCCGGGGATAAAGAATTCGGGCAGCTGGGCCCGCCAATCCACCAGCTGGAACGCGCCGCAGGCGGCCAGGTCAAAGACCCGGGGGTTGAGGTAATCCCCCTGGGGATTGACCCCCGCATGGAAGGGTGAGGAATGGAGGTTGAGATTGATGCGGCTGGCATTGAAAATCTTGGCCGAATCCTCCTCGGACACCCTGGCGGCCTGATCCTGGATGTGCCGGCCCAGGGGGGAGTTCAGTTCCCATTCTGCCCCCCAGATCTTGAAGTCGAAGTCGGTGAGGCCCTGGAAAAACTGGCGGCGGTTGTAATAGCCCGCGCCCAAAAAGGACAGGGCGGAGCCGAAACGACGTTTATCTTCCGGGCTCAAGTCCAGGGGATGGTAAGCCTCCAGGTCCGCGGCCAGGGGCAGACAGGCGTAATTCTTGACTCCACGGCGCTTCAATTCGGAGAAGAAAGGCTCCTTTTGCAGGGTAAAAAAGACATCCACTTCCGGGGCCAGGTCCTGCCAGTAGGTGAGGACCTGGAAGTCCTCCACGAACCAGTAGGCCACCAGGGGCACTTCCGCTTTCAGGGCCTGGAACAGGGGCGGGGCCACCGGGGCCTGGGCCAGGACAAAGACCAGGTCCGGCTTGAAATCCCGCACCCGGGCCAGGAGAGTTTCCCCTAAAAAGCGAAGCAATTCCTGGTTTAACTTATGGACGGCCCGCTGATCCTTGCTGACCCGGCTCAGGACCTGATAACCGGCATAAAAGGGGGCAAAATCCATAAACTCCGTCTCATGCCCCAGTTGCTGGAAGCCCCGGGCCGTGTAACGGGCGATGGGATGGGAGCCTCCGTACAGGGGACCGGCCACCAGGATGCGCAACTGCCCCAGCTCCCCGTCCTCGCCAGCCAGAAAGCGGGTCAGCCGGCGGTAGGGGCCGGGGTGGAGGCGGCGGGTGGGAGGATGATCCGCCAGGCGGGCGTTTTGGGGGATGCCCCGGTAATCGGCGCCCAGGCGCAGGCTATCCCGGGCCAGCAGCGGCGTCAGGTCCTGGTGTTCCAGGGCCAGGCGGGCCACCGCGGCCGAGGGCTCCACCACCCACAGGGGCCTCTCCGGGGACATCAGGGGCAGCAGATGATACCCCAGCCCCAGGCCGAAGACTACCAGGGGCGAGGCGTCTCCCTCCAGGGTCCGGGCCCACTCCTGGCCTTCCTTCACCGGGTCATAGGAGGAGGTCAGGCGCTGCTTGCCCACCTGCAGATACGGGGGGCCGAGCCGGGAGGGATGGACCTGGTGATCGTCGGGAACGACGGTCGCGGCCAGGGTGGCGGCCAGATCCGGGGCCACTTGCTGCAAAACTGCCAGATTCTTTGCCCAGAGACTCATCTATCTTTACCTCGTTTGATTTAGCCAGCTTTCCAACTGGGCGGTGAAAACGGTCTTGGCGCCAATAAACAAGGCGTCTTGGCCCTGACGCTGCATTTCCTTCTGGAAAGCCAGGAGGGGCTTTAAGGCCGCGGCCACCTCCGGCAGGTCCGGCGGGGCCTGTGTCCCTTGATGCAAAGCGGCCAAAAGCGCCTCCAATGCCTGCAAATCCCCTTCGGCCAATTTATCTCTCTCCCCATATGGGGTTGGGAGAGGGGGTTTGGGGGAGAGGGCAGGGGCCCACGGCCCCTGG
>JAKAKP010000001.1 GCA_021813445.1 Deltaproteobacteria bacterium
GGATTGATCAGGCTCTCTTGTGGGTCATGTCTCGTCCCGATGGCAATCAAAGCACCTGCTCCCTGGAACGATTCAGGTAAGGACCACTCCCGCTCATTTAGGAAATATTTTTCGGCAAACGCTATAACTACTCGGAAGTCAACGCCTTTGCCGCCCCAGGGAAAATCATTCTCTCCCGCCGCTTGGTCAATTTCTGCCGCACCGATGATGAGATGGCCTTGATTATCGGTCATGAGTTGGCTCACCAAATCTTGGGCCACCGGCTCCGCCGAGAAGGTCAAATTCAATTGGCCCTGCTGACCGGAGGTGCGCTGTACGCGTTCACTACTTTTACTTTGCGGTTTCTTTTGAGGTTATGGTATCTCCCTGATTTTGAAAGAGATATCCTCAGAGAAGTCCCAAAGGCCCAGGTAAGCGCCTATTCCCGGGATGATGAGCGGGAGGCCGATATTTACGGCATGTGGTATGCTTTTCAGGCAGGCTACGATATTGAAGGCGCATTGGCGGTCTGGGAGCGGATGGCAGCAGTAGTACATAAGGACCCTTTATACCGCTCTTATTTTCTGGATTCCCACCCCGCGTCCCTGGAACGGCTGGCCCGGTTGAAAAAGGTGGTCCGTTACTTCAAGGCCGGACGGGCTGCGGACGTCTTTCTGCAATCGGCCAACCTGGACCGGCAATGATAAAGTGATCAGCGGTCAGTAAAAAGCCTTTATTCACTGGCAACTGACCACTGGCAACTGACCACTGTTTTTAAGCCACGGGCAAAACCACGGTCACCCAGGTCCCCACCGGTTTGCTGTCCACCCGGATTTGCCCCCGGTAAGGCTCCAGGAGGCGCCGGGCCATGAACAGGCCCAGGCCGGCATGGGGCGGGTTGCGGTCGGCCTTGGAAGTGGTAAAAGGCTCAAAGAGGTGGGGCCTGATCTCCGGCGGAATCCCCACCCCCGTATCGCCGATGCGCAGCAGCAGTTGGCCCTCCTGCAATGCGGTCTCCACCGTTAACTTGCGCAGTGCCACTCCTTCCATGGCCTCCAGGGCGTTATCCACCAGGTTGCGGAAGCTCTGGCTAAAATCGATGTATTGGCCATGAATGGAGGGCAGGTTCTCCTGTAAACGAATATCCTTTTCCACCTGGTGCTTGAAAAAGGCATTGGCCCGGTAGAGCTCCAACTCCTCCTGGCAGATCTGGTTAAGGTCCAGATAATGTCTCTCCTGGTTTTCCTCATGCACTCCCTGGGTGACGATGCGGCGGGCTTGAGCCTGAAGATTTTGCACTTCTTGACGAAACTGCCGCAGCTTGTCCTGGCGGTACTGGTAAAAGGGCTGCAGCTTGGCGGCCAGCTCTTCCGGGAAATCCTGCATGCAGGCCTGCTCCTCCTGGGATTTATGCTCCAAGAGTTCCAGATGGAAAGAAAGCACCTGCAGAGGGGAGTTCATGTTGTGCACAATCCCGGTGCAACGGCGGCCCACGGAAGAGTGGCGGTAATATCGCACCAGTTCTTGCCAGCAGCGCTCCAGCATCTCTTCTAACGGGAGGGGTCTCAAGGAAGTCACGGTGCTCTCTTTCTCCCTTCCTCGGGAAGAGACGACTGAACCGCATCTCCCAAGGTTGGGCGGCGATGGTGCGCGGTGAATATTAAGGGGAGGCGGCCCTCAAAAACTCCAGGCCGCCTCCAACGACAGAATTCTACCACTAAATTGGGCAAATATCCCAAAAAATACTCTGCCGAGATGACTATCATCAGCACGGCCTAAAGCCCGGGAAACCAAGATACTGCTCTTTTGGCAGGCAGCCTACGATTAAGGACGCGAAGATGGGCAATTAGGCGGTTTGGGTGGAAAGAATGTCCACAAATTCCCGGGACAGATGCGGATCGAACTGAGTACCGGCATGGGCTTGAATCTCGGCCAGGGCCTCGGGGATGGCGCAGCGCCGCCGGTAGGGGCGATCGGTGGTGAGGGCGTCATAGACATCCGCCAGGGCCAGGAGGCGGGAGTAAAAGGGGATCGACTCCCCGGCCAGGCCGAAGGGGTAACCCTTGCCATCCCAGCGTTCATGATGGTAGAGAATGACATCCTTTTCCTGGGGCTGCAATCCCAGCGGCTCCACGATTTTGCCGCCGATCAGGGGATGGGTTTGAATAATGGTGCGTTCCTCCGGAGTCAGAGGCCCGTCTTTGAGCAGGATGAAATCGCTGATTCCCACCTTGCCGATGTCGTGGAGATAGCTGGCGGTCTTCAAGGAAGCCAGCTCGGCCGCAGGCAGGCCCAAGTGCCGGGCGAAGTGGGAGACGATCTCGGTCACCCGGGCGGAGTGCTGGCCGGTATAAGGGTCCCGGGCTTCCAGGCTTCTCACCAGGGCTTTGATGGATTCCAACAGGGAGATGGTGTTTTTTTCGATCTGCGCCAGGTTTTCCGAGACCAGGGCGGGGTTTTCCGCCAACATGGTCACCAGGTTCAGATCATCCTGGTCCAGAGGCCGTTCCGGGTGGTCGCTGAGCAGGAGCACTCCCCGCAATTCCCCTTTTTGGGACACAGGCACTGCCAGTATCGGCGGGTGTTGCTGGTTCGGGGTGGAGAACAGGATGGGAGCGCGTTTTTGGGTGACTTCCTGGGCCAAGGCCCAATAATAATCGGGAACTTCCCGGTTATCCAGGCTGGCCAGAAGCCGCAGCCGGCCTTGGTCGCCGTTCCTGATGATAAAGACGGCCCGGCGGACTTTAGTGATTTTGACCACCTGTTTGAGGAGCTGCATAAAGAACTCCTCGCCGCCGGTGGCCCGGCCCAGACGCTGCAAAGTGGAACTGGCCCAATAAAATAGCCCGGCAGGATTTTCTTGCTTCGATGCCGGTGGCGGCGACAGGTTAAGGTCTTGGCGATGGGCCGCGGGAAGAGAATCCAGAAGGCGTGAGAAGAGATCTGGCAAATCGTTCAAGGTGATCAGATCGGCAGGCTGCGCACTGGTTTGAGACAGAGGCTCCAGGGTCAGAGTCAAAGAAAAATTCCCCCCAGGCAGGGCCATTTGAAAAGTTTCGGCCCAGGAAGCGGACTTTTGCCGCCGGTCCAATTTAATGGGGAGCTTGGGTTGGGTTGACACGTCTGTCGCCTTTTATTTCAAATCAGCAGCCGGTCCTTGAGTTTCTGATACTCTTCCTTGGTCAACATGCTTTCTTTATATAAAGCCCGCAGCCGTTCCAAATCCGCCAGGAACTGTTGCTGGTGATCTTCCGGAGAATAGTCTCTCAGGGGGACAGGGCCAGGTGACCACAAGGTCCGCGGCCGGGAATCGAGGTGCGTGTCTCCGAGAAGCTGAGGTATTTCCTGCATTTCCTTCAGCTTGGCCGTCAAGTCATTAAGCTTCTCGAGCAGCTTTTGATTTTCCCGATGGAGACTGATGAGTTGGGTGGCGTTTTTCACCGCAATCTCAATTTCTTGTAGTTTGAAAGGCTTACACAGGTAATCATAGGCGCCTTCCCGAATGGCGCCTATGGCGCTGTCTAAGGAGGCATAACCGGTCATAATAATCACCAAGGTGGCTGGATCCCGCTGGCGAGCGGCCCTAAGGACCGTTAAGCCGTCAGCCTCGGGCATCACCAAATCGGTGATGATTAGAGGATAAGACTTTTTTTCCACCAGCGCCAGGGCCGCGCCCCCATGGGTGGCCAGGTCAACTTGATGGCCCCTTTCCCTCAGAAATTCATCCAGAGCCGCGGCCAGAGTTTCGTCATCTTCGGCGATCAGGATGGAAAGGGGGTCTTCAGACCGGACCATAATACCATAACCCTCTCCTGGGGGGCGTGGCGCACCCTTGCGCGGCGCCTGCCAATCGTATGGAGAGCATCCAGGGTTCGCTATATCGTCAAAAATATTGCCCCGGATTCGGCTTGTTTCATCCCCAGGTGCGCTTGATGCTGACATTTCTGTTCCCCGGCATCTTGGGGTGCAGTCAAGAGCCGGGAAATCCTCGACCTCCGCGTAATTACCGGCCTCCCGCTGGAGGTCTGGCATGATGCCGAGGGCCTTGCCAAAGAATCTTCTCTTACTTTCTTATCGGTTCCTGGAAAAGACCCATTAATATTTTGCCGTCAGATAAAGATTGTGAAAAAAATGAGGAACCCGTATAAGCCCCGACAATTATAGTCCTTTGGTGGCAAATGCTATCAGAAAAAATCCGTAAGGAAGGGATTGGTGACTTTTTCCTGGGCCAAAGTGGAGTTGGAGGTCTCCCCGTAATTATGACCCGGCCAGATGCGAGTCTCATCCGGCAGGATCATAATTTTTTCCTCCAGGGATTTGAGGAGGTTCTGCAAAGAGCCGCCGGGCAAATCGGTGCGCCCGGCCGCGCCCACAAACAGGGTGTCGCCGGTGAACAGGTGGCCGGGGAAATAGAGGCAGATGGCTCCGGGAGTATGCCCGGGGGTGTGCATAATCTCAGCTTTTCCCCGGCCCAGAGGCAGGTGCATGCCGTCTGCCGCCAGCAGGTCCACCCGGGTCAGAGGCGGAAACCCCTCGGCCCGGGCTGCGGCCTGCATTTCCGGACGGCTGAAAAATTCCCAGTCCAGGCGGTGCATGACGATCCGGGCTCCGGTCTCCTCCGCCCAAAGGTAATTGCCGGCGATATGGTCCGCATGGCCGTGGGTGTTGACGATCCACTTCAAGCGCCAGCCGTTTTCCCGGAGCCGGTCCAGCAGGGCCGGGGCCGGGCCCCCGGGATCGATCAACAGCGCCTCCCCCGTCTCCGGGCAGGCCACCAGGTAAGTGAGCACTGCCAGAGGCCCCACTTGCTCGCTGCTGATGCTCAGACGCAAATTGCGGCTCCGGCGTTGGAGAGACGGGGAGAGGAGATCATCTAGCCAGGAAACGGAAGATCATCTGCTGGTTACGCAAGGAATAGATGGCGGCTCTGAGGGAACGGACCTGGGCCAATTCGTAGAGCGATTTGGCCTCCTTGGCATATTTCACGGAAAGATCGCGTTGGGTGGCCTCCACCTGGTCGCTCTTCTTCATTTTTTCCGCGGCTGATTTTTCCAGGCTCGCCGCCTGGGCCAGTTCATCCGCGGCCATCTTTTTGTTCACCGCTTCCTGCTGTTCTTCCTGGGGGGTCAGATTCCGTTCCTTCTGCTCCGGACCGCATTCCTTCAGGAGGATGGTGAACAGGGAATTGGATTCCTTCAGCAGGGCCTTGGCCTCGGCGGTATATTTGGCGGACAATTTTTTCTCGGCTTTATCCAACAGGTTCACGGCTCTCTTGTAAAGGATGGCGTGATCCGGACCGCACTTCGTGGTGGGGGGGGCACTGCTGGCCCCGGGTTGCGGCGGGGTCTGAGCCTGGGACCAGGCCGTCCCGGTGAAACCCAGGCAGGCTAAAAAGGCGATCAACAGCATAAGGGAGTGGGGCAGGCGGAGCAAAGTCATAATCCCATCCTCCATCAATGGAGTTTAAAGGTTTCGGTGATGGCCCGTCGGAACCGGGGCCGGTAGATCCAGTCAAAGGCCGTCTCTTTGCCGGGAAAGAGCCGCAACGCCTGGCTGCGGACGTTCTCCACCACCTTCTCCGCTTCTTCCAAAGTGAAGCGGCCGGCTCGGATCTCCATCAGGGCCAGGTCCACCAGGAACCGGAGAAATCTCAGGTTCCGGTTCTCTTCCCGCAGGGCCTGACGGCGTTCTTCGGCCTCTTTATCCGGCACGGGCCTACTCCTGCACAAATCAACAAGCGTCTATTTTAACTTGGCCTCTTTCCCCTGTAAAGGGAAAAGGGTATTCTCCTGGGGGCGCGGCAGAGGCGCAGTGGTAGTGGTGGGCTTGTCCGGAGGCAGGTCCTTGGTGATGTCCTGGGCGATACCTTCCTTGGCCTTCAAGATTTTGGGGACCCGGTCCCAATCGATGCGGTCCTCCAACTGGTTTTTCTGGGCCAGGTCCTTCACCATGGCCATATAATCCAGCTTTTTCTGGTAAATATCGGGATGGGCTTCCAGAAAGATGCGCCCTTGGGCGGTGAGGGCCATCTTCACGGGCTGGTAGATGATTTTCACCGGCGTGCCCACGTGGACCTCGGGGAAGAGCTTCTCGATCTCGTCAGGCAGCATGCGAATACAGCCGTGGGACGCGTAGTGGCCTACGCTCCAGGGGCGGTTGGTGGCATGGATGCCGACTCCCTCGGCGGAGGTGAGCATAAAGAATTTTCCCAAGGGATTCTTGGGGCCCGGTGGCACCTTCTCCACCACCTCCAGACCCTCGTCCCACATCTCCTCCTGAATGGATTCCGGCACATTCCAGGTAGGGTTCCGGCGTTTGTCGATAATCTTGTAATTCCCGGTGGGAGTCGGCCAACTGGGTTTGCCTATGGCCAGGGTGTAACGCCGCTGATAAGTACCGTCCTTAAAATAGTAAAGGTCCAATTCCGGCAAATTGATGAGCAGGCCGTCAGTCAACTCGTCGGGCACAATGTGGGTGGTATCGATTTTGAGGATCATGCCCGTTTTCATGCGGTAGGGCGGTTTCAAGTGATTGCGCCGGGCCAGCGCGGTCCATTTGATGCCCCGCTCCTGGGCCAGGTGCACCAGGCTGTTGCCCTTTTCCACCTGGTAATTTTCTGCACATCCGGCCACCTGATGGTATAGCTTGAGCCCTGCAGAGACTCCGTCTGCTGCGTGGCTCCAGGCCGGGCAACAAAGGCCCATCAGCAAGATCAGGATGATTGGACGCCGCATATTAATACTCCACCTCGACGGCGTAGGGAAAATGGTCGGACGGATAGCGCCCGTTTCGATTATCGGTGACCATGAAGGCTTCCTTGACTTTGAAAGGCGGTGACAACAAAATCCAGTCGATGCGGCTGCCCCGGGCGCAGCCGTCGAAACTGTGCTGGGAAGTGGACTCCATCCCGGGGGGGTGAAAAGCCCTCCAGGAATCCTGCAAGAGACTGCCGTCCCCGAGAAATTGCCGGTAGACCGGGGAATCCGGCGGCTCATTGAAATCACCCGCCAGAATCAACGGCTGCCGCCGGGGAAAGAAATATTCCCGGATCATCCTGGCTCCCTCCAGCCGGGCCTGGGCGGAGATGTGATCCAGGTGGGTGTCCGCGAACCAAAACCATAGATCCCGTCCCCGCTCCTGGAAGAGACCATAAGTGACCATGCGGGGGAAAGCGCTGTCCCAGCTTTTACTGCGGTGCACCGTGGGCGTTTCGGACAGCCAGAATTCCCCGGACTCGGTAACCTGGAGCAAATCCTGCCGGTAGAAAATGGTGGGGTACTGGGAGGTGCGGTCTACGGTCCGATGGCCGATCAGGGGCAGATAGTTGGGCAGATGGGCGGCCAGATACTCCAGCTGGGGGACGGTGCCTTCCTGGGTCCCTAAAAGATGGGGGCCGTGGGCCAGGATGATCTCCACCACCAGTTCCTTACGGTACTCCCATTCGTTGGGTCCGTCAATGGGGGTGGCAAAGCGGAGATTGAAGGTCATCAGGCGCATATCCAACCTCAACCAGAGAACTTTCCCGGCCGGGTTTGGGGAAAAAACAGCTCCCCGCACTGCCGCAGGAAATAAGCATCGGTCATGGAGGCGATAAAGTCCCGGACAATCTCCGGGGGCTGGTGCTTCTCCAGATAAACCGGGGCCATGGGGGATAGAAAATCCCGCCAGATGGGGGAATCCAGGTTTTTTGTCCGGAGATCGTCTATGAAACGGGTCCACATCGAGGCGAAGAGCCCTTCGATTTTCGGGGTTTCCGCCTTGATCCGGGGATTGTTGTATATGCGCTCGTAATTAAAGGCCTTCAAGGTTCTTAAGGCCTCACCCACTTCCGGGCTGTAACCCACATAATTCTTTTCGAAACTGTGGGTGATGAGATCGGCCACCAGGCTGTAGACAATGGCCCCATTGGTGCGGCCCAGGCGCTGGCCCACCAGGGGGGGGAGTTCCTCTCGCTGCACCAGATTGAGGGTGATGGCGTCTTCCAGGTCCCGGCCGATGTAGCTGATGGTATCCGCCAGCCGCACGACGCAACCTTCCAGGGTCATGGGCTTGAGAGGCGCCTGGGGATCGGCCAGCTTGCGATGCATCTCCTCTTCCAGATGGGCAAAGGTCTTTTCCCGGTCCGGGGCCAACCGTTCCAGGTGGGTCTCCCCATCGTGACAAAGAATGCCGTCCAGGACCTGGAGGGTGAGATTGAGACCGCGGCCGTTTTTCTCCACCTTTTCCAGGAAATGCACCCCCTGGATGCTATGGAGAAAGGGACCGACACCATGGGAGGCGCAGATAGCGGAAAGGATGCGCTCTCCATCGTGGCCGAAGGGGGGGTGGCCGATATCGTGGCCTAAGGCAATGGCCTCCAACAAGTCTTCGTTCAGGCGCAGAAAGCGGCCAATGGTGCGGGCGATTTTGGAGAGGAGCTGCACGTGCAAGACCCGGTGGCTGATGTGCTCATGATCTATCAGATAAAAGACCTGGGTCTTGTCAATATAACGGGTATAAGCCCGGGAATGGAGGATCCGGTCGGCATCCACCGCGAAATTCTGACGGTGTCCTTCGGCAATCCGCTCCTCAAAGAGTCGGCGGCTCGCCTGAGTGCTGCGGGTGGCATACAGGGACAGCCAGGATTCCTCCTGGCGGTCGAGAATATGCCGCAGTTCCCCCAAGTTAACCATTTAAGACTTTAACTCCCCCGGCAAAAATTTTATCATAAGCGTGGCTTCCCCTCAAGGATTAAGGTATACTGGGCCTTGTCAATAATTTTGTCTATACCGTTTGCCGTTAGGGGAATCCAGGAGGGCTATGACCTTAAAAGAAAGGCCCGATCTTGCGGATGGGGAGGGAGTTATGGTCAAGGTATTGCTGGAGCGGGTCATCAAAGGCAAGAATGTGGGGGAAATTGTGCGGCTGCTCAGGCAGATGCGGATCAGAGCCATGCAGCAACCCGGTTATATCTCCGGGGAGACCTTGCATGCGGTGGATGATCCCAACCTCTACCTGGTAATCAGCACCTGGGAGTCAATAGCCCATTGGCATTCCTGGGTCCAAAGTCCGGAGCGGCGGCAACTGCAGGAGGAAATTGACACCTATTTGCAATCCCCCACTGTGGAAAGGGTGTTCACCTATTAATAGTCAAAGCGCTAGGCAGAATTACCTGCATCAAAAGAGTGGGAGCTATTTCAAAACCTCACATCCTGCAAAATTGTCATTCTGAGCGAAGCGAAGAATCTCGTATTTTTAATTACTTGAGACCATTCGCTTCGCTCAGGGTGACAGAAAAAGAGGTTTTGAAATGGCTTCTAGTTACCCCTCTTTAACCAGAGGTGATTTTATACAATATTTTGATAACCTTAGTAAATTACCTAAAGTTAACTTTATCTGGGATCGATAATCAATATTAGTGGAAGGTTGGGTGCAAATGAAGATTTCGCCGCAATATCCTGTCCGCATTGTTTTGGGACTGATCCTGGTTCTGGGCGGGATTTATGTGGGCCATTGGGTTCTATTTCCGGACCTTCCTTTAGTGGGCGTCATCCAGTGGACCCAGGAGATCAAAGCCTACGAGGAAAGCCTGCAAGGGGTGATCGAGGGACTGCGAGAGGAGGGGTACCAGGACGGCCTTAATATCCGGTTGGAAATTAGAAATGTCCACGGAGAAAGGGATGAGGCTGCGGCTGCAAGCCGGGATTTCCAGAAAAAAGGAGCTCAACTGCTCATTACGTTGGGGACGGTCCCCACGCTAATCGCCCTGAAAGTCACCAAAATCCCCCTAGTCTATACCACCGTCGGCGCCCCCAATATCACCGGCCTCTCCCGCCCGGCCGCTGGCAAGAGCATCCGCTTCACCGGCACCAGCATGGAAGTGCCCATTCAGGAGCAGCTGCGGTTTTTGCTCATGGCCCGGCCGGGACTCAAGCGCTTGGGGATTCTTTTCTGCAAGGCCACCCCCCAGGCGGTGGCCACGGGAGAAGAAGCGAAGAAAGTGAGCCGCAGTATGGGCCTCACTCCCGTCCTCCAGACAGTGACGGATGACCGCCCCGAACTCTTGACCCAGACCCTCACCGATCTTCTCCACCAGCGGATTGAGGCCTTGTTCATCCCCACCGACCCGGTGCTGTCGCAACCCGAGAACTTGCGGATTATCTGCGGCCTCACCATGCGGTCCTTGGTCCCGGTAATGGTCCCGAGTGGCGATTCCGTGGCTTACGGGCCCCTCTTGGCTTATTCCTGCGACTTTGTGGAAATGGGCCGCCAAGCTGGCAGGCAGGCCGCACGTTTCTTAAAGGGGGTGCCCATGGACCAGGTGCCTCCAGAATCCCCGAATATTAAGAGGCTGACCATCAATCTGAAAGTGGCCCAAGATCTGGGTTTCCTGTTGCCCAGGCAGCTTCTTTGCCAGGCATATCAATTATACCAGTGAGGTCAGGAGGACCGCGGCCCGAAAAGTTTCCGGTACGGGGGAAACTCAAAGAAAGGGGAGGCTTCTGGTAGCGGTGTTCCTTTCCGTAGCTTCTCCCACCGGGTATGGGAAGATGCGGCTTCGGAGGCGCCTATGCGGATGAGGAAAGCAGGGCTTCTGTTAATCTCTCGATCATGAAGATTACCTTTACCAAAACTTTTAAATTTCACATTCTCCTGCTGGGCATAGTAGGCTGGATCTTGCCGCTGATCACCATTATCCTGGGGATCGGCTATTTCTCCCGACATCTGAAAGCCGACTTCGACCATTCCCTGGCAGACATCAAGGCCCGGGAAGGGATGCGGCTCCGGGAGCAGCAACATGACCTGGTGTGCAGCCAGATGCGCCAGAAGGCCCTGGATGCAGCCCATGAGTTGTCCCTCTATTTAACCCTTCAAAAATCCCGCCCCTGGAAAGAGGTGCTGCAGGATCAGCAATTTCGCTATATTGCGGTGCAGCCTGTAGGGGTAATGGGGGAAACCTTCCTCCTGGATCCTGAGAATCACCAGGTTTTGCTCACCTGCTGCCTCTCCAGGGGAAGCCCGGTTCAGTGTGCGAATTTTAAAGAAGCCCTGGAGGAACTGGTCGCCAAGAGACCTTGGACCTCCAATCTGAGTGAAATAAGGCTGTTTAGGGCCGCGGCTTCAGACTACTATTGCTTCTTCGTGCCGGTTCCCCTCCGTCCCCCCGGCGGCCCGGCTTTGGTGGTGGGAGTCCTGGCGGACCTGCAAGAACTGGATCGCGGCACCAACGCGGCGTCCGCAATTTTGCGGACCGCGGTGAATTTGAGCCAGGCCTTGATCGACACCCGCATCAGCCAATTTCAGAAGGAAATCTTCTTTTTCTTTGGAAGCATGGGTTTGCTGGGGCTGTTGGCCAGCCTGAGTCTGGCCCGGCGTCAGACCCGGGAGGTGGCTGCTCTGACCGCAGCCGCGGAAGCCTATAACAACGGCGACCTGGATTACCGCACCCCTGATCCGAGCCAGGATGAGCTGGGGCAACTGGCCCATACCCTCAACCTGATGGCGGCCAGTTTGCAGGAAAACACCGTGTCCCGGGCGGAATGGGAAAATACTTTCAATGTCATTCCCGACCAGATCATGCTCCTGAATGCGAATCAACGGGTGGTCAAAGTCAACCGGGCCGCCGCGGCCTATCTGGGGCTTGCCCCGGAAGAAGCGGTGGGCCGCAAATGTTACGAGTTGATGCACCCCAGCCAAGCCCCGTCGGTGAGTTGCGGCTTTGCCCAGACCCTCCGGGAAGGCACCCGCGCCCAGATGGAAGTCTGCTCCCTGGACAATCGGTCCACTTTCCTGATTACCGTGGACCCCTTGCGGAATCGGGAGGGGAAGGTCATCGGCGCGGTGCACGTGGCCCGGGATATCACCATTTTTAAGCGGGTGCAGGAGGAGCTGGCCCAAACTACCCATTTTCTGGAACAGATCATCAACTCCGCGCCCCTGGCCGTGGCGGTGGTGAACGCCCAGGGGCTCTATACCCATGTCAACCCCCAATTTTTTGCGGAGTATGGCTATACCCCGGAAGACATTCTGCAGAAACCCTATTATGTGATCTATGCCAGCAGGAGGGAAAGGCTCCAATTAATGCGGGAACTCCAGGAGCGGCGAGAAATTTTCAGCCGGCGGACCCTGGTGCAGCACAAAGACGGCCGCATCCTGCCTTCCCGGATTTCCATCCGCATCCTCTATGGGGCCGATGGGGAATTACTGGGTTCGGTGGCCATGGGCCGCAATATCTCCGATGAGGTCAGCCTGGAGCGCCAGATGGAGCAGGTGCAGAAACTGGAGGCGGTGGCCACCTTATCCGGGGGGCTGGCCCACAATTTCAACAACCTGCTCACGGTCATTATGGGCCTGACCAACCTGATGATGTCCAAGATCGGGCCGGAACATCCCTTTTATACGGATTTAAAGGAGATAGAATTGCAGGTGCAGGCTGGCCGGGAGCTGACCGAGAATCTCCTGACCTTCACCCAGGACACCAGGTTCGAGATCCAGTCCCTGGCCCTGAACGATCTGATTAAAGGCACGGTGGACATCTTTGCCCGCACCCGCCGGGATATCCAAATGGCGTTGGATTTGGCCCCGGACCTGCCGCCGGTGCAAGCCGATCCCGGACAGATGCAGCAGGTGCTGATGAATCTTTTGATTAACGCCTGGCAGGCCTTGCCCCTGGGGGGGACCATCACCATCCAGAGCCGGGCGGTGACCGTGACGGAATGGAAAGACGCGGTTTGGCACCTGGAACCCGGTCTTTATGCCAGCTTTGCGGTGATCGATACCGGCGTGGGCATGGATGAAAAAACCCTGGAGCGGATCTTCGAGCCCCTGTTCACCACCAAACCCCCGGGCCAGGGGACCGGCCTGGGCCTGGCTTCGGTCTATCACATCATTAAAAACCACCAGGGGGCCATCCAGGTGCAAAGCCAGAAAGGCCGGGGCTCAACTTTTCACATTTTCCTGCCGGTATCCCAGTCCCTGCCGGAGATTCTGGCCCCCAAAGACAGCAGCAGAATCGTTTACGGCCACGGCACCGTGCTGGTGGTGGATGATGAACCCGTTTTGCGGCGGGTGGCCGCCAGGCTTCTGGAGAAATTGGGGTACCGGGTGATCCAGGCCCCTGACGGCGAAAACGCGGTGGAAATCTTCCATGAGAGGAGCCAGAAAATCGATTTGGTGCTCATGGATATGATTATGCCAGGGATGGACGGCCTGCAGACCCTGGAACGCATCCGGGCCCTGGACTCGCAAGTGCCCATTATCCTTTGCAGCGGTTATGGGGATGGGAAAGGCAAATCCCTGCCTGCGGATGTGGGCTACCTCTCCAAACCCTACACCCTGGACGCCCTGTCCCAAAAAGTGGCCGGGGCCCTGCACCAGTAATGCAGTTTTCGGTTTTCGGTTTTCAGTTTTCGGTTAATTAAAAAAGCCCTCCTCAAACTCCCGCTTTCCAGAACCTTTTGGGCCAATATCTTTTGCATTGTCTTAAATTAATGATATTATGTATAAATTTTATAGAATCAGGAGAAGGAGCCGTTAACCTCTATTTATTAATCCTTAAAATGATGCCCATTCTTTTAACCGAAAACCGGAAACCGAAAACGGAAAACCGTATTTCATGAGCGGCTGGGCCTATCTGGAAGATTTCCTGCGCTACCTCAAGGTGGAGCGGCAGGTGTCGCCCCATACCCTGCGGAACTATGGCCTGGACCTGACACAGTTCCTGGACTTTCTGGAAGTCGACTTGGACACCCCAGCCCTGGAAGAGGTGAATTATCAGCAGGTGCGGGCCTTTCTGGCCCATTGCCTGAAAACCCGGGGCAAGACCACAGTGGCCCGGAAGCTTTCGGCCCTGCGCACTTTTTTTAAATATTTGCAGCGCCAGGGGGTGTTGACCCAGAACCCGGCGAAGCTGGCCCCCAGCCCCAAGGTGGGGAAGAACCTGCCCCATTTCCTCACCGTGGACGAGGCCTTCCATCTCCTGGGCCAGACCCAGGGCGACGAGTTCGCACCTCGGCGGGACCGGGCCATCCTGGAGGTTTTTTATGCCGGGGGGCTGCGCCTGTCTGAGCTGGCGGGCCTGAGCCTGGAGGACCTGGACCGGAAGCAAGGGGTGGTCCGGGTCTGGGGCAAAGGGGCCAAGGAGCGCCTGGCCTTCCTGGGGGATGCGGCCCGGCAGGCGCTGGGCGCGTATTTGCCACTGCGCGAAGAACTGCTGTTACAAAAAGGCCGCCAGGGAGAGCAGGCCCTGTTTCTCAATTTCCGGGGAGGAAGGCTAACCACCCGGTCCGTGGCCCGGGTGGTGGAGAAATGGGCAAGGCTGGCGGGCCTGTCCCAGGCCCTGACGCCCCACGGCCTGCGCCACAGCTTCGCCACCCATCTCCTGGAAGGGAAAGCGGACCTGCGGGCGGTGCAGGAACTGCTGGGGCACGCGTCCATTTCCAGTACGCAGAGATATTTGCATTTGAATTTGGATTATTTAATGGAAGAGTATGATAAGGCGCATCCCCGGAGTAAATAGGTGTCAGCCATCAGCGGTCAGCTTTCAGCTACAACAGGCGTGGCGCAGCGCTTCATCAACATTTTGGCATCGAATAAGGCCAAAACCTGAGGCCACCTGGTCTTAAAGTCCCCCTTTGCAAAAGGGGGATTTAGGGGGATTTGGGGGCGCGCATAAATCCCCCCCGGCCCCCCTTTTCCAAAGGGGGGGGGTAATAAGGCGTCGTTTTTTTTCGTTCCCAAGTCGCACTTGGGAACGCAGGCAGGGCCGAAGCTGAGCTTCCCCTTAAGCCTGTCCCCCAGCACAGTTTAGGTACAAGATAAGAAATGAAACCAGTGGAGCGGGCCTCCGTGCCCGCCTGAAGACCACAGATTGAGAAGAACCCCGGGCAGGCACGGAGGCCTGCCTCACCAATTTTTATCTTTGCGCCTTAGCGCCTTTGGGTGAGGTTATATTTAATGGATAATCCAAAATTCCGGGGCACCACCATCCTCATGGTGCGCCGGGGCGAGCAGGTGGCGGTGGCCGGGGACGGCCAGGTGACCATGGGCGAGATGGTGATGAAGCACCACGCCAAGAAGGTCCGCCGCCTCTATCACGGCAAGATCATCGTCGGCTTTGCCGGGGCGTCCGCGGACGCCCTGCACCTCTTCGACCGCCTGGAGACGAAACTCGAGGCCCACCAGGGCAACCTCACCCGGGCGGTGGTGGAGCTGGCCAAGGACTGGCGCACGGACAAGATTCTCAGGCGTCTGGAGGCCCTGCTCCTGGCGGTGGATCAGCAAAACTCCTTTCTCATCTCCGGCACCGGGGACGTGATCGAGCCGGATGAAGGGGTGATGGCCATCGGCTCCGGCGGCTCCTTTGCCCTGGCCGCGGCCCGGGCGCTCATCGCCCATACGGATATGAGCCCCCGGGACATCTGCCGGGAGGCCATGGAGATCGCCGGATCGTTGTGTGTGTATACCAATAGCGAGATAATTATTGAGGAATTGTAGCGGGGGGATTGTTGAACAGGAGGTATTTCAAAGGGCTTGAGCCATGAAAATTATCTATGATCCCGAAACCGACTCGCTGACCATCACCCTGCGGCCGGAGCGCATCAAGGAAAGCGACGAGGTGCGGCCGGGAGTCATCGCCGACCTCGGCTACGACGGCGGTTTGGTGAGATTGGAAATTTTGCAGGCCTCGAAAGTAGTGCAGAATGTCCGGGAGATTCAGTTCGCAATAAATGCTTGATCTGCTGGTTGTGTAAGGTGGGCATTATTTGCGCTGCATTTTTTTGACGGAGTCATAAAATGCCACCAGCCTCCACAGAAAAAGATAAGCCGGATTTTGCCACCCTGCTGCTGCATGCGGGGATCACTATCTTCGGGATCATGGCCTGGTTGAGCGGGGATTGGGCCGGAGATTATAAGCGGCTGAGTCATCCGGGTTTTTCCCTGCACCGGGGAATAGGCATCTGCCTGGCCTTGCTGATCCTGGCCCGCCTCCTTTACGGGGTGCTGGGGCCGGAAAAGTGCCGCTGGGGCCGGCTGATTCCCCTGGACCCGAAGGCCTGGCTCGACTCCTTGGTGGCAGACCTGCAGTCGCTCCTCAGGCTGGAGTTGCCGGACCGCCCCCGTTTTTGGGGCCTGAAAGGAGTGGTGCAGCTCTTCGGCCTCCTGGTCTTCTCCTGGATGGCTGTAACCGGGGGCCTGCTGTTTACTTATCTGGAGCCGGGCCGCAAGGCCCATGGGCTACTACACATGATCAAGGAGATGCACGAGGCCGGTGAGATTCTGATTCCGGTCTTTCTGGGCCTGCACTTGACAGGCGTGCTCCTGGACGCGCTCTGGGGCCGGGGAAAATGGCGACGCGCCTTTTTTCTGGAGAAATAGCGGAATGGTGGGCGGTGCTCACCCTACATTTTTTGTCATTCTGAGGGAGAGGAACGACCGAAGAATCTCACAGGCGCAAAGAAAAACGAGATTCTTCACTCCGCTACGCTCCGTTCAGAATGACAGATCAGGAAACTCTCGCAGAGGCCTCGACTTTGAACTTTGAACCTTGAACCTTGAACTTTGAACTCTTTGGAATAGTATTTATTTTTGGCTGACAGCTGATAGCTGGCAGCTTCATTAAAAGGACAGGCATACATGGAATGGATCATCAAACCGCATCCCGATGCCAACGGGGGGCAGTTGACCCCCCGGGAGATCGTGGCGGAGTTGGATAAATATATCGTCGGCCAGGAAGAGGCCAAGCGCTCGGTGGCGGTGGCGCTGCGCAACCGCTGGCGGCGCCAGCAGATTCCCGAGGCCCTCCGGGACGAGATTGCGCCCAAAAACATCATCATGATCGGCCCCACCGGCGTGGGCAAGACCGAGATCGCCCGGCGGCTGGCCAAACTGGCCCAATCGCCGTTCTTGAAGATCGAGGCCACCAAGTTCACGGAAGTGGGCTACGTGGGCCGGGACGTGGAATCCATGGTCCGGGACCTGATGGAACTGGCGGTGAGCATGGTCAAGGCCGAGGAGCGGGAGAAGGTGAAGGCCAAGGCCCAGAACGCGGTGGAGGAGCGCCTGCTGGACCTGCTGCTGCCGGGCTCCGGCCTGGAGCCGGCCAGCCGGGGCGAAGGCCTGATGGAGATGTTGGGGGAGCGGACCCCGGAGATGCCAGAACCCCCCGAGACCAAACCCGAGAGGGACGCCACCCGGGAGAAGCTCCGCCAGATGCTCAGGGCCGGCCGCCTGGAAGAGCGCACCGTGGACCTGGAGGTCAGCCAGCGGAACCTGCCGGTGGTGGAGATCTTTTCCAGCGCCGGGCTGGAGGAGCTGGACTTCAACTTCAAGGAGATGCTGGGCAACCTGTTGCCGGGCCGCACCAAGCAGCGCCGGGTCAAGGTGGCGGAGGCCCGGGAAATCCTGTATCAGGAGGAATCCCAGCGCCTCATCGACATGGACCGGGTGTTGGAGGAGGCCCGGCGCAAGGTGGAGCAGAACGGCATCATCTTCCTGGATGAAATCGACAAGATCGCGGGCCGGGATCACGGCCGGGGCCCGGATGTCTCCCGGGAGGGGGTGCAGCGGGACCTGCTGCCCATCGTGGAAGGCACCACCGTCACCACCAAGTACGGCATGGTGCGCACCGACCACATCTTGTTCATCGCCTCCGGGGCCTTCCACATGTCCAAGCCCTCGGACCTGATCCCGGAGATGCAGGGCCGGTTCCCCATCCGGGTGGAACTCCAGTCCCTGGGCCCGGCGGAGTTCGAGCGCATCCTCCAGGAGCCGGAGAACGCCCTGATCAAGCAGTACCGGGCCTTGATGGCCACGGAAGGGATCACCCTTAATTTTATGCCGGACGCGGTCAAAGAAATCGCGGCCCTGGCCACCCGGGTAAACGAACGCACCGAAAACATCGGCGCCCGGCGGCTCCATACCATCATGGAGAAGCTGCTGGAGGACATTTCGTTTACCGCCCCCGACCTGGGGGAACGGGAGATCACCATTAACTCGGCATACGTGCGGGAACGGCTGGCGAATCTGATCGAGGATGAGGACCTGAGCAGGTATATTTTATAGATAGTTCAAAGTTCCAGGTTCAAGGTTCGAAGTTAAAAAATAAAAGATCGCTTTGTTGGAGCTTGAACTTGAGACCTATGCGAAAACAGTCTTTGGGCTTGATAAGAAGCGTTTTTATCCCCCCCTTTGAAAAAAGGGGGTCAGGGGGGATTTATAAGCGCTTGAAATCCCCCTAAATCCCCCTTTTTCAAAGGGGGACTTTAAAGACTCTTCGCTTCAGGATGATAACCTGGTGTTTAGCAGAGGTTTCAACCTTGAACCTTGAACTTTGAACTTTGAACCTTGAACTAAAGAACATGACTCAAGAAACCTACATCAAAAAAGCCGAAATCCTGCTGGAGGCCCTGCCTTACCTGCGGCGCTTCCAGGGGCAGACCTTGGTGGTCAAGTACGGGGGCGCGGCCCAGCAGGACCCGGAGCTGAAAAAAGGGTTCGCCCAGGACATCACCCTGTTGCAGCACCTGGGGATCAATGTGGTGCTGGTCCACGGCGGCGGCCCCCAGATCGGCCTGTATCTCAAGGAACTGAACATCCCCACGCGCTTCGTGGAGGGGCTGCGGGTCACGGACGCGCCCACCATGGACGTGGTGGAGATGGTCCTGGCCGGCAAGATCAACAAGGAGATCGTCAACCTGATCAATGCCGCGGGCGGCCGGGCGGTGGGGCTCTCCGGCAAGGACGGCAAACTCCTGGAGGCCGAGAAAGTGGATTTCTACCGCCCCCGGGAGGACGAGCCCCCGGAGATCATTGACATCGGGTTGGTAGGGGAAGTGACCGCCGTCAATGTGGAGTTGATCGGCACCCTGCAGACCCACAATTTCATCCCGGTAATCGCGCCGGTGGGGGTGGGGAAAGAAGGGGAGACTTACAATATCAACGCCGACACGGTGGCCGGGGCGGTGGCCGGAGCCCTGCACGCGGCCAAGCTCATCCTGCTCACCGACGTGGCCGGGGTCCTGGACCGGGACGGCCAACTCGTCTCCAGCCTCACCCGTTACCAGGCGTTGACCCTGATGGAGAAAGGCGTCATTTCCGGGGGCATGATCCCCAAGCTGAAATGCTGCCTGGAGGCCCTGGAGGAGGGGGTCGCCAAGGCCCATATCTTGGACGGACGGCTGCCCCACGCGGTGCTGCTGGAGATATTTACGGATACGGGTATTGGGACGGAAATTGTTGGATAGTTCAAAGTTCAAGGTTCAAAGTTCAAAGTTTGGGTTCCGGAAGTCTTTCAACTTTGAACCTTGAGCTTTGAACTTTGAACTGATGCGGAGGAAACGTGCTTAGTCAAAACTGGATGGAACGGGCAGACAAGGTCGTCATGCAGACCTACGGCCGGCAGCCCCTGGTGTTGGTAAAGGGGGAAGGCTGCCGGGTGTGGGATGACGCGGGGAAAGAATACCTGGATTTCCTGGCCGGCTTGGCTGTCTGCAACCTGGGGCATGCGCACCCGGAGGTCGCGGCCGCGGCCGCGGCCCAGATGCGGCAACTGGTGCACACCTCCAACATCTATTACACCACCCCCATGGTGGAGTTGGCGGAGGAGCTGGTGCGCCACTCCTTTGCGGACCGGGTCTTTTTCGCCAACAGCGGGGCGGAGGTCAACGAAGGGGCGATCAAACTCTGCCGCAAGTATGCCCGGGAACGCTACGGGCCGGGCCGGCATAACATCATCTCCATGCGCAATTCCTTCCACGGCCGGACCCTGGGGGCCTTGTCGGCTACGGGCCAGGACAAATTCTGGCAGGGCTTTGAGCCTTTGCTGCCCGGCTTTATTTTCGTGCCCTTCAACGATCTGGCCGCGCTGGAGAAGGCCACGGAGGTCGGGGCCTGTGCGGTGCTCCTGGAACCCATCCAGGGGGAGGGGGGCGTGTGCCTGCCGGACCCGGGGTTTCTCGCCGGGGTGCGCCAGATCTGCGATAAAAAGGGCCTGCTCCTGGTGGTGGATGAGGTGCAGACCGGCCTGGGCCGCACCGGGCGGCTCTTCGCCCATGAACATTACGGGGTGAAGCCGGACGTCATGACCCTGGCCAAGGCCCTGGCCAACGGCTTGCCCATGGGCGCACTGCTGGCCACCGAACAGGTGGCTCAGGCCTTTGTCCCCGGCACCCACGCCAGCACCTTCGGGGCCGGGCCGGTCATCGCCACTGCGGCCAAAACCGCGTTCGGCATTCTCAGCAATCCGGATTTTCTGGCGGCCGTGCGGGAAAAGGGCGATTACCTGGGACAGAAAGCCGCGGTGCTGGCCAAAAAGTTGCCGGTGGTCAAAGAGGTCCGGGGCCTGGGGCTGATCTGGGGATTGGAGCTGACCCAGGAGGGCGGGGCCGTGGTTAACGCCTGCCGGGAGCGGGGGCTGCTGATCAACTGCACCCAGGGCAATATCCTGCGGTTCCTGCCGCCTCTGGTTGTCAGTCAGGAGGAAATCGACCGGGGCCTGGAAATTCTGGCCGCATCCTTGGGGGCGGTCTTTCCATGAAGCGGGACCTCTTGACCATCCTGGACCTGAGCCGGGAAGAGATCGAGATGCTGCTGGTCCGGGCCCGGGAGTTGAAGGACTGGCAGCGGGAAGGCGAAATCCATACCCCCCTGCTGGGGAAGACCCTGGCCCTGATCTTTGACAAGCCTTCCACCCGCACCCGGGTTTCCTTCGAGGCGGGCATGGCCCAATTGGGGGGGGCTTCCATCTACCTGGCCCCGGGCCAGACGCAGATGTCCCGGAACGAACCCGTGGCCGACACCGCCAGGGTGCTCTCCCGCTACGTGGACGGGGTGGTGATCCGCACCTTTGCCCAGGAGATGGTGGAGGAACTGGCTCGGCATGCGGACATCCCGGTGATCAACGGCCTGACGGACACCCACCATCCCTGCCAGGTGCTGAGCGATTTACTGACGGTGCGGGAGCACTTCCAGGACCTGGCGCACCTGAAGGTGGCCTGGGTGGGCGACGGCAACAACATGGCCAATTCCTGGATCACCGCGGCCCTGCACCTGGATTTTACCCTGTACCTGGCCTGCCCCAAAGGCTACGAACCCGACACCGCCCTGCTCCAGCAGGCCCAGAAAACGGGCAAAAGGGTCTATCTGACCCAGGACCCCCGGGCCGCGGTGGCCGATGTCCAGGTGATCAACACCGACGTCTGGGCTTCCATGGGCCAGGAAGATGAGGCCGCAGCCCGGCGGGAGGTCTTTAAACCTTACCAGGTGAACGCCGGGTTGCTGAAATTGGCTCGGCCCGAGGCCATCGTGCTCCACTGCCTCCCGGCCCACCGGGGCGAGGAAATCACCGCGGAGGTGCTCGACGGCCCCCAATCCCGGGTCTGGGACCAGGCGGAAAACCGCCTGCACTTTCAGAAGGCCTTACTGGAGTGGCTGCTGGGATAGGGGCCAGGGACCAGGGACAGGGTCCAGGGGTCAGGGGCCAGGGAATTGTGGTCGGTGGCAGTGGTCAGTGGCCAGTGAGCAGTAAGCAGTGTGCAGATAAAGGAAAAACTAGTGGCCCAGGCGTCTCGTCCGGGCAAAAAGAAATATTTTTTCCTCGTTCCCAAGTTGCACTTGGGAACGACAATGTTTGCCAAGCTGAGCTTGGCGGCAAGTGGATTCCCAAGCCATTCTTTGGGATGAGTCATTTAAAAGTCCCCCTTTTTCAAAGGGGGGGATAAAAAATGATTCTATGCATAGCGTCATAAATATTTGCGCATCATTGTCACCCTGAGCGAAGCGAAGGGTCTAGATTCTTCGCCGTCTTCGACGGCTCAGAATGACAAAAAAGAACATGCGTAAATACATATGACGCTCTGCATAAAAGGACCCAAGAATTTTTTTTCGACAGTCTGCAAAAGGATCTGCTGATGAAAACTTGGGGTAAGTTAAGTATCCTGGCAATTTGCTGCGGGTTGTTCCTCCTGGCCGGGGTCGCCCTGGCCGGGGAAGGCGGCGTGGTCACCTGCACTCATCCCGGCTGCGGCTACCACACCGATCTGAAAATCGGCGGCGGGAAGATTACCCCGGCGGTCACCGGCTACTGCGCCAAAACCAAGCAATTTGTGCGGGTCAAGCTCCAAAGCTGGGCGGATTACCGCAAACCCCAGATGTGCCCGGGCGGCAAAGAACGGCTGCAGCCGATCTATGACGGGGCCGATGTTTCCAAGATTCCCTGCCCCAAATGCGGCCATTTGACCTTGAAGTACCAAAGAAGGCTTTTCTTCGATTAAGTTGTAGGGTGCGTCTCACGCACCAGTTTTTGGAGAACGGCTTGAAAAATGGTGCGTAAGACGCACCCCACTAGAGGGCGGCCCATGGCCGCTGGGATACGGCTATGGCAGGCCCTCGAATCCGCCAGAAGAAGTATTGAATTATCATGTTGGATGCGATGAAACAACATATCCAAACGATGGTCGATCTCGAAACCGAGGGGTGGAACACCAAGAATCCGGATCTTTTTTTGTCGATGATTCACCCGGATATGGTCTGGCCCTGGCCGCCGCATCCTGATGCCCATGACCCGGTGGATTGGGTGTTCATCATGGGGCGATTCCACCGGGAACGATGGCGGCAGAATTGGCAAGACCTCTTTGACAGTTATGATTTGATCCACAATCGCCGCCATACGGTGAAGATCGAAGTTTCCGCCGAGGAAGACGCGGCTTTTGCCGTGGTGGATATCGATACCCTCTGGCGCCATAAAGAGACCAAGGAAGACAACCACTGGTTAGGCCGTGTTTGCAAGATTTACACAAAAATGGGCAGCGGTGAATGGAAATTGATTTCTCACACCGGCGCCCTGGACTATTCTGCAAAGAAAACGTCTGACAATACGCATGAGGGCAATACTCAATAGCCCAATCTGATTCATGAAGTTGAGGTAAGAATATGGCAGATATCAAAAAAATCGTCCTCGCCTACTCCGGCGGCCTGGACACTTCGGTGATCCTCAAGTGGCTCAAGGAGACCTATAAGTGCCAGGTGGTGGCCTTTGCCGCGGACCTGGGCCAGGGAGACGAACTGGACGAAGTGGCCGAGAAGGCCAAACGCACCGGCGCGGACCAGGTCTTCATCGAGGACCTGAAAGAGGTCTTCGTCCGGGATTTTGTCTGGCCCATGTTCCGGGCCAATGCCCTCTATGAGGGGAACTACCTCCTGGGCACCTCCATTGCCCGGCCCTTGATCGCCCAGGCCCAGGTGGAGGTGGCCCGGAAAGTGGGGGCCGACGCGGTGAGCCATGGGGCCACCGGCAAGGGCAACGACCAGGTGCGCTTTGAACTCACCTACCAGGCCCTGGCTCCCGACCTCTTCATCATCGCGCCCTGGCGGGAGTGGCAGATGCAGTCCCGCACGGACTTGGTGGCCTACGCCCGGACCCATGGCATCCCGGTGCCGGTGACCAAGGAAAAGCCCTATTCCAGCGACCGGAATCTCCTGCACATCAGCTTCGAAGGCGGCATCCTGGAGGACCCCTGGGCCGAGCCGCCCGCGGACATGTTCGTGCTCACCCGGGCGCCGGAGTGTGCGGCCACCCACCCCCATTATGTGGAAATCGCATTTGAGGCCGGGGACCCGGTGGCGGTGAACGGCGAGGCCTTAAGCCCGGCCAAGCTCCTGGCCCGCTTGAACGACCTGGGAGGCGAACACGGCATCGGTCGGGTGGACCTGGTGGAAAACCGCTACGTGGGCCTGAAATCCCGGGGCGTGTACGAAACCCCGGGAGGCACGATCCTCAGGGCCGCGCACCAGGCGGTGGAGTCCATCACCCTGGACCGGGAAGTGATGCACTTAAGGGACAGCCTCATGCCCCGCTATGCGGACATGATTTACAACGGCTACTGGTTCACGCCGGAGCGCTATGCCCTCCAGAGCCTCATCGACGAGGCCCAAAAGCCGGTGACCGGCACCGCCCGCCTGAAACTCTACCGGGGCAACGTCACCGTGGCGGGCCGCAAGGCCCCCAAATCCATGTACCGCCCGGACCTGGCCACCTTCGAGGCCGGGGGGGATTACGTGCAGGCGGACGCCACCGGCTTTATCCGTTTAAACGCCCTGAGGTTGAAGATCAGAGCGAAACTAGAGGGGAAGTAGAGCGGATCTTGGGAGCGAGAGAATGTGGGCGGGCGAAACGCCCACTACGTTCCCGATTTCTCTCTGATGGTAACGCGTTTTAGACAGTATAGCCCTTAATCAGGTAAAAACCTGAGTTCCTATGGTTTTAAGGTCCCCCTTTTTCAAAAGGGGGATTCAGGGGGATTTCAGACGCATATAAATCCCCCCTAACCCCCCTTTTGCAAAGGGGGGGATAAAACCGTTTGGTTAAGAGCGTAGTAGACCATTGACCCAAATCGCCGGTTTCAGTTTTTAACAGAAAACCGAAAACAGAAAACCGAAAACGGTTTTAAGAGCTTGGCAGGCGAGCAGGACCGGGGCGGGACCATGGGGCAAATCCATGAGTGCCGCCCCCGGTTCCCTTGAGCGCCATACGGGATATAGATGCTGCACCTGATGCCCAGGAGCGTCAGCTATGTAATAGCCGTGGTCTGCGGCGGCACGGGGATCGCGATGCTCCTCAAGCGGCGGGGCCCCAACCTGTGGTTGGGAGTGCGCCTGCCCTGGACCTTCGCGGACCGGCAGATCTGGGATAAATCCTGGCGCCTGGCGTCGATTTTCCTGACGGGCATGGGGCTGTGGGCCTTGCTGTACTGGCGGCTGTTCTTCGTGGCGCTGACGCATTTTATCGTCCTGGGCATTCTTTATCCGATTTTTCTTTATTGGCGGCGATATGGGACGCTGCGCTACTGGAAGGAAGGGGGTTGTCTGGGCTACCACCCCGTGGCCCGCTGCCGCCAGTGCCGGCATTTGCAAGAGTTGCCGGAGGCTGCGGCCTGGGCTACGGCCCGCTGTGAGTCGTGCCAACACCCGTTTTGTCAAGAGTAATTCCACCCCTCAAGCATGAGGAGGAAGCCATGAAAGCCAAATTTGTCGCGGTTGCCGTCGCCCTGTTTTTCTTGCTGTCCGCCTCTATCTGCTTCGGAGAGGGCGCGGAGAAATATTATCCGCTGAAGGTAGGAATGACCTGGGTCTACAGCGTTACCTCCAGTAAACCCGGGCATAAGATCACGGTCACCAACGAGGCGCCCCGGGACCTCCAGGGCAAGACCGTCACCCCCCGCAAATGGGAAGTGGGCGGCAACGTCCGGCATTTTTTCATCGGTAAGGATGATTACGGCGTTTATCGTTATGCCGAGCAAATGAGCGCCACCGCGGAGCCCAAGGTCGTCACCCCCAAGGTTTATTACCTGAAGAACCCCGTGGACAAGGGCACCAACTGGGATAACTCCATCAAAATGGGGGAGAATGAGCTCAAGGTGAACATCATCGTGGAAAGTGTCAGGGAGACGGTGCAGGTGCCCGCGGGGACTTACAAGGAGTGCGTGCTCCTCAAACACGAGGGGGGCATGAAGGACGCCAAAGGCCATATTTCCATCACCGCGTTGGAGTGGTATGCTCCGGATGTGGGGCTGGTCAAGAGCATGTTTACCCTCAAGAAGCAGGCCAATGGCAAAGAAGAAACGGAGACCACCACTTACCAGTTGGAGTCTTTTAAGTGAAAATGGCCAAGAAACCCTGGGGCGGAAGATTTGCAAGGGGTACGGAACAGGAGGTGGAGGCCTTCACCTCCTCCCTGGATTTTGATCAGCGGCTCTATCGCCAGGATATCGCCGGCTCCCAGGCCCACGCCCGGATGCTGGCCCGCCAGGGGATCATCTCCCCGGCGGAAGCCGAAGAGATCGTCCGGGGCCTGGAAGAAATCCGGGGCGAGATCGACTCGGGGGAATTCTTTTTTGATCCGGCCCTGGAAGACATCCACATGGCCATCGAGGCCCGCCTGACGGAGAAAATCGGGGAGGCGGGCCGCAAGCTGCACACCGCCCGGAGCCGCAACGACCAGGTGGCCTTGGACGTGCGCCTCTTTTTAGCCGGGGCCGTGGAAGCCTTGCTCGAAGACATACAAAACCTGCGCCGGGCCGGGGCCCGGCTGGCCCGCCGTCATCTGGGGGTCATGCTGCCGGGCTATACTCACCTGCAGCGGGCCCAGCCCGTGCTCTTCTCCCACCACCTCCTGGCTTATGACGAGATGTGGCGCCGGGATCAGGCGCGTCTTAAGGAATCCCTGGCCCGCATCCGGGTCTCGCCCCTGGGGGCCGCGGCCCTGGCGGGGACCACGTTTCCCATCGATCCTGAATTTACCGGCAGCCAGATGGGCTTCCCGGAAGTGTTCCGCAACAGCCTGGACGCGGTGAGCGACCGGGATTTTCTGTTGGAGTTTCTCGCTCACTCCAGTATCATAATGGTCCATTTGAGCCGTCTGGCCGAGGAACTGATCATCTGGTCCGGCGCGGAATTCGGTTTTGTAGTCCTGCCGGACGCTTACGCCACCGGTTCCTCCATCATGCCCCAGAAAAAGAACCCGGACGTGCCGGAACTCATTCGGGGCAAGAGCGGCCGGGTCTGCGGCCACCTGCTGGGGCTGCTCATGACCCTGAAGGGGCTGCCGTTGGCCTATAACCGGGATCTGCAGGAGGACAAAGAGCCCTTGTTCGACACCCTGGACACGGTCCAAGGCGCAGTGCGGCTGATGACCGGCTTGCTGGGCCAGCTCCAAATCCGGCCCGAGGGCATGGCCGCAGCCTTGCACGGCGGCTTTCTCACGGCCACGGACATGGCGGATTACCTGGCGGCCAAAGGTATACCCTTCCGCACCGCCCACGAACAGGTGGGGCAGACCGTGCGCCAGGCGGAGGCCCAAAACAAGGAACTCTGGGAGTTGAGCCTGGAAGAAATCCGCAAGTTCGCGCCCCAGGCGGACGCAGACCTCTTCGAGTGGCTCAAGATCGAAAACTCCGTGGCCCGGCGCACCTCGCCGGGGGGCACCGCGCCGGCGCGGGTGGCCGAGGCCCTGGCCCTGGTGGAGAAGGAATTGGGAATTGAGGTTGCGGGGGCAGAATAGAGGGACGCCGGTGCTACCAACGACTTGCCACCGGCAACAGAGCCCTATTTCAAACCTAACCGGGGCTGACAGCCAGCAACAGGTTGAGGGAACTACTTTTAAGTCCCCCTTTGAAAAAGGGGGATTTTGGGGGGATTTTGAGGCGCTTATAAATCCCCTCTCCCCCCCTTTTACCAAGGGGGGTATTTAGTATCTCATTAAACCTTATCCTGATTTTAAAAATTGACTCCGAAAATAGGTTTTAAAATGGACTTGTAGGATTTCATGACTAGGCTACCAAAAACCGGAAACCGAAAACCGAAAACCTGGGCTTGCTATTTATTTCTGGTCATAGCCTTCGTATTGGTTTGCGGCTGCGGCAAAAAACTGGCTCCCATCCCCCCGGACGCGGTGCTGCCCGCGGCGGTCCGGGACTTCCGCCTGACCCAGGAAGGGGACGCCCTGGTGTTGACCTGGCTCTTCCCCAAGGAAAACCTCCTGGGGCAGCCCCTGACTCAGATCCAGGGTTTCCGGGTGCTGCGGGCTGAATTAAAGGGGCTGGAGCCGGCCCTGCCTTATCCCGAAGAGTTTACCCTGCTGGCGGACATCGACCTGGCTTATCCCCGCATGGGCGAAGTGCGGGGGGAGGCGGTGATCTACCGGGACCATAACCTGAGCCCGGAGAAACGCTATTATTACCGGGTCGCGGCCTATGACCAGGAAGGCTATCCCGGGGCCTGGTCCCGGACGCTGAGCCACACTTGGGGCACGCCGCCCCGGGCGCCTCAGGACCTGAAAGCCGCGCCCGGGGACCGCATCGTCCACCTCGCCTGGCAGCCGGTCAGCCAGGAGCAAAACGGCCGCCCGGTGCGGGATCTGGCGGGTTACCGGGTGTACCGGCGCTCCGGCGAGGCCCCGTGGCTGCTTCTCCATCCGGAGCCGGCGACGGTTCCTGCTTTCCAGGATGTCTCGGCCCTCAACGACGTGGAATACACCTATATGGTGCGGGCCTTGCGGCGGGTGGGGCCGGACCTGATTGAGAGCCGGGATTCCGCCACCCGCACGGCCATGCCCGAGAAGCGCACCCCGCCGCCCCCGGTGCTCAACCTGGTGGCCGTGGCCGGGGAAAGGGGCGTGGAACTCAGGTGGGACCCCAGCGCGGCCCTGGATGTGGCGGGTTACCGCATCTACCGGCGCCAGGAAGGGGAGGTCAAGTTCATCCTCCTGCCCCCCAAGCTCCTGACCCGGCCGGCCTTCCTGGATGAGCTGGCGCGGCACGGCCGGATTTATTACTACTACGCCACCGCGGTGGACAACTCCCGCCGGGCCAACGAGAGCATCCCGTCGGAAGAGGCGGGTATTAGCTATTAAAATGTAGGGGCGAACCTTGTGTTCGCCCTTGAACGCCGGGCGAACACAAGGTTCGCCCCTACTATACAAGAGTCGGTATTAAAGAATCGCAAGGATTAGCTGTATGCACCATTTCCACTACCAGAACGATGACCTCTATTGCGAAGGCGTGCCGGTCAGCGCCATTGCCGCCAAGGTGGGGACTCCTTTTTATCTTTATAGCGCCGCCACTCTGAGCCACCATTACCAGGTCTTTGACGCCGCGTTCCAGGGCTTTCCCCACCTGGTCTGCTTCGCGGTCAAGGCCAACGGCAACCTGGCTATCTTAAGGCTCCTGGCCCGCCAGGGGGCCGGCGCGGACATCGTCTCCGGGGGCGAACTGCAGCGGGCGCTGGCCGCGGATGTCGACCCGGGGAAAATCGTCTACTCCGGGGTGGGCAAGCGCCCCGAAGAGATCAAGGCCGCGCTTAAGGCAGGGATTTTGCTCTTTAACCTGGAGTCTTCCCAGGAGCTGGAAGCCATCAACCGCATCGCCGGGCGCCTGGGGGTGAAGGCCCCGGTGGCCCTGCGCATCAACCCGGACATCGACGCCCAGACCCATCCCTACATCTCCACCGGCCTGAAGAAGAACAAGTTCGGCATCAATATTGAGCAGGCCCTGGAGGATTACCGCCGGGCCCGGGAGTTGCCCCACCTGGAGGTCCTGGGGGTGGCCTGCCATATCGGCTCCCAAATCACCGAGGTCGCGCCCTTCGTGCAGGCCCTGGAGCGCCTGAAGGTGCTGATCACCCGGCTGCAGGACTTGGGGATTACCATCCGTTACCTGGACCTGGGCGGCGGCCTGGGAATCTGCTACGACCAGGAAAACCCGCCCCACCCCCACGAATACGGGGGCAAAATCGTGGAAAAGCTCCGGGACCTGAAGGTCACCCTGATCCTGGAACCGGGCCGGGTGCTGGTGGGCAACGCCGGCATCCTGGTCACCAAGGTGCTCTATACCAAGGAAAGCGGCGTCAAGCACTTCATCATCGTGGACGCGGGCATGAACGATCTGGCCCGCCCCAGCCTCTACGGCTCTTTTCACGGCATCTGGGCGGTCAAGAAAAGCCCGCGGCCCCGAGTGAACGCCTCCCTGGTGGGGCCCATCTGCGAATCCGGGGATTTTCTGGCCAAGGACCGGCAGATGCCCGCGTTCCAGCCGGGGGAACTGGTGGCGGTGATGAGCGCCGGGGCCTACGGCTTTTCCATGAGCTCCAACTATAACGCCCGGCCCCGGGTGGCGGAAATTTTGGTGCAAGATCAAGAGTTTTATGTTATCAGAAAACGGGAAACCTTTCGCCAGCTTATCTGGGGGGAAAGCATCCCCGATTTCCTTAAGTAGGCGATAAGGCAAGCATTCTGGTTCCCAAGCTGAGCTTGGGAACCCCCTTTATTTTGCAAAGCTGCGCTTTGCCAACGTGTCCATCAGAAAATACTTTCTGGTAATAGGGGCTGCCCAAGCAAAGCTTGGGAAAAAATGGCGTTCCCAAGTGCAACTTGGGAACGAGTAGTTTTTGCTGAAGAAATCATGGACTTGGAAACCAAGCGCATCCCTTTTTATAAAATGCACGGCGGCGGCAATGATTTTGTCCTGGTCGACCATCGCCGCGCCCTGGTCCCGGAGACCGAGCAGCCTCGCTTTGCCCGCCGGGTCTGCGCCCGGCAGGTGGGGGTGGGGGCCGACGGCCTGATTCTGCTGGAAGGGTCGGACAGGGCCGATTTCCGCTGGCGCTTTTACAACGCCGACGGCTCCGAAGCGGAGATGTGCGGCAACGGCGGCCGCTGCGCCGCCCGCCTGGCGGTGATGCTGGGCATTGCGCCGTCGCAGTTAAGCTTTGAAACCCTGGCAGGGATCATGCACGCCGAGGTGAAGGACCGGGAGGTCCGCCTGGAACTGACGGGTATCGAGGATGTCCGCCTTTACCAGGAGATCCCCATTGACGGCCAGAAACTCACCGGCCATTTCCTGAAGGTGGGGGTGCCCCACGTGGTGGTGCCGGTCAACGACCTGGAGCAGGTGCCCGTGACTTTTTGGGGGAAGATCGTGCGCTTCCACCAGATGTTCCAGCCCGCAGGCACCAACGTCAATTTCATCAATCTTCAGGGCGCCAAAGCCCTGGAGGTGCGCACCTATGAACGGGGGGTGGAGGACGAGACCCTGGCCTGCGGCACCGGCGCGGTGGCTTCGGCCCTCATTGCCGCCCGCCTGGGACATGTGGAGTCCCCGGTGCAGGTCAATACCCGGGGGGGAGAAATCCTCACCGTCCATTTTCACCTCCAGGGGGAGACCTTCAAAGACGTCCTCCTGGAGGGCGAGGCCCTGGTGGTGTGCCAGGGCGAATTGTGGGTTGATGAACTTAAGTAAGGAGGTAGCAGCACCATGTTAAAGGGAGCAATTACGGCCATCGTGACTCCCTTCAAGAACGGGCAACTCGACGAAGAGGCCTACCGGGCCCTGATCGAGCGCCAGATCACTGAAGGCATCCACGGCATCGTGCCCTGCGGCACCACTGGTGAGTCCCCCACCCTGTCCCATGCGGAGCATAAACGGGTGGTGGAGATCTGTCTCGACCAGGTGAAAAAACGGGTGCCGGTGATCGCGGGCGCGGGCTCCAACAGCACCTCCGAGTCCGTGGAACTGACCAAGCACGCCGAGGCCGCCGGGGCGAATTACGCCCTGTTGATCACTCCTTACTACAATAAACCCACCCAGGAAGGGTTGTTTCAGCATTATAAAACCGTGGCTGCGGCCACCAAGATCCCCATTGTGGTCTATAACGTCCCGGGCCGCACCAGCGTCAACCTGCTGCCGGAAACCATGGCCCGGCTGGCCGCGCTCCCCAATATCGTCGGCCTCAAGGACGCCACCGGGGACCTGAAGCAGGGCTCCAAGACCCTGGAACTATGCGGCGATAAGATCACGGTTCTCTCCGGCGACGACTTCACCACTTTCCCCCTGCTCTGCGTGGGCGGCATGGGGGTGATCTCCGTGGTTTCCAACGTGGTCCCCGGGGACATGGCGGGCATGTGCAACGCCTTCTTCAAAGGTGACCTGGAGACCGCCAAAAGGTTGCACTATAAGATGTGGTCCCTGACCGAAGCCATGTTCTATGAAACCAACCCCGTGCCGGTGAAGACGGCCATGAAGCTGCTGGGGATGATCAGCGGCGAGGTGCGGCAGCCCCTGTGCCCCATGTCTGAGGCCAACGAGAACAAGCTGCGCACGGTGATGCAGAAGTACGGATTGATTAAGTAGTTCAAGGTTCAAGGTTCAAAGTTCAAGGTTTAGTTTTTCAACTTTGAACCTTGAACTTTGAACTTTATGTGGAGGAATCCATGATCAAGGCCATTGTGACCGGGGCCGGGGGCCGCATGGGCGGCCGCATCATCCACATGCTGGAAGGGGTGGAAGGCATTGCCCTGGCCGCGGCGGTGGAACGCCCGGGGCACCCCGCGGTGGGCAAAGAAGTGGGCGAGGTGGTGGGCCTGCCCGCCAAAGGCGTGAAAATTTGCGGCTCCCTCGCCGAGGCTTTGCCCCAGGGGGACGTACTCATCGAGTTCACCCATCCCGAGCCGTCCCTGGCCCACCTGAAAGCCGTAGCGGACGCGGGCAAGGCCATGGTCCTGGGCACCACCGGTCTTTCCCCGGAGCAGCTTGCCGAGGTCCGGGCCCTGGCGGCCCGCACCCGGCTCGTCTTTGCCCCCAACATGAGCATGGGCGTCAACCTGATGTTCAAGGTGGTGGCGGACATCGCCAAGGTTTTGAGTTCCGGCTACGACGTGGAGATCGTGGAGGCCCACCACCGCCTGAAAAAGGACGCGCCCAGCGGCACGGCCTTGAAATTGGCCCAGGTCATCGCCCAGGCCCTGGACCGGGACCTGGACAAGGTGGGAGTGTACGCCCGCAAGGGCATTATCGGCGAGCGCACCCCCCAGGAGATTGGCGTGCAGACGGTCAGGGCCGGGGACATCGTCGGCGAACACACCGTGCTCTTCGGCGGCATGGGCGAACGCCTGGAGATCATCCACCGGGCCCACAGCCGGGACAACTTCGCCCGGGGCGCGGTCCGGGCCGCGTTGTGGATCATGGGCCAGGCCCCGGGGCTCTATGATATGCAGGACGTTTTGGGATTGAAATAGATGCGCATTGTCCGCTTTGACTTTAAAGGCCGCTCGGCTTACGGCATTCTGGAAGGAGAAAAAATCTCCGTCCTCTGGGGCACTCCATATGAGAGTCTCTCTGAGACCACCGGAGAGGTCGTGTCCCTGCCGGATGTCCATTTGCTGGCTCCCTGCGAGCTCACGAAGGTCGTGGCC
>JAKAKP010000036.1 GCA_021813445.1 Deltaproteobacteria bacterium
TTTTGGAGATTCATTATATTGCCGATTATATATAAAATATTTTTTTAAAAAAATTGACAGGTAATAATTTATTATTAATATGGAACCAGGAGACCATACCATGGACAAGGACAGTCCGGCTTCTCCCGGCCGGGCACCCCAACCCGGAGCCCTGATCCGTCTGCGGGGACTTTACCCTTCCCTCAAAACCGCATTGAAGAAAGTGGCCGATGTGATCCTGGAGCAGCCGGAGATGGCCATCTACGCCTCGGTTAACGAAGTAGCGGCCGCGTCCGGGGTCAGCGAAGCCACAGTCATGCGCATCTGCCGCTTTTTGGGCTTTCGGGGGTTTCAGGATTTTAAGATCGCCCTGGCCCGGGAATTAGTCTCCCCGATCCAGCGGCTGCACGAGGAAGTGGCGGAAGGAGATGAACCCGCCATAGTGGTGCGCAAGGTGTTCCAGGCCAATATTGCCGCACTCCAGGACACCCTGGAGGTTTTGAATATGCAGGCCATGCAGCAAGCGGCCCAGCTCTTGCTCCAGGCCCGGCAAATCCTGATCATCGGCGTGGGCGCGTCCGGTCCCGTGGTCCTGGACGCGGGCAACAAATTCCTGCGCCTGGGTCTGGACGTCCATTGCTTCATCGACGCCCATCTACAGATGATGGCGGCAGCCCTCCTGGTCCCGGAAGACGTGATGCTGGCCGTGTCCCACTCCGGCAGCACCCGGGATGCGGTGGAGACCGCCCGGGTGGCCCGGGAGGCCGGAGCCAAGGTGATTTGCCTCACCAATAATTCCCTGGCGCCGCTGACCCGGTTTGCCGATCTGGTGCTGGTTGCGGCTTCCCAGGAAACCCGCTTCCGCCGGGAGGCCATGGCCTCCCGGCTGGGCCAGACCAGCATCATTGACGGCCTTTTTGCCCTGATGGCGGTGGCCGAGCCGGAGAGATCCCTGAAGAGTCTGGCCAAAATCGAGAGCGTCATCGCCGCCAAGCAATATTGAGACCGTTTTCGGTTTTCAGTTTTCCGTTTTCGGTTAAATGAATTAGCCGGGCATTATTATGTTAGGACCGAGCATGAATACTGAATGGCAACTGAAAGAAGATATCGTGCGCATCTGCCGGATGCTGCACCGGAAAAACTATCTGGCCGCCACCGACGGTAATGTCAGCGTGCGCCTGGGGGAGCGGGTCTTCGTCACCCCCAGCGGCGTGCATAAGGGGATGATGGAGGCCTATCAGATACTGACCATCGACCCGGAGGGACGGGTGCTCAGCGGTGAAGGGAAGCCCACTTCCGAGATCCGCATGCATCTTCTGGCCTATGAGCTGCGCCCGGATATCGCCGCGGTGGTGCATGCGCACCTCCCTTACGCCACGGCCTGCACCCTGGCGGGGATCGATCTGCTGGAGCCCATCCTGCCGGAGGTGGTGATCACCCTGGGAGGGGTGCCCACTGCGGCCTATGCCACCCCCGGCAGTGACGAAGTGCCGGAGTCCATCCGGGGCTTCATCAAGGACTACGACGCCATCCTCCTGTCCCGGCACGGGGCCATGACCGTGGGACCGGACGTGACGGACGCCTACAACAAGATGGAAAAGTTGGAGCACACCGCCCGGGTGGTCCTGGCGGCCCGGCTCCAGGGGCCGCTGGAGCCTCTGCCCCCGGCCGAAGTGGAGAAACTGCGGCGGTTGGGGGAGAAGTATAGGGCGAGAAGCAAATAAGAAGAGAACGACTTTATTCTCCAGGGCTTCTTCGAGATTGATATCGTCTAGGCCAGACCTATGGGGGCCTTCTTGGGAATGGATAGCCGATTACAAAACATTGCTTGACTATACTATCAATAATGATACTATATGAATGATATCGAAGAAATCGTTGCTAAGATGTTGCGGAATCCACAGGATGTCCGCTTTACTGATTTGTGCAAAGTATGTGACCATTACTTTGGACCACCTCGACAGGCAGGCACCAGCCATAGGGTATATCGGACCTCTTGGCCGGGCGATCCCCGGGTAAATATCCAGAACAAAAAGGGAAAAGCCAGAGCTTATCAAGTGAGGCAAGTACTAAAGGCTATTGCAAGATTGGAGTCAGAGAATGGCCTTGAAAAATGATCGCTACACCTACCGGGTAACTTGGTCGGAGGATGACCGTGAGTACGTGGGTCTGTGCGCGGAATTTCCGAGTTTAAGCTGGCTGGCCCGTACCCCCGAAGCCGCTTTAAAGGGCATCCGGAAGGTGGTGGCGGACGTAGTATTAGATATGCGGAAACATGGAGAAGAGCCCCCCGAGCCCATTGCCTCTAAACAGTATAGTGGCAAATTCATCGTGCGTGTTCCTCCCGAAGTGCATCGTGATCTGGCCCTCAAGGCTGCCGAAGCCGGAGTCAGCTTGAATCGACTTGCCAGCGCCAAATTGTCCCACTAAATAATTGGCTTGAATTGATTCTGATAATTTTAGGGGAACTCTGAAAAAGACGAATCCCGTCATGCCTTCCCATTCTCTCCATGCTGAAAGATAGCGAACGCTGGTTAGCGGGACATCAGCGGCTGGTGATAACCGCCCTGGTGCTGGCGTCGCTGCTGCTGCGGGCGGGCTATTTCCTGGAGTTCAACCGGGGGCCCGGCATGTGGCAGTACCGCTGGGACCAGTCGGATATGCACTTTTTTGACACCTGGGCACGGGATCTGGCCGGGGGCGACTGGCTCACCGCTAAACCCCTGCACCCCTTGCATGAGTGGCAGCGGTTGCTCGCCGCAGATTATTTCCGGCTGCACCCCGAGGCCGCCGGAGCCTTGCTGGCGCAACAAGGGCCTGCCAAGGTTCCCGTGGATGCGGCCCGGCTCCTGTGGACCCGCTGGTACGGGGGCAGGGCCTTCCACCAGGAGCCCCTCTACCCCTATCTGATCGGCCTGACTTACAAAATTTTCGGGCCGGAGGCCCGCTGGGTCTTTGCCTGGCAGATGCTCCTGGGGGTGGGCAGCAATCTGTTGATCTACCTCATCGCCCGGCGCCACTTCGGGCTGGCGGCCGCGGCGGTGGCCGGCGCCCTGGCGGTTCTCTGCGGGCTTTTCCCCTTTTATGAGCTGTCCTTGCTGCGGGAATCCCTCATTACCTTTATCTGGTTGAGCCTGGTCTGCCTCACCGACCTGGCGCTGGCCCGAGGCAACTGGCGCTGGTGGGGGCTGACCGGCCTGGCCTGCGGCCTGGGCGTCCTGCTGAAGATCACCTTTTTCCCCTATTGGCTGGGACTGCTGGTAATCCTGGCCCGGCGCTACCGGACGGCGCCCGGGGTCCTGGTCCGCGGCGCCGGGGCCCTGGCCTGGGGACTGGTCCTTTGCCTGTTGCCGGTTATGGCCCGGAACCTGATGGTGGGGGTCCCGCCCCTGACCCTGGAAAGCGTGGCCGCCATCACCTTCATCAATGCCAATGCCCCGGGCTTCACTCCCGGTGAGGGCTTCTTCGTCTCCAAATACGCGGCCGGGATCATGGCCAAAAGCAATGGGGCCTTTTGGCCGGCGGTGCTGGAGACCCTTAAGACACATCCCACTCCCTGGAGCTTTCTAAAACAGATTGGGGGCAAATTCGCCGCGGTCTGGCACTGGTATGAGGTGCCCAATAATCAGAATTTTTATTATTACCGGCTGCACTCCCGCATTCTGTGCGATCTGCCCGTCACCTTTCTGATTCTGGCCCCCCTCTCCCTGGCGGGGCTGGCCCTGGCGGCAGGGGGCCGCCTGCCCTGCTGGCCCCTCTACCTGGCAGTGGCCGCCAACCTGGGCACCTTGCTGGTCACCGATGTCTACTCCCGGCTGCGGCTGCCTTTGGTGGCCCTATTGATTCCCTGCGCGGCCCTGGCCGTCGTCCGTATCCTGGAGTGGCTGCGGGCCAGGCGGGCGGCCCGGGCTATGACCGCCATGGCCGGGGTGCTCCTGCTGGCTTTATGGACGATGCGGCCGCTGCCGGAGCAGCGTCCCCTCATCCGGGCCGTGGACTATTGCGTGCCCTATGGCGCGTATTACTATCCGCTGGCGGAAAAGGCGATAGCAAAAGGCGACTGGCCCCGGGCCGCGAAAATCCTGGCCGACTCGCTGCGCTATGAACCGGAGGTGGTCAAGAAGATGGGGGTGGACCGGGCCGCGGGCAACGAGGAGGAAGGGCTGCTTGCGGCCTTTTTCGCCCGGGTGCATCAACAGTATGCCCGGGCCCTGCTAAAGGCCGGGCGGCAGGACGCGGCCCTGGAGCAGGCGGAGCGCGCCGGGTCCTTGCGGTCGGCGCTTCCGGGCAAGTCCAAGAAATAATAAAAATTCAGCCACTTCTTCTTTATCCTGGCCCCCCAATACAGGCTGGGAACAAGGATAAAATCACATGGCCTTGGGAACCTCAGATGGCTCCTCTTTGGGGGGCGCCTTGCGGGGAGCCCGGCGCCGCGGCGCGGCTTTGGGATATTTTACCTGAGAAGAGGAGAGGTACCGGGGCGGCGTCCAGCCCACCACGCTGGTGTTCAGGTCCCGCACCTGGGCCCAACCGCTGTGGCTGACTCCCAGCATCTCCACCGGGTCATTGAAACGCAAGGTGATGAGGACCCTGGAATTCGGGTTGGGCTCATCATGGAGATTGATACTGCTTTTATTGACGTAGTAGGTGCCCCCGGCCCGGGCTTGCAAGTCGGGACTGTAACTGAGCAGGTCACTGGGTATCCAGCCTGAGCCCGAGCGGTCCACAAATCGAACGTTGGACCAGCCATTAGCCGTCCGCTCCAGGATTTCCACCTTCTCCCCCCTGTATGCCGTGAGCAAGGTAGGGCAAGATGGAGAAGCACAGGTGCGCAGGGGCACCGAGGTGGGGATGATGTAATAATGGCCGGAAAAGGCATGGGCCGCAGGGACGGCCAGCCCCAAAAGCAGCGGACTCAGAAACACTAGGATGAGCACGGTCCTGGGCTTCATTAATCCTCCTCCTCTTCCTTTCCACCTGCTGCTAGGAATTCCAGGTTCATAGTTCAAAGTTAAGACTGTCAGTCCCGGGAAATTTTTATAATCTATGGCGGAACCAAGGGTTAAGAACCAATATTTTAAACCATAAGCATCTTTAATTACTGATGCAATCCTGGAAGATGGGGCACGCCCCACTGCTCATTGCCGGGAGCAAAGAATGATGCAGGAAACGCACCCTAGATTATTTCTCCGGTTGAAGGCGATTCCCGGGAACACAAATGTCTCGTTCCCGGGTTAACTGAGAAACGGCGGCAGGAGGAAGAACAGCAGGTTTTCGGGGGCAGCCTGGACCCAGGCTGCTAAGGCTCTAATACTACTTTTAGAGATTCCCGGGCCTCGGCCACGATTCTGAAGGCCGCCTGGATTTGGGTCAATGGCAGGACCTGGGTGATGGTGTCTTTGACGTTGATCTTTTTCGCGGCAATGAGGTCCAGGGCTTCTTCCAGATCGGCCGGGGCCGCGCCGTAGGAGGTGGTCACCGTGAGTTCATTGCGCCAGAAGTCCGGGACGGGCACGGCGATATCCCGGTTGGGAATGGCAAAGAAGAGGATGATCCCCGCTTTGTCGACACAGCGGAAGGCCTGCTCCACCGCAGCATAGGCGCCGGTGCAAACGATGACCCTTTCCGCCTTCAGATTCAGCTCTTGGGAGGCAGGGAACACTTCGTCGGCCCCGAACTCTCTGGCCTTCTGCAAACGATACTCATTAATATCGGTGGCAATAACCCGGGCCCCGGTCAGCTTAGCCAACTGGATGTTGAGGATGCCGGAGATGCCGCAGCCCAGGATGAGCACGGTGTGGTCAGGCCGGATGCGGATGAGCCCCAGCCCTCTAACCCCGCAGGCCAGCGGCTCGACCATGGTGCCTTCCAGATAGGAAACCTGGTCGGGGAGGACATAAACCCCGTAATCCACATTGATCTTGGGCACCCGGACGTATTCGCTGTAGCCGCCGGGATCATAATTGCCCGAGTGCAGGGTGTCGCAGGCCGTTTGATGGTCTTCCCGGCAATATTTGCAGTCGAGGCAGGGCACGTGATGGCTGACAAAGACCCGTTGGCCCGGATGGTATTTGTCAGATCGGGATTCGACAATCTCCCCGGCGATCTCATGGCCCAAGATCCGGGGGGCCTTCTGAATGCGGTACCATTCCATGACGTCCGTGCCGCAAATGCCGCTGGCCCGGACCTTGACCAGAATCTCTCCCGGCCCGATGGCGGGGATAGGGAGTTCCTCGATGCGGATATCGTTGTTGTTGTAATACTTGGCGATGAGCATAAAAAAATCCCGGCTTCCAAGTTCCAAGTTCCAAGCTTCCTTCTTTTAAACTTGGAACCTGGGACTTAGCAGGCTGTTGAAAAACTCTTTTCTTGATGCCCCTAAAATAACGCTGTCCATAATGCCGATAAGGTGTTATAGTCAACGATAACAATATGTTATCTGGAGGCAGCCATTATGCGCGGCAACGATG
>JAKAKP010000009.1 GCA_021813445.1 Deltaproteobacteria bacterium
GTTTGGCGCGGGCCATGCCTTTGGAGACCCTGAACGCTTATCGCCATCACGGCAATCCGGCCCCGCGCCTGGAACAGGACCTCCAGGCCGCCAGGGACCTGTTGGCGATTCTGCCCCAACTGGGTATCGACCTGGAGCAGGTAAGCCGGCAATTGGAAGAGGAGGGAGTGGCGAAGTTTGCCCAACCCTTCGACACCCTGATGTGCGCGCTGGAAGGCAAACGCCAGGAAGTGCTGATGGAAAGCCTGGATCGGCAGATTCTGGATTTGGGGGAGTTTGAGGAATTTTTCCGGGAGCGCCTCGCAGCCCTGGAGAAGGACCGCACCAGCGAGCGCCTCTGGCGGAAAGACGGCAGCCTCTGGACCCAGGACCCGGCCAAGCAAAAAAGCCTGCCGGATTCCCTGGGCTGGCTGCACGCGCCCGAGAAGATGGAGGATTGCCTGGGGTTCCTCCTCTCCTTCTCCCAGAGTATCCGGGAGGAGGGATTCCGCCACGTGGCCCTCCTGGGCATGGGGGGCAGCAGCCTCGCATCCCTGGTTTTTCAACACCTCTTTCCTCCTGGGGAGTTTGGTTTGCCCCTCTCGGTCCTGGACACTACCGATCCCGGGACTATCCGGGATCTGGAAAAGCATTTGCCCCTCACTGAGACCCTGTTTATCATCGCCAGCAAATCCGGGACCACCGCCGAACCCCTGGCTTTCGGAGAATATTTTTATCACCGTCTCCAAGAGCTGAAAGGGGAGCGGGCCGGAGAAAATTTTCTGGTGATCACCGACCCCGGCAGCCCCTTGATCTCCTTGGGACATGCACGGGGCTTCCGGGGCTGCATCCTGAATTTTCCGGACATCGGGGGCCGCTACTCGGCCTTGTCCTTTTTCGGCCTCTTGCCCGCGGCCCTGATGGGTCTGAACCTGGTGGAACTGTTGAACCGCTCCCTGCGGATGCTGCACGCCTGCTCTTCTTGCGTGCCGCTCCAGGAGAACCCCGGTCTGGTCCTGGGCGCGGCCCTGGGTGAGTTGGCCTGCCGGGGCCGGGATAAAGTGACCTTCATCACCGGGGAAAGCCTCGCACCCCTGGGCATGTGGCTGGAGCAGCTCCTGGCCGAAAGCACCGGCAAGGACGGCACCGGCCTGCTGCCGGTGGCCGGCGAACCCCTGGGGGCCCCCTCCGTTTATGGCCGCGACCGGGTCTTTGTCTACTTCCGTCTCCCGGGAGCGGGACAGGAAAAACTGGATCAGGGCGTGGCCGCACTGCGGCAGGCGGGCCATCCGGTCATCACTATCCAGATGACCGACCTCCTGGACCTGGGGGAGGAGTTCTTCCGCTGGGAAATCGCCACCGCCGTCGCTGGAGCGGTATTGGGTATCAACCCCTTTGACCAGCCCAATGTCCAGGAAAGCAAGGATAACACCAACCGCCTGCTGCGCCTGGTGCAGGAGCAGGGCCGCCTCCCCGGGGAATCTCCCGCCCTGGTGGCCGGTGCCTTGAGTCTTTACACCACGGAGAAGGCGCCCACCCTGGCCGCGGCCGTGGCCAGGTTTGTGCAGCAGGCGCTACCCGGAGATTACCTGGCCCTCCTGGTGTACCTCGGCGAAAGCCCAAAAGTGGAGGCAGCCGTGGAAGATATGCGCCAGATGTTCCGGGACCATCTCCATCTGGCCACCACCCTGGGTTATGGGCCCCGTTACCTCCATTCCACCGGCCAGCTGCATAAAGGCGGACCAGGCACCGGTTTATTTTTGGAGCTGACAGGCGATGATCCGGAAGATCTGCCCGTTCCCGGCAAACCTTATACTTTCGGGATCTTCAAAAATGCCCAGGCCCTGGGTGACCTGGAAGCCCTGCGTCAACACGGCCGGCGGGTCATGCGGGTCCATTTGGGCAACGATATCCTCCGGGGATTGGCGCAACTGCAGCAGGCCGTGACCATGGCCCTGACGGGGGACTAACGATTATCCTGACCATCGGCCACTCCACCCATCCCCTGGAGACCTTTATCCGGTTGCTGCAGGCCCACGGGGTGACCCTGGTGGCGGACGTGCGCACCGTGCCCCGCTCCCGCCACAACCCCCAGTTCAACCGGGAGACCCTGCCGGAGCAGCTTCAGGCGGCGGGCCTCGGCTACGTGCACCTGCCGGGGCTGGGGGGCCTGCGCCACCCCCGGCCCGACTCTCCCAACCGGGGCTGGCGTAACGACGCTTTTCGGGGCTTTGCCGACTACATGCAGACCCCGGAGTTTACCGGGAACCTGGAGGCCTTGATCCGGCTGGCCCAAACCGCGCGGCTCGCCTTGATGTGCGCGGAGGCCGTGCCCTGGCGCTGCCACCGCTCCTTGATCGCCGACGCCCTTACCGTCCGGGGCCTGCCAGTGGAGCACATCATGGGCCTCAAGGGCCGCCAGCCCCACCGGCTCACCGGCTTTGCCCGGGTCCAGGATGGAGAACTTATCTATCCAGAAGAAGAAAGCCCAGGCTAAATCCTCATGAACCACCCTGTCTCAATGTCGGGGCGCCCCAAAATCCCCCCTTCCCCCCTTTCATAAAGGGGGGGAAAGTCCCCCTTTGGGAAAGGGGGTTTAGGCATTCTCGGTGGCGCAGGCTTTCCAGCCTGCGCAAGCTTTTCGGTGCAGCCCGGAAAGCCTGCGCCACCGTTCTGGAAAATTGCGGGAAAGGATAGGCCCATCGAAGGAGAGGGAAAAAGTTAAAAAATGCCATTGAATGCTCGACAAGACCGACCGTCTTTTCCGAAGGTCAAGAGTCCTGAATGTCAAAATTTCCTGCCGGGAAAAACCAAAATTGGTAGAATGAACCCAACTTCAAACAGGATTTCTGAGCGATGACTTCAACTCCTGCCCATAACCCGCCTGATTCCGGGGAAACCGCGTATTTCGGCTACCGCCGGGTCGCAGCCGCGGACAAGGGCCTCCTGGTGCGCGAGCATTTCGACACCGTGGCCGCGCACTACGACCTGATGAACACCCTCCTGAGCTTCGGCCTCCACCACCTGTGGAAACGCACCGCCATCAAGATGCTGGGGCTCAAACCCGGGGACCGGGTCCTGGACGTGTGCGGGGGCACCGGGGACCTGGCCCTGCTGGCGGCCCGGAAGGTGGGCCGCCGGGGCCGCATCGTCATCTATGACATCAACCGGGCCATGCTGGTCACGGGCCGTCCCAAGATCGCCCGCTCCCCCCTGGCCCCCAGGATCGACTGGCTCCAGGGCGACGCGGAGCGGCTGTCTTGCCCGGACGCCGCCTTTGACGCGGCCATGGTGGGTTTCGGGATCCGCAACCTGACCCATCCGGAGAAGGGTTTTCAGGAAATGCACCGGGTCCTGGCGCCCGGGGGCAGACTCATGTGCCTGGAATTCTCCCAACCCACCTGGGCCTGGTTCCGCTGGCTCTATGACCTTTATTCCTTTTACTTCATGCCCCTGGCCGGGAAAATCATGGTGGGGTCCTGGCAGGCCTATACCTATCTGCCCGAGTCCATCCGCATGTTCGCCCGGCCCCAGGAGTTGAGCGCGGTATTGGAAGAAATCGGCTTTGCCCAGGTGCGCTTCCGCCGTCTCACCAACGGCATCGCCGCGGTCCACGTAGGGGTAAAAACCCCTTGAAAATCAATTGGGCCGAACGACTCATGGTTAACAGTCCGGTCAGGGTGGCGGTGCAGCGTCTCCTCGTCCGCTGGTTCAAGGAAAAGGCCTCGCTGCCGCCCGGGGCCAAGGTCCTGGAGGTGGGCTGCGGCCGGGGTGCAGGCGCGGCCATGCTTCTGAAGGAATTCGCCCCGGCCACGCTCCATGCCCTGGACCTGGATCTGACCATGATTCGTCAGGCCAAAGCCTATCTGCCCCCGGGGCAAAACGGCATCTTCCTTTACGTGGGCGACTTGCTGCACCTGCCCTACCCGAATGCCGCCCTGGACGCCGTCTTCGGCTTCGGGGTGCTGCATCATGTGCCGGATTGGCGCGCCGGACTGGCGGAAATCACCCGGGTGCTGAAACCGGGGGGCCGCTATTTTCTGGAGGAATTCTATCCGCCTCTGTACCAGAACTTCATTGCCCGGCGTATCTTTTTGCATCCGGAAGAAAACCGCTTCCACCGCGCCGACCTGCACCAGGCCCTGGAAGCCGCAGGCTTCGAGACGCAAACCATCATGGAACACTCCTCAGTGGGAATCCTGGGGGTAGCCGTCAAAGAAGTTGCACCCCGCGGTTAGAACCAGGCCCGGCGGGAACAGGGATTTCCCGGCCCCTCTTATCCCTGCCAATCCTCCCCGCTATCGCCTTATCATTAACCCACAAGTCTTAGTTTGGCGGGAGAGCATTTCTGATTGTGTCCAGATTCTGCCAGGGCTAAATTCTTTTGAATAACTGGGTCTTAGGGTTGGGGCGCCCCAAAATCCCCCCGGCCCCCTTTTTTCAAAGGGGGAGTAAGAAAGTCCCTGATTTAAGGTATTCTTTGGTGGCGCAGGCTTGCGCAGTTTTTTTGGCGCAACCTTGAAAGGCTGCGCCACCGGTTAAAAAACTTGTGGGTAAGGATAAGCCGGTATCGCCCGGAATCGAGTATTTCCTTGCTTTTCCTGCAAAATTGCCCCTCCCCCTATGGACGACCCCCGATGGAGTTCCTATATTTTATTCAGCCCGCACCGCGGCCCCGCGGGCAAAATGTCTGATTTCGGAGGCATCCATGGGTGACGGAGATTGCAGCATCGGCCTGGTGGGCCTGGGCACCATGGGCCGGAACCTGGTCTTGAACATGGCGGACCACGGGTTTGCGGTGGCCGTTTATAACCGCACCGGGGAAAAGACCAGGGAATTCATGGAGCAGGAAGTGGGGGGCCGCAAGATCCATCCCGGCTATACCCTGGCGGAGTTTGTCGGCCATCTGCAAGGGCCCCGGGCCATCATCATCCTGGTCTCCGCCGGGCCGCCGGTGGACGCGGTGATTGACGAACTACTGCCTTTTCTCTCCCCGGGGGACCTGATCATCGACGGCGGCAACTCCTTTTTTAGGGATACCGACCGCCGGGGCCGGACCCTGGCGGCGAAAGGCTTGCTCTATTTGGGTCTGGGCGTCTCCGGGGGCGAGGCCGGGGCCCGCCACGGCCCCAGCCTGATGCCCGGCGGCCCGCCCGCGGCTTATGAACGGGTGCGCGCCATTCTGGAGGCAGCCGCGGCCAAAGTCCAGGGGGAGCTCTGTGTCGCCTATCTGGGGGGCGGCGCTGCCGGCCATTTCGTCAAAATGGTGCATAACGGTATCGAATATGCGGTGATGGAGTTGCTGGCGGAAGCCTACGACCTGCTGCGCCGGGGCCTGGGCCTGAGCCCCGGGGAGATAGCAGGAATTTATGAGGAGTGGAACCGGGGAGAGTTGGCCTCTTATCTGGTGGAGATCGCTTCGCCGGTCCTGCGCCGGGTGGATGAGAAGACCGGGCAGCCCTTGATCGACCTGATCCTGGATCAGGCCCGGCAGAAAGGCACGGGCAAGTGGACCTCCCAGGAGGCCATGGACCTGCAGGTGCCCACCCCCGGCATCGACACCGCGGTCATGATGCGGGACCTCTCGGGTTATAAGGCCGAGCGGGAGGCCGCGGCCCGGGTCCTCCAGGGACCGCCGCCCGTCTTTCCGGGGGACCGCCAGGCCTTCATCCGCCAGTTGGGCCGCAGCCTTTATGCCGCCATGGTCCTGGCCTTCGCCCAGGGCCTGGCTTTGCTGCAACGGGCTTCCCAGGTTTACGATTACCGCCTGGATTTGGCCACCGTGGCCCGCATCTGGCGGGGCGGCTGCATCATCCGCGCCGCCTTGCTGGAGGACATCCGGGCCGCGTACCAGGCCCGGCCCGATCTGGAGCACCTGCTCCTGGACCCCCGCCTGGGCCGGGAAGTCATGGCCCGGCTGCCGAACCTGCGGGCCGTGACCGCGGCGGCTGCGGCCGCGGGCATCCCCGCGCCGGGGTTGATGGTCTCCCTGGCCTATTATGACGCCCTGCGCAGCGCCCGGCTGCCCGCCAACCTGATCCAGGCCCAGCGCGACTACTTCGGGGCCCATACTTATGAACGGACGGATATAGCCGGCACCTTCCACACCCATTGGGATTAGGGGCACAGCTTGCTGTGCCCATGATTTGAGCCTTAGGGCCCCTGGCACGGCAAGCTGTGCCCCTACGAAAAAAATATCGTCTGGGAATTTGACCTGAGGAGGTCTTATGACCACTGCCGCCACCCCTGAGCCCACGGTCTTCGTGATTTTCGGCGCGGCCGGCGATCTGGCCTGGCGCAAACTGATACCGGCACTCCACAACCTCTTTCTGGACCGGTGGCTGCCGGAAAAATTTCTCATCCTGGGTCTGGGCCACCAGCGGCTGGAGGATGCGGAGTTGCGCCAACATTTGCGCCGGGGGGTGGACCAGTTCTCCCGCCGGGGCAAAACCGAGGACGGGCCCTGGGCCAGCTTTGCTTCCCATCTATCCTTTGGCTCCTCGGAACTGGATGACCCCCGGACTTACGCCTATCTGGCCAAGCAACTGGCCGCCCTGGACAAGGAGTGGAATACCCGGGCCCAACATGTCTTTTATCTGGCCATGCCGCCCGGCATGACCGGCACCGTTACCCGGGAGCTGGCCAAAGTCCGCCTGCACCAGGACCGCAAACGCTCCCGCATCGTCGTGGAGAAGCCCTTCGGCCAGGACCTGGCTTCGGCCCGGGAACTGAATCAAACCCTGGCGGCCAGCTTCGAGGAACCCCAGATCTTTCGCATCGATCATTATCTGGGCAAGGAGACGGTGCAGAATATCCTGGCCTTCCGCTTTGCCAACACCCTCTTTGAACCGGTATGGAACCGGCGCTATATCGATAATGTGCAGATCACCGTGGCCGAACAGGTGGGCGTGGAGAACCGGGGCCATTACTACGAAAAGGCCGGGGCCCTCCGGGATATGATCCAAAACCATCTGCTCCAGATTCTCTGTCTCATTGCCATGGAACCGCCCATTTCCTTTGAGGCCGACGAGGTCCGCAATAAAAAAGTGGACGTGCTCCGGGCCCTCCGGCCCATCCTCCCGGAAGAGGTGCATCGTTTTGCGGTGCGGGGCCAATATGGCGAAGGTAAGATCGACGCCCAGGAAGTCCCCGGTTATCGGGGGGAGACCAATGTGGCTCCGGATTCCCCCATTGAGACTTATGCCGCAGTGAAGCTCCTGGTGGACAACTGGCGCTGGCAAGGGGTGCCTTTCTATCTGCGTACCGGCAAACGCATGCAGACCCGGATTTCCGAGGTCTCCATCCAGTTCCGGCCGGTGCCCCACCAGTCCTTTCCCGCGGCCGCGGTGATGGACTGGCGGCCCAACCGCCTGATCATCGCCATCCAACCCGAGGAGGGAATTTTGCTGCGTTTTGAGGCCAAGTACCCTGGCCCCAGCATGCGCCTGGCCCCGGTGATCATGCAATTCTATTACAAGGAGGCCTTTCGCACCACCCCTCCGCAAGCTTATGAAACCCTGCTCCTGGACGTCATGCGCGGGGACGCCACCCTCTTCATGCGGGCTGATCAGGCCGAAGCCGCCTGGGAGGCGATCACTCCCGTGTTGGAGACCTGGGAGGAAGTCCGGCCCACCGATTTTCCCAACTATCAGGCCGGCACCTGGGGACCGGAGTCTGCGGACGCCCTGATCGCCCAGGACGGACGCAGTTGGGTGATGCCCACCTTCCTGCAATGCCAGGAAGAGCTGGCAACCTGCCGGGTGACCATGGCCCCGGCGTCCAAGTCTGCCCCATGATCATTCAGACCTATGCCGATTTGGAAGCTTTGAGCCGGGCTGCAGCCGAACTGTTCGCCCGGCAGGCAAAAGACGCGGTAAAGGCCCGGGGGCAATTCAGCGTGGCCCTCTCCGGAGGGCAAACCCCCAAGCGGACCTATGAAATCCTGGCCCGGTCCCCTTTCCGGGAGCAGGTGGACTGGAAGCAGATTCACATCTTCTGGGGGGACGAGCGCTGCGTACCGCCCCATGATCCCCGGAGCAATGCCCGTCTGGCCCGGAGGGCCTGGTTGGATCAAGTGCCCCTGGACCCGAGCCGGATTCATCCCATCTCCTGCCTGCCTTCGCCGGCTGCCGGGGCCCGGGAGTATGAAGCACTGCTGCGGAAATTCTGCACCGGTGCTTCTCCCGGCCTGGACCTGATCTTCCTGGGTCTGGGAGAAGACGGCCATACTGCCTCTCTCTTCCCGGACAATGGGGCTTTGGAAGAGCGGGAGCACTGGACCGCAGCCGTGTATGTCCCAGCCCAGGGCCTGCACCGGGTCACTTTGACCCCAACTTTTATCAATCAGGCCAGGGTCGTGGCCTTTTTAGTGGCAGGCGCAGCCAAATCCCAGGCGCTCCGGGAGGTGCTGCAAGGCTCCCGGGACAGCCAGCGCCTCCCCGCCCAACTGATTGACCCTGAACCCGGAGAATTATATTGGCTGGTGGATCGGGAGGCAGCAGAAGGGCTGCGCTAAGGATGGCAGCCCCCTGGCCGCGGCCCCGGCCTTGGTTCTCCCGGCCAGCCCGCAGTCCTGACCTGGGTCTTGACTTTTTTCGACTTAACCTGCCTTGCCTTTGGAGCTCTCTAACTCCCAGTTCCCCTCCCCCCCTTTGCCCCTTATCTTTACCCACAAGTTTTTTACCCGGTGGCGCAGCCTTTCCAGGCTGCGCCAAAAAACGGCGCAGGCTGAAAAGCCTGCGCCACCAAAGAATACCTTAAATCAGGCACTGTTTTACTCCCCCTTTGAAAAAGGGGGCTGGGGGGATTTTGAGGCGCCCCACCCATAAGACCCCGTGGTTCATAAGAATTTACCCCTGGAAGAATCTGGCCACAATCAGAAATGCTCACCCGCCAAATTAAGACTTGCAGGTAATGATAAACCTTTGGCCCGGGCGCGCAGAATCGAGCCGCGGTTCCATGCCCCTGCAATATCCTGAGCAGGGACCAACCGCTACTTTTCCTTTTACAGTTCGTAAAAAACCTTGACACCTTTTTCTTGCCCATCCAGGGAGAATGGGGGAAATGGGGTTTGCCGCGCATGGTACGCATATTGCTATTCTTTAAACGGCATTATAGAATCGCCCCGGCATCAGTATTCGACAATTTTTTATTATTATTTACAGGTTTTTTAATTAAGTTACCAACCCCCTTAACTTCAGGCCATCACTAAGAGGCGGAAGGAAAACAACATGCTGAAGATGAATTTAAATACCAAGATTATTAGTTTGGTAGTGGGATTTGCCTCAGTCCTTCTCCTGATTGCCGCGGTGGGTTGGCTAGGTATGCAAGGCATCGTAGAAAGGTTTTCCCGGGCCGATGAGGCAAACAATATGTTTAAGAATCTCCTGCAAGCCCGTCGGCATGAGAAGAATTTCATAATTCGCCAGGAAGATAAATGGAAAAAATCGGTAGAAAGCGCACTGGGGGACATAAAAAAAGAGGCTGTGGATATTAAGGGTAAATTCAAAGACCAGCGTAATAAACAACGGATTGATGTGACCCTGGCCGCAATAGCCGATTATGAAACGGCACTGGCGCATTTAGGAAAATGGATTGAAAAGAAAAAGGCCGCGTCTGGACAGGAGCATGATAAAGAACTTGAGGTCATTGATCAGGAGTTGTTAAAAACCGGAAGAAAGGTCGGCAGCCACCTAATCGAAATAATTACCGATCAAAGGAATAAGATCAAATCCGAACTGGCTTGGACCAACAGAGCCTTAATCGGCGTGCCTCTGGTAACGGTTCTTTTGGGATTGATCCTGGGTTTCTTAATTGCCCGAAGTATTACCAGGCCGATTAAACGGATTATCGAAGATCTGTCCGAAGGGGCCGGTCAGGTAGCCGGCGCTTCTTCGCAGGTCGCCTCCTCCAGTCATTATCTGGCCCAGAGCTCCACGGAGCAGGCCGCCAACCTGGAGGAGACCACGGCTTCCTTGGCGCAGATGGCGTCAACCAGCCGCAAGAGCGCGGATAATGCCCATCAGGCCAACGCCCTGGTAAGCGAAGGCCATAAAGTGGTGGAGCAATCCAACCAAGCCATGAAGGATCTCATCCATTCCATGCGGGAAATCGTCCTGGCCTGCGAAGAAACCGGCAAAATCAATAAGACCATTGATGAAATTGCTTTCCAGACCAATCTCCTGGCGCTGAATGCCGCAGTGGAAGCGGCCCGGGCCGGAGAGGCAGGAGCGGGCTTTGCCGTGGTGGCCGATGAGGTGCGTTCCCTGGCCATGCGCGCCGCCGAGTCATCCCAGAATACCACCGCCTTGATTGAAAGGACCATCGCCAAAGCCAAAGAAGGCTCAGATTTGGTGGGAAAAACGGCCGAGTCTTTCTCCATAGTGGCCGAAAGCAGCAGCAAGATCCGGGATCTGGTGGCGGAGATCACCACCGCCTCCCATGAGCAGTCCCAAGGGGTGGATCAAATCAATCAGGCGGTCGCGGAAATGGACCAGGTGGTGCAAAAAAATGCGGCCGTGGCCGAGGAAGGAGCCAGTGCTTCTGAAGAGCTAACCGCCCAGTCTCAGCAAATGAAAGTCATGGTAAACGAATTGGTGGCCCTGGTGGGTAACCGGAGCAGAAGTATAAGCAAACCTCAGAGAACCTTGATGCTCAGTGAGCCTAGAGCTCCAGAGCCAACCAGGATAATAAATCCACCTCTGCCAGCAAATTCCGTCCCGCATCTTCCTGGTGCGGAGGGAGATTTTAAAGATTTCTGAAAAATTGAACCATTTTTAGCCGGTCCAGCTCTGCATCCGTTGAACCTGGCTCCTCTTTCGATTCAGGCGCTGAAAGGATTCACGTTGCCAAAAATCTGCACCAATCTTCAAGCTCGGATCATACTGATAACCTTTTTCTCCATCCTGCCGCTTCTGGGCTTGTTGACCCACCTTAACTTGGAGGCAAACCGCTACAGGGAAAAGCCGGCACCAGAACTGGCCCCAGGCGCGGCCCAGCAATCCCCCAGCCTTCAGGAAGGTCAAGTAACCCATGCTTGCCTGAATACCCTTACCCCGTTGGCCGGGTTGCCTGGCGGGAATTATGTCTTGGTGAATAACCCCGCCCCGGCTATCTCTTCCTCTCTTCCTCGCACTTTGCCGGACAAATTGCCGGCCGGGTTAGGGGTAACCGGGCTGGTGCTGCTGCTGGCCTGGATGTGGGGACACCATTTCAGGAAACGCCGCCACGCCTCTAAAGGCCATCTGGCCGAGGATAAGCTGGCGCAGTTGCACCAACAACAGGAATTGATCCTGGCCTCGGCCACGGAAGGGATTTTGGGAATAGACCTCCAGGGCAACCACACCTTTGTGAATCCCGCAGCCGCGGCCCTATTGGGTTACGAAGTGGAGGAGCTTCTCGGCCGGCCCTCTCACTCTACGTGGCACCATTCAAAGGAGAATGGCAGTCCTTACCCGGGGGAGGAATGCCACATCCTGGAAACTTTAAAAGGTGATTACCGCCCCAATCCCGTGGAAGAGGTGTTCTGGAGAAAGGACGGCACTCCTTTTCCGGTGGAATCCAATAAAAATCCCGTCCTCGAAAACGGACGAATAGTGGGGATAGTCGTAACTTTCACGGATATCAGCGCCCGCAAGCAAGCGGAGAAAGCTCTCCGGGAAAGCGAAAAGCATTATCGCACCCTGATGAAAACCTCCCCCTATTCTATTCTGGACATTGATCTTCATGGCCGTATTACCGCGGCCAATGACCGGGCCTCCTTGCTTATCGGTTATCAAATAGAAGAACTCATCAACCGCCGGGCCCTAGATTTTATCGCCCAGGCGGAGTGCCCTGAAGCCATGCGGACCTTGGAAGAGATCCAGAAAACCGGGAGCGTCAGAAACCGGGTGTTCAACATCATCAGAGAGGATGGCACCTCCTTCGCCGCGGAGGTCAGCGCCTCTTTAATCACGGATGACCTGGGGCAACCCAGGTCCATCATCGCGATCTTTAGAAACATCAGCTACCGCCTGGAAGCAGAAAAGGCTCTAAAGGCGGGCGAGGAGAAATACCGGGTGCTGGTCAATCAAATTCCGGCGGTGGTCTACAAGGCCTACGCGGACTGCACCATCGATTTCTTTGATCATAAAGTTGAAGCCCTGACCGGCTATCCCAAAAAATGCTTCGATTCCCGCCAGATCCTCTGGAAGGAACTGATCCTGCCGGAAGACCTCCCGGAAGCCAGAAAAAAATTTATTCACGCCTTGAAGACCAGCAAGGCCTATGTGCGGGAATATCGCATCCGCAGAAGAAACAAGGAGGTTCGCTGGATTCACAACCGGGGGAACATATTCTGTGACGCTGCGGGCAAAATTGAATATGTCAGCGGCGTCTTGTTCGACATCACGGACCGCAAGCAGGCGGAGGAAAAACTCTTCAGGGCCAGCCGGGCGCTAAGGGCCTTGGGGGAAGTCAACCAGGCCCTGGTGCACGCCACGGAAGAACAGGCCTTTTTACAAGATGTTTGGCGGATCATCGTGGAAGTAACGGGTTACCCGCTGTCCTGGGTAGGCGTTCCCCAGCAGGACCCCGCTAAGACCATTATGCCAGCGGCGCAGATGGGGCGGAGTGGAGAGGACGCCAATTGGATCAGAATTACTTGGGCGGACGATGACCCCCGCGGCCTGGGGCCAGGCGGAGAGGCGATCCGTACGGGCAAAATCCAGGTGATCAGAAACATACTGGCAAACCCTACTCTTGCTCCCTGGCACGATGAGGCGCGTCGCCGCCATTATAATTCAGTTATTGTTCTGCCCCTAACCCTGGAGCAGGAAACCATTGCCATCCTGGATATCCTGTCCGAGGAAGTCAACGGCTTCGATTCGGAGGAAATCAAGCTCTTGGAGGAACTAGCCAGTAACGTCAGCCAGGGCATTTCCATCCTCAAGGAACGCAGTCAACGCCGGCAGGCGATGGCGGAAAAGGCCAAGCTGGAGATGCAACTCCGCCAGGCTCAAAAGATGGAAGCCATCGGCACCCTGGCAGGCGGCATTGCCCATGACTTCAACAACATTCTCACAGCCATCGTCGGTTATTCCGAATTGATCCTGTTGAACCTAGACCAAAAACAAGACATTCAGGTGATTGAGAACCACCTGAACGGGGTCCTGCAGGCAGGGAAACGGGCCAAAGACCTGGTGCAGCAGATCCTCACTTTCAGCCGCAAGAAGGAGCAGGGCAAGCAACCGGTCCAGATAAACCTGATCATCCTGGAAGCGATTAAACTGCTGCGGGCTTCTTTTCCCGCCACCATTGAGATTTACTCCGACATTCCCAGTCAGTGCGGGCTGGTTTTGGCCGACCCCACCCAGATCCATCAGGTGCTAATGAACATGGGCACCAACGCCTACCATGCCATGCGCGAGAATGGTGGGGTGCTGGAGATCAGCCTGGGCGCAGAGGAGGTAGACGCCGCGTTGGCCAATACCCATCCTAATCTGCGCCCCGGCCCTTACCTAAGGCTCAGCGTCCGGGATAGCGGGCACGGTATGGAGCCTGAAGTCTTGGAGCGCATCTTCGAGCCCTACTTCACCACCAAGGGGCTGTCTGAAGGCACCGGCTTGGGTCTGGCCGTGGTGCACGGTATCATCTCCAACCTGGGCGGCGCTATCCTGGTGGACAGCCAGGTGGGGAATGGCACTGCCTTCCAGGTCTATCTGCCCCGTCTGGACGGCGTCGGCCCGGGGGACATTCCGGAACCAGTCGCAGCCGAGCCCATTGCTGTCTCTTCCAGGGGCGAGCATATCCTGTTCATTGACGATGAACCGGTGCTCGCCCATATCGGCGAAAAGATCCTCAAGCGCCTGGGCTACAAGGTCACGGTCAAGACCAGCAGCCTGGAGGCCCTGGAATTGTTCTCGGCCCGGCCTGAGGATTTTGATCTCATTATTTCCGACCAGACCATGCCCCATCTGACCGGCGTCCAGCTGGCCCAAAAAATTATCCGGCTGCGGCCGGAGACGCCCATCATCCTGTGTACCGGGTCCAGTGAAACCGTCGCCGCCAAAAAAGCAAAAGAGGATGGGATTTGGGATTATTTGGTGAAGCCTTTCAACGTGGGCGACTTGGCCAAGACTATCAAGCGGGTGCTGCATCCTGAAGAAAGCCCTCCCCCCCGAGGAAACCTGAACTGAGCTGCTGACCTTGCTTTTTCCTATAGTAAAAGCCGCGAATGATTCCCTGGAAGCTGTTGCAAAACCTCGTATAGCCCTCAGTTGTCATTCTGAGCGCCGCGAAGAATCTCGTATTTTCGAATGGTTGAAATCCTTCACTGCGTTCAGGATGACAGAAAGAAAGCGTGGGCCCCTCCAGCCGTTCTCATGAGCCCTCCTGAGGTTGATTGGGCAGGCGTCCTGGTAGATCCGAGAAAGAGTTGCCGGAAAAATCTCTGGTTAAGACAATTAGAGACTGTTTTAAAAATCCAACTTCCCTTAAAATGTCATCTTGAGTAGCGAGCAGAATCCCGAGTTACATCCAATTAACTCCTCAAGCATTCGTAATGATGGGACTAATGAGGACGCCGCAGTTTTTGCGGAAGATGGTTTTCGCCCAGGAACAAGGAAATGACTGAAACCGAAAACGACCAGATGCAAGGGACGCAGGTATTCCGGCCCTGCAGCCGGGCCTTTGTGGTGCATTACGTGGCCATGTTCATCTGTTTTGTGGGACCCCAGATCAATCCCGCGGCGGGGCTGCCCCCCTGGCTGGGCCTGGTACTGGGACTCATCCTGGTGGCGGCGGTGGTTTACATGCGCTGGGGCCAGGAGTATCAGGTAACGCCCCGGGGGGTGAGCAAGGTCTGGACCTGGACCTGCAGGCGGCAGGAAATTACTTGGGACAACCTGGGGGAGGTCCTGATACGCCGGGGGCTGACCCAAACGCTGCTCCAGGTGGGGAACCTGATCCTCCAGGACAAGTCCGGGGGGCCGGCTTTGTTCTGGTTCGGCCTGACGGACCCCAAAGGGGTTAAAGCCCTGATCGAAGAAAGGCGCCGGTGATGCCCCCGGATGAGCCGGAATTGGGACCCGGCGCGCCTCCTCCAGAGCCGGAGGCCGCGACCGCGCCAGAGCAGGAAGCGGAGGTCACACCTGCACCTCCCCCCACTATTCCTTGGGAAGATGCAGAAATCGGCCGCCTCAGGGGCCTGGTCCGCACTTTAGGACAGTTGCTCTGTCACCCCCGGAATTTCTTCCAAAATCTGCCCCGGGAAGGCTGGGGCGAGGCCCTGGCCTTCGGTCTAATTGTAAGGACTGCGGGATTATTGGCCTGTCTTTACTGGCAACTGGTCTTTTATCTGCAACTCGGCCGCCATTTGGGAGAATTGTCCGCTCTGGCCAGGCAGTTTGTCAACCTGGGAGCGGGGATCATCATTACGGTGATGCTGCTGGCGCCGTCTATCATGCTGTTGAACCTGGCGGTCAGCAGCCTGGGGTTGTGGGCCGCGGTGCTGCTGAGCGGCGGGCCCCAGGGGCAATTCCCCGCGATCTGGCGGCTCACCTGCTATGCCCAAGGAGCCCTGGTAGCCGGATTTCTGCCGGTCCTGGGAGGACCGGTGGCCGGTTTTGGGACTTTGGTCCTCACTTACCAGGGATTGCGGGGGGTCTTGGGGTTCACTTCCGGGCGGGCCCTGGGAACCTTGTGCCTGTCTCTGGGTCTCCAGGTCTTACTGTCGCTATTGCTCCTGGGGAGCCTTACGCGCTTCTGGTTTTTCTCCGGCTAAAGCCGCCGCCTTTTTCTGTCTTTTGACCCGCAGGAGATGGCCCAGCCAACCGCCGAGGAGGCCGATGGCAAAGCTGCCGTAAATCAGCACGAAGATGGGCAGTTTCCCAAGATCGAACTTAAACAGTTTGAGAACCGGGGAAGGCAGGGCGTTCTCCACGGCAAAATCCACCAGGAGCGCGCCCAACAGCAGGAGAAGCACACCTTTGATTTTATTCATGCCCGCACCTTGGAAAATCTCAATCTTTCAGGTAACGTTTTACCGCTGATTTCAAGTCCTCCAGGTCGGAGGATTTGACCAGGTATTCATCAGAAGCCCAGGTGGCAAAGTCCTGGCGGTATTCCCCATAAGCCGTGCTGAGGAGCACCGGCAGCTCCGGCTGCCGTTCCTTGATCTGCCTGAGGGCTTCAATGCCGTCCATCTCCGGCATCTTGATGTCCAAGATGACCAGATCCAGAGGGACCTTGTCCACAATCTCCAGGGCTTCCCGGCCGTTGGCGGCCTGGTAGACCTCGTAGCCTTCCTCTTTGAGTTCTTCGCTATAAAGGAGGCGAATGCTCATTTCGTCGTCCGCCACCAGGATCTTCTTCATCACCCTCCTCCTTTGGGAGCCTTCAACGTGCTGGCCAGGGCTGCGACCTGGCCAGCTTCCTTCACCAGACAATATTTGGCCACCGGCAAAGAGACGATAAAGGTCACCCCCTTGCCCAATTCGTTGTTCACTTCCACCTGTCCATAGTGGCGGGAAACGATGCGTTGGGCTATGGCCAGCCCCAGGCCGGTGCCATAATCTTTAGTGGAAAAAAACGGATTGAAGATATTGTGCAGGACCTCCATGGGAATGCCGCCGCCGGTATCGGTGATGGCCACCGCCTCATAAAGGCCGTCTTCCTTTTCCACGGGATAAGTGCGGATGGTCAGGATGCCTCCCTGCTGCATGGCCTGGCAGGCGTTTTGAAAAAGATTATAAAAGACCTGCTTGACCTGACGGTCGTCGCAATGGAGCCGGGGCAGGGAGGAGAATTCTTTGACCACGGTGATATGGCAGGCTTCCAGATCCCGCTGCACCAGGAGCAGGGTATCATCCAGAAGTTTGTTCAGGTCGTGGTCACCGTAAAAACTGAGGTTTTCCCCAGTAAAATCCAAAATTTCCCGGAGCAGCTTTTCCAGGCGGGTCACCTCCTCCTGGATCACCTCCACATAGCCTCGCAAGGGGGATTTTTCGTCCACCAGCTTGGCGATGCGCCGGGCGAAGCCGCCGATGGACACCAGAGGGTTCCGAATTTCATGGGCCATCCCGGAGGCCAGGCTGCTCAAGGCCGCCAGACGGTCGGATTCCAGCATCCTTTCCCGGATGAGCAGCAGCTCCCGGTTGTTGGCTTCGATGGTGGAATAGAGGTGGGCATTTTCCACCACCAACCCGGCCTGGGTGGAGAACATGCGCAGGGCGTGGAGGGGTTCTTCCTCCAGGGGCCGGCCGCTGGCCTGGTTATCCACCATGATGGCGCCGATGGCCCGGTCTTTGGCCAACAGGGGCGCCACGAAAAACTCCGAGGGCGCAAACTCCGGCGGTAGAGCCGGGGGTAAGCCCCCTTTCCGGACCGGCTCCTTCACATGATAAGGGCGCTTCTGCAGCACCGTCTGGGCCAAAGCCCCCTGGTCGGCCCGCAGCGGAATCCGCCATTCCTCCACCTTCTCCTTTTCAGCCAAAGGCGACAGCAGGGCCTCGAACAGGGGCAGGCCTTTGAGTTCCACCGAACTCTGCGCGCCCTTAACGCCTTTCAAAACTTGGTCGGCTTCATCCACCAGCAAGACCACGGCCCGGTCAAACCCCAACCCCTGGTCCAGGGTGAGGCCCTGGAGGATGATTTCCAGGAGATGCTCTTCCTGCACCGTGGTCAACAGGGCCCGGGACAGGACCTGGAGGACCGTGAGACTCCGCACCATGCGCTCGTTTCTTTCCGCCAGGGACTCCACCTGCTTAAAGGTAAGGGCATTTTCGATGGCGTTGACGATCAATCCGGCCATGGTGTACAAGAGTTGGCGGTTCTCCGGGTCAAAGGGCAGGTAATCGCCATCCGCCGCATACTTATCATAGACGCAGATGATCCCCTGCAACTGCCCCTTGAAGGTGAGGGGCACGGCCAGGAAATGGTGGGTCTGGCCTTCGGCGTCGGTCCCCTGGCCTTGCATATGAGGCATTTCCTCCGCAGGGGCCGCGGTGGCCAGGATCTCCGTGGGAGAGGGACAGGCCCAGGGGATCTTCCCATACTTGGAAGAAACCCGCACCTCTTTGGTAACCGCATCAACGATCTGCAAAGCCGCGCCCCGGGCGGTGATCACCTTGGCCGTGGTAGTGACCACCCTTTCCAGCAGGTCATCCAACTCCACGGTGGCGCTGAGGGCCTTGCCCACCTCGAAGAGCACGGAAAGTTCGGCGATACGCTTTTTGGCCTCTTCCTGCAGGAGCGCCTGGCGCAAGGTGCCGGCCAGCATCAGGGTGGCCAGATGCACATTCTGGCGCTCCGCCGGGGTGAGCTGCCGCTCTTGCCGGTCCACCAGGAGGAGGACGCCGTAAAGGAAATTATCGTCGGCCACCGGAAAGCCGGCCAGAGTTGCAAACGCAGGATGCAGCTTCGACAGGGCCTGGTTGGCGGCCAATACCCCCGGCTGGGAACGCTGCACGGATTTGACTTTCCGGGTGCCGGCCACCTCCCCCACCACCCCCTGGCCCAGGGCGAACTCCAGCCGCATATGGGGCGGTACCGGCCCATGGCTGCTGAGATTGAGAACGAGGGTTTCTTTGGCCTTATCCAGTCCGAAGTAAAGCGCGAGATCCACCTTCAGGTGCCGGGCCAGAAGATGGACCATGTTGTTGAGGCGCTCCCCGAAGCTGATAGTGGAAGTGAAGACCTCCACCATTTGGGTCAGGAAGGCAATGCGCTCCGTGGCCATTAACAGTCATCCCCCCAGAAGGCTCAGCCGCTTGGCTCGAGCACACTGGTACAGGTCCAGGTATTTGGGGGCCACGGTGTCCCAGGAAAAGTCAAGGGTCATGTTCTTCCGCATCAGACCCTGCCAGACGCTCTGATCCTGCCAGACGCTCTGATCCTGGTAAATCGCCAGGGCCCGCTGCACCGCACCCAGAAGTTCCACCGGCGTATAGCCGGAAAACTTGAAACCATTGCCTTGACCACTGTTGGGGTTAAATTCCTGGATGGTTTCATCCAACCCGCCAGTGGCCCGCACCACGGGCAGCGTCCCGTACCGTAAGCAATAGAGCTGATCGAGGCCGCAGGGCTCATAGCGGGATGGCATCAGAAAGAGGTCGGCCCCGGCGATGATCTGGTGGGACAACTCATCCGTGTAGCCGATGGTCACGCCCAGGCGCGAAGCATGGCGTTGGCTGATCTCCTGGAGCAGATATTGATGGCGCTCCTCGCCGGTGCCCTGGACCACGAAACCCACCCCCAGCCCCATCAGGTCATCCAGGCTGTTCTCCAACAGGTCGATGCCTTTACGCTCAAAAAAGCGCGTGGTCAGGCCGATGAGAGGTGTTCCCACTTCCAGGTTTAAGCCGAAGCGGCGGATGAGCGCAGCCTTGCACTCCTTTTTCCCTGCCAGATTATCCGGGCCGTAAGCAGCCGGCAGATACGGGTCATGGGCCGGATCCCAGCGGTTATAATCCACTCCTTCCAGGATGCCGTACAATTCCTGGGCCCTTTCCTGGAAGAGGCCTTCCAGGCCGAAGCCGTATTCCGGAGTCAGGATTTCTTCCCGGTATTTGGCGCTCACCGTGCTGAGCAAATCAGCGTAAACCAAGCCGCCCTTCATCAAATTGATCTTGCCGTAAAATTCCAGGCCCTTGGGAGAGAGGTACTCCCAGCCCAGGCCGGTGAGCGGCATGTCAAAGGAGGAAAACAGGCCCTGATAGCCCACGTTGTGGACGGTATAGACTGCGGCCAGCTTTTGCAGCCGGGGCCGGTCGTTATAGAGGGTGCGGAGATAGACCGGCACCAGGCCCGTCTGCCATTCATGGCAGTGGCAGATATCGGCGTCCAGGTTCAGGGCTTCCACCATTTCCACCACCGCCCGGCTGAAGAAGATAAAGCGTTCGGCGTTATCCTCGAAAGCCCCGTACGCGGTGCCGTAGAGACCCTCCCGGTTGAAGAGGGCGTCCTGGCCGATGAAGTAGAAGTTGAGACGCGGGTCGATCTTGGAGTAGTGGATTTCCGCAGGGAGGGTCTTCCAGGAGATGGGAATGGACAGGGTCTGGCCGGTAAAAGAGATGGGCTGGCCTGATTCCCGCACCTGGCGATATAACGGCAGGACCACGGATACCTGATGACCCAAGCGCACCAAGGCCCAGGACAAAGCGTTGATCCCCTCCGCCAACCCGCCGCTGCGGGCAAAGGGATTGGCTTCCGGGGTTACCATCAGGATGTGCATGACTTTCCCTTCCCGGGGCTAGAGTTGCACCTCCCGGAGATATTGGGCCGCATCCTCCGGCGGTGTGGGATTGATGAAAAAGCCCGAGCCCCATTCAAAACCAGCCATGAGCGTCAGCTTGGGCATAATCTCAAAATGCCAGTGATAGTATGGTAAATCCGGCTCCCGGAAGGGAGCGGTATGGAGAATAAAGTTATAAGGGGCCTTCCCGATGACCTTTTCCAGGCGCTTCAAGGTTTCCGAAAAGACTTGGGCCAGGAGGCGGCAGGAATCCGTGGTCAGGTCCACATAAGAAGAAAAATGGTTTTTAGGAAGAATCCACACCTCAAAAGGCGAACGGGGGGCGAAGGGGCAAATGGCCACAAATTCTTCATTTTCCAAAAGCACCCGCGTCTGCTGCTGCACTTCCTGACGGACCATGTCGCAGAAGACGCAGCGTTCTTTGTAATTATAGTAAAACTTGGACCCGGCCAATTCCTCCTGGACCAGCTCCGGCACGATGGGCAGGCCGATGAGCTGGCTGTGGGTGTGCTCCAGGGAAGCCCCCGCGGCCCGGCCCCAGTTTTTGAAGACCAGGACGTATTTGAACCTGGGGTCGTGGGACAAAGCGACGATGCGGTCCCGGTAGGCCGAGAGCACATCCATGAAGCCTTCTACGGGAATGGTGGCGAGGGTGGCGTGATGATCCGGGGTTTCGATGATCACCTCATGGGCGCCGATCCCGTTCATTTTGTCAAACATGCCTTCGCCCTGGCGGTCCAATTGGCCCGCCATGACCAAGGCCGGGAACTTATTGGCCACCACCCGCAGGCGCCAGCCCGGAGAGTTGGGCGCGGTGCCCGGCTCCCGGTAGGCCATGATCTCCGGCGGCGTAGTATGCTCATTTCCCATGTCGAAGGGGCAGAAACCGCCTTTGGTTACCTCCGGCTCCACCACAAAGTCGTGGGGGCGCTTGCCCCTTTCCGTGGAAATGATGACCCATCGCCCGATGATGGGATCCTTACGCAATTCCGGCATCTGTTCTCCTTACCCTGTCTTCCAGATTCTGGGGCCGCGGCCGCAGGCCCGGCCGCATAGAAGACCGGCGGATGGTACCAGTATATTTTTCCCGGGGATATTATGCAAGAGATTTACCATACATGGGGCGTGCCAGAGAGACTTGCCGGGCAACAAAAGGATGAGGAAAAAAGTATGGGGAACCGCGGTCTTAAATGGGGAAAAAGGGGAAAGGGCGAAGAGGGGAAAAAGAAAATCAGATCCCCTTCCCCTTTTCGCCTCTTCCCCTTTTCTCCTTTTACCCCCAGTTAACGCTCCTATTTCCGGAAAAGATAAAGTATCAGGCTGAGAAGCACACTGATGAGGATGCAGGTTCCCAGGGGGAAGTAAAATTGGAAATTCCCCCGCCGGTAGGAGATGTCTCCCGGCAGCTTCCCCAGCCAGGGAATCTTCGGACCCAGCCATAAAACCAGGCCCACGATCACCATAAGCGAGCCGATGATGACCAGGAATCGACCCAGATCAGACATGGCATGCATACCTCTATTATTAATTTAGGCATATTTAACTGCAAAAACATATCCCCTTATAGGCTTTTGCAAAAGGCTCCTAAGGCTCGGCGGTATGACATTTGGTGCCGGGCGTTTAACTTGGGTTACAACAAATGCAGGCCTTCGGCCTCCTTGAGCAAATCGTCCCGGAAGCGGGGGTGGGCCAGGCTGATGATATCCAGGGCCCGGTCCCGGGTGGACTTGCCCTTAAGGTTGACCACCCCGTATTCGGTGGCCAGGTAGTGGGTGTCCATCCGGGGCGTGGTGACCACCGTGCCGCTTTGAAAGCGGGGCACCACCCGGGAGACCTCGCCGTTATGGGCCGTGGCGTAAAACGCGATGATGGATTTGCCGTCTTTGGAGTTGAACGCCCCCCGCACGTAATCGAGCTGGCCGCCAGTGCCGCTGAACTGCGTGCCTCCCAAAAACTCGGAGTTGCACTGGCCCAACAGGTCCACTTCGATGGTGGAGTTGATGGAGATCATGCGGTCGTTTTTGGCGATGATTTCCGGGGAGTTGGTGTAGGAAACCGGGTAGCTCTCCATGCTGGGGTTGTCATTCATGAACTCGTACATCTCCCGGTCGCCGATGGCGTTGGTGAAGACGTGCTTGAAGGGATGCAGAGTCTTTTTACGGCCGGTAACCGCCCCCTTTTTGATGAGGTCCACCATGCCGGGACAAATAAGTTCCGTATGGATGCCCAAATCCTTATGGCTTTCCAAATAACCGCAGACGGCATTGGGGATGCCGCCGATGCCCAGCTGCAGGGTGGCCCCGTCCGGGATCATCTCGGCGATGAGGCGGCCGATGACTTCCGCCTCGGGTTTCGGTGGAGTGGGGATGACTTCCAAAAGCGGCGTATCGCATTCCACAATGGCGTCCACTTCCGAAACGTGGAGCAAGGCGTCCCCAAAGACCCGGGGCATGTGGCGGTTGACTTCGACGATGAGTTTCTGGCAATGCCGGGCCGCGGTGGAGATATAGTCGTTGACCGTGCCGAAGCTGAAGAACCCGGCATTATCCATGGGGCTGACGCAGGTGACGGTGACGTCGATGTCCATGTAATCCCGGATGAGCCGGGGAATCTGGTGAAATTCGTTGGGCACGAAGTAATTCAAGCCTTTTTTGACCAATTCCCGGTCATAGGCGGTGAGAAACCAGCAATACGGCTGGATTTTATCCAGCAGGTGCGGAGCCAGGATGGTCCGGGACGCGTGTTGCATGGGCAAAAGCGAAAAGACCTTGAGGTCCTCCAGGTCGCCGATGCGGACCCGCTGGGCAATGGCCGCCAGCAAGGCCGGGGGCTCGCCGATGGCCATGCCGTGCACCAGGGTGGCCCCCTGCTTGATGATCACGGCCGCCTGCTCCGGGGTAATCAACTTGCGGCGGTATTCAGAGGTGTAGATGCTCATTTATTTTCATTCTTCCTTTATTTATCAGTGTAACCTTTCACTTTCAGGGAGAGCCACAAAAATAAGGAATCTTTACCCCCCTTTATAAAGGGGGGTAGGGGGGATTTTAACTATGCGGATCGAAAGGCAAAATCCCCCTAAATCCCCCTTTAAAAAGGGGGACTTAAAAGACCGGCTGCTATTCAGCCTTTTTGGTGGTAGGGAGCGTCACAGAAATTCATATATCTTTTCGAGCACTCCCTCGATATTCTTGAGCACATCTCGGTCAGAAAATCTCAAGACCGTAAATCCAAAGTGCTTCAGATAATTATCTCGAATTTCGTCCTTTTTCTTTCCTTCATCTGAATAATGCTGGCCGCCATCCAGTTCAATAATCAGCTTGGCCGAAGGGCAGTAAAAATCGACGATATAATTGCCGACGTTTTTCTGCCTATAGAATTGCTTGTCCTTTAATTGCTTGCCTCTGATTTTGGCCCATAAATGTCTCTCCGCATCCGTCATATTTTTTCTGAGTGATCTGGCGAGGCCTTTGAGATTTTTATTGAATGGGAGCATTTTCAACCAGATAGGAAATAAATTACGAGGAGAAATTAATCCTTTGGCAATAGATTTATTGCTGACTTTAGTTCCAATACCTCAAGTGGTGCTTCTGCCCAATCATGCAACCAACATACAGTAAGATCGCAACCTTCCGGGTCATGTCCATGCTCTGCGAAGTTACTGCTCTTATACTCAAACTCTATATGAACATGTTGCCACATTGTTCCTTCCGGATTAAGACATCTTTTCCCCTCGCAGTCGGGGAAATCGGTTCGAATACTCTCAATAAGAAATCCTAACTCCCGGCTGACCAAACCGAAGAGGTAAACGACACCCTGCTCATTGACGGGGGCATAGCGAAGCCCGCGGAAGTCTATGGGCTCTCCGTAAATAATGCTTCTTTTTTTCTCCGAGGTTGGAAAGGGTTTAAATATTTTGGGAATTATTACCGGAATTTTCTTTTGTGTGTTTTTTTTGTTTGACAGGGTGTTCCCTCAAAAATTGTCGGCTCGCCGTATTTTTGAACGTATGCGTTAACGGCAGCGCGAAAAGTGCCCCATCTTTTTCTATAAGGATCTTCAGAAAAATGTCCTTCGGCATTCATTAATTTGAATGTTGGCCTCCGGCCAAATTTTTTCCAAAGTTCCCCAATAGCTTTCATTAATTCTTCATCTGGTATCCGCTTAGAGCCTGAAACATTAAGGCTTACAGGATTTGGTTTAAAACCAGCAGCTTCGACCGCTCGGTTAAAAGTTCCAAAATGGTTTAATAGAGTAGAGATAGATATTGAGCTTGTTCGTTTAAACTTCTCGTATGTCAATGGTTCAGGGGAAATCGCATTTGCAACCCTTCTTATTTCTTGTAATATCTGTTCCTTTTTGTCCATGGCAATATTATTACTGCCAACTTCCCGAAATTTCAAGAGGAATCGCCGAGGCAGGTAATTATGAAAGCCCCAGGGATTGTCAGTTACCCCATTCTTGGATAAACTTTTAAATTATGTTGATTTTTCCTGCAATTGACCTGAAGGGCGGCAAGTGCGTGCGTCTGCTCCAGGGGCGCAAGGAAGACGAAACCGTCTTCAGTAACGACCCGGTGGCCATGGGCCGTAAATGGCAGGACCTGGGCGCCCAGTGGCTCCACGTGGTGGACCTGGACGGCGCGTTTAGCTCCCGCCCCCAAAACCTGGAAGTGATCCGGGGCCTGCGCCGGGCCCTGACCATCCCCATCCAATTGGGCGGGGGCCTGCGCACCCTGGAGACCCTGGCTCTCTACATCGATCTGGGCATCGACCGCCTGATCCTGGGCACCGCGGTGCTCAAGGACCCAGACCTGGTGGCCCGGGCCTGCGCCACCTACCCCGGCCGCATCGCCGTGGGCCTGGACGCCCGGGACGGCCTGGTGGCCGTGGAGGGGTGGACGGAAACCAGCACCCAAAAGGTGCTGGAAGTGGCCCAAAAACTGGTGCCCCTGAAGCCCGCGGCCTTGATCTACACCGACATCTCCCGGGACGGCGTCAAACGGGGCGTCAATGTGGAGGCCACCAAGACCTTGGCCCAGGCCGTGGACCTGCCGGTGATCGCCTCCGGGGGGGTGAGCACCCTGGCGGACATCGAGGCGCTGCTGCCCCTGGAGCCCCTGGGGGTAATGGGGGTGATTATCGGCCGGGCGTTATATGACGGGGTCTTCCAGCTACCGGAAGCCCTGGAGTTGGCCCAATCCGGCTAATACCTTGATAATTCAGCAAAAGCAGTATATTTCCTTTTTACCGTCCCCAAAATGTTTAACTCAAAGTAGGGCGGTCTTTTCTCCCTCCCCCTCAAGAGGGGGGAGGGCCGGGGTGGGGTGGCGTCTTTGGTCCGATTACGGCTATTGGCCAAGCCGCCCCCTCCTCTAAACCTCTCCCCAGGTGATAGGCATTACCCGCAAGTTAGGAAATTGCTGTTAGGGGAGACTTGATGGCGCAGGCTTTCCAGCCTGCGCAGTTTTTCGGCGCAGCCTGGAAAGGCTGCGCCACCGATATAAAATTTGTGGATATTGGTCCGCACTCAAGAGGGATTTTTTTTACCACCTCACTTGATGCCGGATTTTTTCAAAGGTTTAATCTTGACTGATTTCTCTTATCTCAGCCGCGTGCAGCGTCCCGGCCGCTATGGAGGCCGGGAAATCAACGCGGTCTATAAAGACTCTCTGGCCGTGACCTTGCGGGTGGCCCTCCTCTTCCCCGACCTCTACGAAGTGGGTATGTCCCACCTGGGTCTGAGCCTCCTGTACGACATTCTCAACCGCCAGGAGGATATCTGGGCGGAGCGGGCCTACGCCCCGGCTCCGGACCTGGAGGCGGGTCTGCGCCGCAGCCGTTTGCCCCTGGCCAGCCTGGAATCCGGCACGGCCTTAAACCAATTTGACCTGGTGGGCGCCAGCCTCCAATATGAGCTGAGCTATACCAACCTCCTGAACATGCTGGACCTGGGGGGCATTCCCCTCCTGGCCGCAGAGCGCGGCCCCCTGGAGCCGGTGGTCATCGGCGGCGGCCCGGCCGTTTGCAACCCGGAGCCGGTGGCCCCTTTCTTCGACGCCCTGGTCCTGGGGGACGGCGAGGAAGTCATCCTGGAGCTGGCCGCGGCCGTCAAATCCTGGAAGGCCGCCCGGGGCACCCGCCGGGAGTTGTGGCAGGCCCTGGAAGAAATCGAAGGGGTTTACGTCCCCGCGCTGTTTGAGCATGTCTTCGATCAGGACGGACGCCTCCAGGAGATCAGGCCCCGGGGCCGCCACTCTCTGGTCCGCAAACGGGTGCTGGCCGACCTGAACCGCATCAGCATTTCGCCGAAGCCGGTGGTGCCCTATTGCCAGATCGTCCATGACCGCCTGCAACTGGAGATCGCCCGGGGCTGCAGCCGGGGTTGCCGCTACTGCCAGGCGGGCATGCTCTACCGGCCCGTCCGGGAGCGGGACCCGGCGCAAGTGGTGGCCTGGGTGGAAGAGGCCCTGGATAGCACGGGCTATGAAGACATCTCCCTGCTTTCCCTGAGCGCCGGGGATTACCGGCCCCTTTCCTGGCTGCTGACCCAGCTCATGGACCGTTTGGCCCCCCGGCGGGTGGCCCTGTCCCTGCCGTCCCTCCGGGCCGATACCTTGACTCCGGAGATGATGCGCCAGATCAACCGGGTGCGGCGCACCGGCCTGACCCTGGCCCCGGAGGCGGGCAGCGATAGGTTGCGCCGGGTCATCAATAAGAATTTGTCCGAAGAGACGATCATGCAGGCCGCGGCGCAGGCCTTCCGCTCCGGCTGGCAGCTCTTGAAGCTCTACTTCATGATCGGCTTGCCCCGGGAAACCCCGGAAGACCTGGAGGCCATCGCCTCCCTTGCCCGGCAGATACTTAGGACTGCACCCCGGGGCCGCCGGGTCCGTCTCAATCTCACCCTGTCCAGCTTTATTCCCAAGGCCCACACCCCCTTCCAGTGGGAGGGCATGGCGGGCCTGGAGGAGAGCCGCAGCCGCCTCCATGCCGTCAAAGACCGGCTGCGCCATCCCCAGATGCAGGCCAAATGGAACTCCGCGGCCCAAAGCTGGCTGGAGGGGGTCTTTGCCCGGGGCGACCGCCGCCTGGCCCCGGCGCTCCTGGCCGCGTACCGCCGGGGCTGCCGCCTGGACGCCTGGAGCGAACACTTGCGCCTGGAACCCTGGCGAGAGGCCTTTAAAGAGGCGGGCGTCGATCCGGATTACTACCTCCGGGAAAGGGGAGTGAACGAAGTGCTTCCCTGGGACCACCTGGATTCCGGGGTCAGCCGGGAGTTTTTGGCCACCGAACGGGACCGGGCCTACCTGGAGTTGGAGACCCCGGACTGCCGCGGGGCCGGCTGCCAGGGGTGCGGCGTCTGCGACCAGGAAGAGGTGGCCCTGCGTCTCCAGGATACTCCCGCTGATAGCCCTCCTCCCCAGCCCTCCGCCGAGACCCTGGCCTCCCAGCCCACCTGGTACCGCGTCTCTTTCAGCAAAGTGGACGAAGCCCGCTGGCTCAGCCATCTGGAGCTGGTCTCCGCGTTTTACCGCAGCCTGCGGCGGGGCCGGTTGCCTCTGGCCTTCAGCGAGGGCTTCCATCCCCTGCCCCGGGTGGCCTTCCATGGCGCCCTGCCCGTGGGCGTGGAGAGCATAGCCGAAACCCTGGACGTGGAACTGGCCCAACCCCTGGGCAGCCGGGAGATAGCGGACACTTTAAACCCGGTCCTGCCCCCGGGCATTAAAATTCTGCAGGTTCAGGCTCTGCCCCGGCGGCTGCCGCCGCCCCGGCTGGAGAGTGCGGTCTACCAGGTGGAAAGCCCGGAGGCCCTGTTCGATCCCCGGGCAGCCGCGGGCTTCCTCAACCAGGAAGAGGTCCTGGTGACCCGGCAGCGGCCCAAAAAGGCGGAGAAGATCGTCAATCTGCGGACCCTGGTGGCCCGGCTGGAAGTAGCTGATGCCCACAATTTGCAGCTAACCATACGTTTTCAGGAAAAAGACAATTTGAAAGTAACCGATACCCTGGCTGCGATCTTCCAACTCAGCGAAGAACAAACCAGGGACTTGCGGATTTTGAAATTAAGGAGTAGTTGAAGGGAAGGAAGAGTGTTTATTATTGAAGGGGAAAAAGAGTAAAAGGCAAATCTTTAACAGATTGTCGAAAGATTGCCAGTGAAATTCGGGCCTCGTAGAAAACCAGAGGTATCTAAAGTCCCCCTTTGAAAAAGGGGGATTTAGGGGGATTTCGGGCGCCTATCAAATCCCCCCTATCCCCCCTTTTTCAAAGGGGGGGATAAAGACTACGTTTAACTAAGGCCAGAATTTCCATTTTACAACAGGCTGTTTTTCTTTCCCTTTCCCCTGATACAATAATCACCACTATTTCCCATTAATCGATCCCCGATGGCCAATCTATTACTTATCAGTGTGGCGGAATGTGACACCCGGATCGCCCTGGTGGAAGAGGGGCGGCTGGCGGAGTTTTTTCTGGAGCGCCATTCCCAGAGCGATCCCACCGGCAATATTTATCTGGGCCGGGTGGCCAAAGTCCTGCCCGGCCTGGGCGCAGCCTTTGTCGACGCGGGCTTGAGCCGGCCGGGCTATCTCTTTGTGGAAGAGGTCTCCGACCGCTTTGATGATTTCTTCAATTTTTGGCTGAAGGATGAGGAGCAGGAATCCGGGCAAATCCCGGATTCTCCGCCCCGGCGGCTGCCGCCCGCGCCCATCGAAGACCTGTTGCATGAGGGCCAAGAAGTGTTGGTGCAGGTCTTCCGCGGGCCCATGGGGGATAAAGGCGCGCGCCTGACCACGAATATCAGCCTGCCGGGACATTACCTGGTATTTATGCCCAATATCATGCACCTGGGGGTCTCCCGGCGGATCGCCGATGAAGGGGAGCGCAATCGTCTGAAAACGGTCTTGGAGGAACTGAAAATTCCGGAAGGCGGGCTCATCGCCCGCACTGCCAGTCAGGGGCAAAGTTCGGAAACCCTGGCCCGGGAGCGGGATTATCTGCTGAATCTGTGGCACTCCCTCAAAAAGAAAAAAGAGACCGCGTCGCCGCCAGCCTTGCTGCATCAGGATTACGAGGCAGCCCGGCGGGTGGTCCGGGAATTGCTCGGCCCGGAGATCGACCGCATTGTCGTGGATGACGCCGCCACTTATGAGCAAATCGGGCAATATCTGGAATCACGGAGCCCTCTTTATCGAAATCGGCTGGAATTCTATGACCGGCCCGAGGCCATTTTCAGCCACTTCGGCCTGGAGATCGACTGGAAAAGGCTGCTGTCCCCCCGGGTCTGGCTGAAAAGCGGCGGTTACCTGATGTTCGACACCACCGAGGCCCTGACCAGCATTGACGTCAATACCGGCAGGTTTGTAGGCCGCCACCAGTTCCAGGAAACCGTCTTAAAGACCGATCTGGAGGCCGCCAGGGAGATCGCCCGGCAGCTGCGGCTGCGCAATATCGGGGGCCTCATCGTCATTGACTTCATCGACCTGGAAAATGCGGCCCACCGGGAGCAGGTGCAGCAAACCCTGGTGGAGGCCTGTAAGCCAGACCGGGCCAAGACCACCATCCTGCCCATGTCCAGCCTGGGACTGGTGGAGATGACCCGGCAACGGCTGCGGGACAGCCTCGCCCAGACGGCCACCGAAATCTGCGGCTGCTGCGGCGGCCTGGGGAGAACGCTCACCCCCTTGACCGTGGCCCATGACCTGCTGCGGCAACTGGCGGGAGAAGCCCGGGAATTCCCCGGCGCCCGCCTCCTGGTCAGCGTCCACCCCCAGGTGGCCGCGATCCTGAAGGAAGAAGGAGAGCACCTGATGAACCGCTTGAGTGCAGCCCACCAGGTCAAAATCGCCATCTCCCAACAACCCCTCTTTCCCCGGGAATATTTTGAAATCCAGAGGGAATGGGGAGAGGAGAGGGAAACTTAACACTTCTCGGCTCTCTCTGCGTCTCGGCAGTAATATATTTCACCGCCGAGGCGCAGAGGAGGCAAAGAAATCAAGGCCCACACCATGACGCATGCGCCCGTTATCTTAGGTACCGCCGGTCACATCGACCACGGCAAGAGTTCCCTGATCAAGGCCCTCACCGGCATCGATCCGGACCGCCTGAAGGAAGAGAAGCTCCGGGGCATCACCATCGAGTTGGGGTTCGCCTATCTCAACCTGCCCAGCGGCAGGCGCCTGGGTATCGTGGATGTGCCGGGGCACGAGCGGTTTGTGCGCCACATGGTGGCCGGAGCCAGCGGCATGGACCTGGTGGCCCTGGTCATTGCCGCGGATGAGGGGGTGATGCCCCAGACCCGGGAGCACCTGGAAATCTGCGAACTCCTGCACGTGAAGAAGGGCCTGGTGGTCCTCACCAAGACGGACATGGTGGAGGAGGATTGGCTGGACCTGGTGGCCGAAGAGACCCGGGAGGCCCTGAAAGGCACTTTCCTGGAGGGCGCGCCCATCTTGCGGTTCTCCGCGGTGACCCAGGCCGGCAAGGAGGAATTGCTGGCCGCGCTCTCGGACCTGGCCGCCGAAGTCGCTCCCAAGCCGGGCCGGGGCATCTTCCGCCTGCCCATCGACCGGGTCTTCACCATCAAGGGCTTCGGCACGGTGGTCACCGGCACCGCGGGCTCCGGTTCCATCAAGGTGGGGGACGCGGTCATGGTCTATCCCCCGGGCTACAAGGCCCGGGTGCGGGGGCTCCAGGTCCACGGCCAGTCAGTGGAAGAGGCCCTGGCGGGCAACCGGGCCGCGGTCAACCTCCAGGGGCTGGAGCGGGAAGAGGTGGCGCGGGGCATGGTGGTGGCCCCCCCGGGGGCGCTGATCCCCAGCCGCCGCCTGGACGCCTTCCTGGAGATCCTGGCCAGCGCACCCCGGGCCTTGAAACACCGCCAGGCGGTGCGGCTGCACGCCGGCACCAGCGAATCCGTGGCCATGCCGCTGTTGCTGGACGCAGACGAACTGGCCCCCGGGGGCGGCGGCTACGTGCAGTTTTTCCTCAGGGAGCCCCTGGCCTTAAAGCCCGGAGACCGCTTCGTCATCCGCAGTTTTTCCCCGGCCTTCACCTGGGGGGGCGGCCAGTTCCTCCATGTCCAGCCGCCCCGGCACAAGCGCAATCAGGCCGCGGTTTTAGACGGCCTGAAGATTCTGCAGCAGGGCTCCCCGGAGGACACCCTGCGCTTCCATCTCCGGGAGGCCGGGGCCGCGGGCCGCTCCCGGGCGGAACTCCTGGCCCTGCTCCCCTGGGACGGCCAGGAACTGGACGGCCTGATCAACGGCCTCAAGAATAAGGCGGAATGCCTGCCCTACGACCCGGAAAACCAGCGCTTTCTCCTGGCCGCCACCGCCAGGGAGCTGGAAGAGGAAATCTGCCGCCAGCTTTCTGACTATCACAAGCAAAACCCGCTGAAAACCGGCCTGTCCAAGGAAGAGCTGCGCCGCAAGCTACCCCCGCAGATGGAGGTGCGCCTCTTCAATTACCTGCTGAACCGGTTGGTGGCGGCCCAACGCATCGCCCTGGAGCAGGACCTGGTGCGCCTGGCCGCGCATAAAGTGCAGATGGCCGGAGTCCAGGAAGAACTGTCCCAGAAGCTGGAAGACCTCTACCGCCGGGGGCAGCTCTCCCCCCCGACGCTCAAAGAGGTGGAGGCCGCGCTGCACACGCCCGTCAAGCAGATCCAGACCCTGTTGCAGGTCCTCACCCGCCAGGGCCGCGTGATCAAGGTCAAAGAAGACCTCTATTTCCACCAGGAGGCCATCGCCGGCCTCAAGGCGCAACTGGTGGATTTCCTGAAAAAGAACAAGGAAATCACCGTTATCCAGTTCAAGGACCTGACCCAGGTCTCCCGGAAATTCGCCATCCCGCTCCTGGAATATTTCGACACCACCCGGACCACCGTGCGGGTGGGCGACGCCCGGAGATTACGGGAAGGGGCATAGAAAAAGATGGCGGGGGAGGGCCGGGGGTCACAGACCCCTGCCCTCCCCCGCACCTCCTCCCAACCCCTTATATTTTTCCTGTATGGGCACACCCAAATGTGCGCCCATCTTTTTTCACTGCTCACTGCTTATTGCTTACTGCCCACCCCTCTTGGCAGGAGGTTATACCAAGTTGCCATCTAATGAGTAATATGGTAGACTGCCCAAAAAATTTTCAAGGGGGCAGTCATGGGAAAAGTTACCAAGTGCATCGCCCACCTTTCCA
>JAKAKP010000162.1 GCA_021813445.1 Deltaproteobacteria bacterium
AAACCGGCCACCGATGGAGGAAACAGCCCAGATTTTTTCGAGAATTTGCCCGTCATAAAAGTACCAAATCGTCTACAAAGAGGACGATACAACATAATTGCTGGGGTTTTTCAACAGCCTGCTAGAACGTTCTGGCCGCAATCGTAGACGACGTTAAAGGCATAGCAGACTCCGGATTCCGGATCCTGGGCGCCGTCAATGCAATCGCTGCTGGAGTAGATGCAAGCCGGATTATCCTCCAACGGCTTGCAGGTGTCAGTCTGGTCGCCATTAGAAGTGGGACAGTGCACCTCCCCCTGGGGGTCGGTCCAGCACTTCATTTGCCCGGTGTTGAAGCTGTTATCCAACGTCACCGTCACTTCTTCGCAAAGATTGCTGATACCCTTGGAAGAAAAAATGTTGGTGGAGGTAAGGTCTCCCTGGCAAAACTGGGAGCCTGAGAACATCTCGCAATTGTCGTTGGTGCCCAGAGTGCAGGAATAAGACTTGGGCTTAATGAAGTTGTCGCCGTCGGGGTTAGTGAGAAAAATTTCGCACCCGGGATCACATTTCCAGCCGTTGTCCTCAACGTGATACATGCCGACCACAAGAGTGCCGGTATGGAGCCATTCTGTGTTTTTGGAGGAATGCCAGATACTAAAAGAGACCAGGAAATTGTTGGAGCAGTTCGGATATTGCGAGATACTGACGCCGGCATAGGGCTGGAAGTATGAAACCGCCTTGTTAACTCCTTTATCCGGGTTACTGCAGGACGCTGACGGCGGCGGGTCGGAAGCCCCGTAACCTTCTGTTTGGCAATAAGAACCTCCACCGCAGCCGGTGACTTGGCCTGTTTTTAAATCTACGGTGATATTGATGCTGCCGGCCGACATGCCTTTGGCCCCGACAACGTAATACCCCAGGAGCTCGACGGTATAGTCATGATGGCACTTGCAGGTGCTGCCCGGGAAGACGATGCGTTCGCAAGTTCGATAATCGGGAATATGGGTGATGGTGGTGGTTTTAGTAGTGGTGGTCACCGCCTGGCAGTCGGTGGAGGTAGCCTGCTTTATCGCGTCAGTCAGCGTTTGGTCTGTTAGGTCCCACATGCTCATGTTGCTCATGTCCATGTGAGGAAAGCCGGTCGCACCAGCCATAAGAGCCTGGAAGGCTTTGGCCGTGCCGCTTTGACTATTCTGCATGTCCTGGACTGCGGAATTGGCCTGATTCTTGAGCTCAGCGTCTTTGCCGTAAGTGCTTTGTGCCCCGGGATCGGTGGTGTTTTTAGTGTCGGGAAAGAGGTCTTGAGGGGCAATGGTGGCGGTATTGCCTTTATAATTAAGCTGGACATTGCCGTTGGGGTCCAATCCGCCTAACTTGGAGGGGTCCGGAAGAATGCCAAGGCCGAAAGTCTGGCCCTGCTTCGCCGCGTCCATGAATGGGTCGGCATGCGCCCATCGCGGGTAGGACAGATACAGGAGTGCGGCCGGCACCCAAAGCTGCAAGACGGCCAGGCAGGATGACAAAAGTTTATGAAGTCTGTTGGCCATAATTCCTCCTTTAGCGGCCGCGGGAGCCGCCGCCTCCTGCTCCCCCGCCAGGCCCGCTGCCGGAGCCACGGCCGCCTGAGCGGCCTCCTGGAGCTCCTGAGGGCCCTCCAGATCGTCCACTTTCAGCCCCCCTCCCTGACGAGCGTCCGGCTTCAGACCCTCGGCCGCCTTGAGGGTCGGCTGCGGTTGCTCTTTCTTGTCGTGGACGGATAGGCCTTTCTTCAGAACGCCGATGGTCAATATTTTCATCGGGAGAATCCAAACGCCTGCGGACCTCCAATGCGATTTCCTTCTCGCCGGAGCGCAGGTGAAGCCCCTCAGACAACTTACCCAAATTGTCCGTGAAAACCTGTACAGCGTTTTTGGCCCTGGAGATAGCAACGTAAAAACTTTTCTGGTTGGTCAGAATAGGGCGGTGGCTTTCGGCATGGATCAAGGCGCGGTCAGCGGTGGAGCCCTGAGCCTGGTGGGTCGTGACGGCATAGCAGTGGTTCCAGTGTTTAAAATGCGCTAAATTGACGTCAATTGTCTGGCCGTTTTTCAGGGTCACTGCCGCCTGGCCGTTTTTAGGATCAATGCTGTTCACCCGGGCGGTCTCGCCGTTGACGATGGCGTCATGGGGAGCGTTCCTGGTGAACACGATCTTGTCCCCCTGCGCGACTTCGCGATTTACGCCCTGGTAAACCTCCACTTTACTCATCTTGGAGGGTTGCCAGGCAAGGGTCAGCTCGCCCCGGGAGAGAAGGACGCTCTTGCCGTCCACCCGAGTAACAGTCCAATAAGACCCCTTGGTGACGCCATGCTTGGCATAGGTGCGGGAAAACCGTACAACGTTGCCGGGCTGGTAGCTCCTGGAACTTCTTATTTGTGATTTAGTCAAGTTCTGGCGGTTCAAGGCGGTGGCCTGGAAACCTTGTTCATGGACGGTGCCCTCGGAGACCAGGCCCTGCCGGATCATGGAATTGATGGTCTGGCGGTCATCGAGACCGGGAGCAATGACAATGGTCCCCTCGCGCTCTGCCGGCGGCAATGCGAGAAACGCCGAAGAAATGGCTTGAGCGCGCTGTTCCAGGCCGGCCAGGCGGTCGCCACCGGGGTTGGAGATTTGGATGACGCCGCCCTGGGCGCTGATATTCTGCAAGGCCTCCGCCGCCCGGCCGGCGTAGGCGCTTTCAACCGCGTCGCGCAGTTGGCTATTCTGCTGGCGCAGAATGGTCTCTAGGCGGAAGGTCTTAACATTCTCTTGAAGCTGGGCAAACGCCCGGCCCGCCTCCACGGACCCCAATTTCCGGGTATCGCCCACCAGTAGGACTCTGGCGTTTTGGCCCTCGGCGGCATGCATCAAGGAATTAAAAAGCTTGGATCCGGCCATAGAAGCTTCGTCCACAATCCAAAGCGAATTCCCCGTTGGCTATTGCCCTTGGGCTTGAGCCTGCCGCAACTGCCCGAGAAAAGAATGGACCGTCTGGGATTTGACATGGGCTCCATCCTCCAGTACGTGGGATGCGGCCGCGCTGGGGGCGAGACCCCGGACCTCATAGCCATTCAGTTCAGCCATGCGGGAAACTGTGCGGAGCACGGTGGTGGTTTTGGCGGACCCAGCGATACCCTGCACGACGACAAACCTATCCTTGCTGGTAAGGATGCCTTCGGCGGCCTGGCGCTGCTGGTCGTTCCAGGGAATCGTCGACTCGGCCAAGGCGATAGCAGCCCTCGCTTGATCCGGGCCGGCAATGCCCTCCTGAAAAGCTCCGCGCCCCCGATCGGCTGCGGCCAGCATCTGCCGCTCAATCTCCTGCCCCTGGGGGGTGGTGAATCCGGCCTCCCGTTGGTGGGAATTCCATAAGGTTGCAACCGGCTTGTCGATCAGCTCGCCTTGGGAGCGGAAGCGATCCACGGCCTGGTCAATCTCGCTCCGGGGAAACTCGCCGAAAAACTGGACATTCATAGCCTGGTGAAGGTCGGCGGCCCGGAACGAGGCGCTCCGTTCGGCCAGGTGGTCTACTGCGGATTTCAGGGCCTGGTCAACCACTGCCTGCCGGTCGGAGACGGGTTGGCGGGCCAAAACCGCCACGCGCTCCCGGGATTCCGATACGGCTCTCTGGGGATCGAACCCGAGAGCCTCGGCCCGGGACTGCCATTCCTGCCGAAGTTGTGCTGGGTCAGCCTGAATCTTTGCATCCCTGGTTAAAAGACAGGCTTGCTCACGCTCTCGGGCAGAAGCGGTCTCTCTGGTTTTTCCCAAGGCTGCAAGCCGATCTTCGATGGCCGCGCTTCTATTACTGAAAGCGTCCCGAATCTCCTGTGGAACCGCGGCCAGCTCCATGCGCCCTTTTTGTCGGTCCAATGCCACCTCGTAACCCAGGGCCTGAGCGCGGACTGCAAGCTCGTTTTGATAAAATCGGGTGGCCTCTTTTTGGAGGCGCAACACCTCGCGCCCTTCGATGCTACGCCATTGACCGTCGGCCCTGAGGGTGGCGTTAGCGATAATCGCATGGGTGTGCAACTGGGGGTCCTGGGCCCGGCTCGTTTCGTGGCGGAACATTGCCACGGTGAAATTACCGGTGTGCTCTTGGTAGGTCTGCCCGTGGATTTTTACTCTGGTGACCGCGGCCTCCTGCTCCAGCCAATCGAGAGTAGTTTTCACCGACTCGGTGTGGGCCTCAATTAACCGCTGGTCGCCTCCGGCCAGTGCGGCCAGCGAAATCGATTTAGGGGCAGAAAAGGTGACGTCATAGCCACATTTATGTTCTACTTGTCCCTCGGCGTTGATTCTGCCCAGAACGTCGCCGGTGGATAGGCGGCCCTCCAGGACCGCGGCGAAATCGTTGTGGTCTACGGCACCGGAAAGCCCCAGAGGCTGCGCCCCGCGACCGTACCACTCGGAGACCACTTCGCTGCGGGCGTAATAGTCATCGCGCTCGTAATACTTGGCGGCCTGTCCTGGGCTGGATATGGGGGAACAGGAAATCACGGTTGATTACTCAGCTTCCAGGCAACCGTTTGATCGTCGGGAAGCGGAACAAATTCGGGGATTAGCGGGTCGCGTTTAACTAGGGGGATCCGGACGCTGGCAACGGGATAGCGGCCCCGAACCCGGATAAAACCCTCGAGGTCATTGAGCTGCATTATCTCGGTTGGACTGACCGCAGGCTGGGTGCGGCGGGATTCGGCTAGATGGCGTCCATCCCTCATATCTGAGGCACCGTAATTGAGAGACTCCTGGGGCAAATTGATGTCAAGCTCAGTCAAATTTTTGCTGGCCCAGGTAGCGGAATCAGGATCGCCCAGCCGAAACGTAAGAAACGTGCTGCATAATCCGGCCATTTCGGAAGCGCCAGCCGGCCCATAGACCCGAACGAGCTGGGAATAGTTTTGCAGGCCAAGCACGCTGCAAACGCCATATTTTCGTCCCTGGGAAAGCAATTTGGGAACGGCCTCGAGTTTCCCGAGTGTGGGCAACTCATCAATAATAAGGAAGGTTTTGCGGCGGCGGTGGCTAGATGGTAGGCTGAGGAACGAATTCGCGCAGATTTCCAGCATTACGCGCATCAAGGGCAAAATGGCATCGATATCCCTGCCCTTAGCGCCCAAAAACAAAAAGGAATTAGAATCCTCCTCAAGAAACCTATGGAGAGAAAAATCGCCTGGGCCTGGTCGCAGATTTCCGAGATCATGAGCATAAGTGACGACGGTTGACAGGAGGTTACTAATGGTACGAGGGTCATCCGACTTCAAATGGCGTTCCGCCGGAGTTCCCCGGGTGAGATCGATTAAATCGGGTAAATCCACGCTATAAAGGAAGTTAAGCAGAGATTCGGTTGTTCGCTCAGGGCATTTATCAAGAAAGACAGATAGAACCGATCGGGGGGCATCGGTCCAGTATGGCTCCCTACCCTCAGGAATAAGCGCTTTTGCGAATGCCTTTGAGTCGGCGGGGCCATCAATGTCCAGAAAAGGGTTCCAGTTCTGACCCCTCGCGTCCTGAGGATTGGGGAAGCCATCGCCGGGCCGATATGAAAAAGAGAAGAAACTAAGCGTTGGGTCATAGATAATAGCGCGGTCGCCGCGGGACCGAATCTGGTCAATGAGATCCAAAATGGTCAATGATTTTCCCGTGCCGGGTGTCCCTATGATAATGGTGTTCTGAAACTCGCTATTCCGCAAATAAGGGACATGGGCGATTGTGTACGGGCTCCGCTCCCGCCACGGAATCCTCCGACGAAGTTCTGATTGGGAGACAATTTCGAGGCCGCGATGCAGTTTGAGGCGGGTGCGCCATTGACCGTAAAAATGAGTCAGCAGCAAGATGAGGCCATTGCAAGCGGCCCACAGGACCGCAGCCCCTTTCCAGTAATGGGAAAAAAATTCTATGACATTTGGCCAGAGACAGGGTTCCAGCTGGGTGGGCTCCCAAACCTGACCGTTAGCAGCAATCACTTGATGCCAGTCCGGCGATTTGCCCAACAGGAGTAGCGGTGCCCCCGCCCATGATTTCCACCAGGCCTGAAACCACAGCCTCAGGATGTCGTAGGTATCGGGTTCGAAGTGGTGGAGAAAAAAGGCAATGATGATAATGGCCAGGGCCAGAGAGGGGATGATGGACCTGAGCACGCTACGGGACGTTCGCCTGGAATTTTGGTGGAGAATGTCGGAACCTCGATTAAGATGATCGAATAAGGGCGTCATGGTTGCCTCCGTTGGGTTGCACCAATGGTGCGTGGAGTGTGAAACTTTTTTTGCGGGTCCCAGCGTAGCTGGGGCCGTATGTGGCTGAAAATATTAATGTAGTCATTGATGTAGTCAATGACTACGGAATTGACTAGCATTTTGCTGACAAACATAACCAACGGAAATTATTGGTGTAGTCAATGTAGTCCGGCAACTTCGTGTAAATAATTTAGTCATGGCAACCTGTAAAAATTTCCGTCAAGATCAAAAATCAACTTATCTTCGGAAACTAGGCTGTTGATGACCGTATGCCAGTCTGGATGCCGCCGTTTGTTGAGGTTCTGTTCTAACGAACGTTTGGACATAATTTTGTTTGGGTTATCCCTCACGGCCGCCAAAATTTTCTGCGCAAGGGGGGACTGTGCCTGCTGGTCCCCCGCCTGGTCGAACTCCTCCGGTGACTCTGTCGCCTGGTCGGCATGATCGACCTGGTGCTCTATATCGTGCGTGACGGCCGAAGTATCTGGCTGAGGAGGTTTTCGGGTCACCTGCCAGAGTATGGCGGCCACCAGCAGCAGCGCGGTAACCGCGATCGCTGCAAACTCAGACCAATCCCAAACGTAAGAAAATGCGCAAAGCGCTGAAATTCCCGCCAAAAAGCCTATCCAAAATGGGTGGATAATGGGGGGCGAGGGCGCGGCCTGGGTGTTGGGGTTAGGAGCGCTCTGGCCAAGGGGGATTTCGGTACTTTGAAGGCGGGCTTTCTCGGCCTTGAGGTGCGCTTCGAGGTCCACCAAATATTTGTTTCGGCGGTAGGCCAACCGGGGGCCTAACCAGGCCGTAACCGCGGACCCAACGACATAGAGCAGCGGAACTAGCCCCAAAGCCAGTATGGAGGGATCGCGTAGGAAATTATGCCAGGGGACATGTGCGTTGTTCCGGAACCACCAGAGCGCGGATACAGTCGCCGCGGTGATGGCCGTGTTCCAAAGATGAATTCTCATATTCTCTCCTGTGAAATATCGACCGCATATCTCTGAAAATAAATTACGCGAAGCAATTCTATGATCAATTTGTCACCAGGTTGATGTCTCTTTTTACTGAATGGAGGAAGCTTATCGTAACAATATTGGTATTCCTCGCAATCAGGATTTTCTAACATAGATTGAAACCCTTTCTCTAACTGTATTCTCAGTTGTGCTAATTGTTGCTTGCGTTTATCGTCGAGAATTGTGGCTTCAATTTCAATTTGATCTTGCTCATAACTCGTGTAGTCTAATGGTTTACGATAATATCCGCTATCACTTATTGGGGTATGGAATCAATCAATAGGCTTTTTTACCAATTTAGCGTCCCAATCATTGTCCCCTTTGGTCTTTTTTTCTTGGGCTTCTTTTTTCCTTTTGCGTAAATCAAAATCAGCATGCTTTAATGATTCCAGCATCAGGGCTGGTTTTATTTGGTATTTTGTGATCCAGGCCTGCACTATTGAAGCGCGCAGGCCATTACGCCGCCAGAATCTCAAATCCATGTCGTTTTCGAGAACCTCTTCCCAGTTTATGGGAGATTGGGGTTCCTCCCTGTTAATAGCAGTCAGGCTTTTTTTACTAGTACTAGACTGGCTACTACTAGAGGGGTTCGGACGGCAGGTCGGACGGTCGTCAGTTTGGTCAACGGTTCGGACACCAGTTCGGTCGCCAGTTCGGACGGGGAGCAAGGCCGCGAAAGAGGTTCCGCGAGCACTAAAAAATATGCGGCACTTGGTGCGGTTGATCTCATACTGGATGCCCTGGAAAAGGCCTTTTCTGTATTGCCTGCGCTTCTCTAAAAACCCTTCCTTCAAAAGAAGGGTTGTTATTTTCCTTACTGATTCGGGGGGGATGCCCGTCATCAAGGAAATGTTCTGGTAACTCGCAATGCCAGATGGGTCCTCCATGAGGAGGAGGAGAACTAGGGCTTGTCTATCATTCAGCCAATAAATTTCTGATGGAGAAAGTTGCGACAGAGAATTTGCAGGCTGGCCGTCAGTTCGGACACCAGTTCGGCCGTCAGTTCGACCGGGAGCTTGGACGGGAGGTAGGTCGGGCGGACAGCCGCCAGGTCGGGAGGTAGGTCGGCAGGTCGGACGGGAGGTAGGGAGGTAGGTCGGGCGGACGGCCTCCAGGTAGGGCGCCAGGTCAGGCGGCAAACTGAGAGGATTCTCGAGGTCCGTTGTGGCCATGGTCTCTGACTCAGCCATGTCATTCCTATCTAAAGAGAATCAATAAAAGCATCAAGTAGCTCGATCTTAAACAAAGGTTTGCCCCCAACTCGCACGGGCCGGACCGGGAAAGGGTTTTTGGCTCCTCTGCAGAGCATGTTCCTAAGAGTTTTTGGGGAAATACCTACGTATCGAGCCGCTTCGTCTACGGAATATAAACGTTTTGGCGATGTTTTTTGGATGATCTTTCTAAGTTCGGAAAGTATTTTATTTAGATCAGTTGGTTGCGAAGATTTCATCTTCTTTTGCCCCCAGTTTCTCACAAATACGTCTACGAAGATTTTCATCGGGTTGCCGCCAACCCCGCACAATTTTCGAAAGTAGCGCCTCATGAATTTTTAAATGATAAGCAAAGTTGACTTGAGAACCGTATTTAATGAAAATGAGTGATTTTAGTTTGTAGTTGGTACCCATGTTACTTCCTCCTCTTTTTGCACCTCATAATGGCCTGAATGTGTGGTAATGTTTATTCGAGGTGCCTTTTTTCTTCGTGTAGTTGTATCGTTTTGCTATAAGATTCTCATTGTTCCCTAGCAGTTTCCCGAAAGACGATGTACTGCCGTGGCCATTGTGCATACGGCTCTGACGTATGCACAATGGATAGCACAGTTGCCGGCCTAAGTCAAAAACTATTTAGTGCAGATTAATAGATAGGGAAATCAATTAGATAAGGTATTATTGGGGGAAGGTTGGATTACTTCTCAAATGTTATGCTTCTTTTTTCTCTAAAAACTTCGACAAACGTTCTGCTAGGCGGGCCGCCAACCGCTGAGATGCAAGACTCTCAACACGCCAAAGATTTTTCATAGAAATCAGCGCCTCTTTTTCATTCCACATGGCCAACAGAACGTTGTAATGAAGAAGATTTGCAATATCTTGGCGGGCAAATAGATACGTAAATGGGCTCATCGCACCTGGTGAAGGGTTGGAAAAAGCCTCAAGCACTTGAAGGATATTATGCAATGGAGGGGGCAACCGGCGGATGGTCTTAAAAACGGTTTCAACATTGATCTTTTGGAGTGTCGATTGGACGACTCGTTCCTGTTCTGCTTCGACTTCTTCTCCTTCCGAAAAAACAAGTAACATCCGGCGTGCAAGAGATGCAGCCAATCTCTTGGTAGCATTATCAATAATTTTACCTTGATCTGCCCCACTGAATCCAAGTAGGACTTCAGGCGAGATCCGTTCCAGCAAGAAAGTAGCTTTGAAAATATGGTTATTAATTGACTGACTGACTTTTTGCAATAATTCTGGCGGAAATGACCCTAATATTCCCGGAAGTGTGTATGCAAGTGAGATTAAGATATGGTAAGTTTGATAATTATTTGGAAAATCTTCGGCCGCGTCAGGCTCTGCAATTAATGAGAGACGGTCAATTGCTGTAAGCATGCGACCTTCATAACTTTGCATGAAAAAAATATAAAAATTAATCAAAGAATCGTAATCAACCTCAAACTCTGCGAATATGGATCGAACAGACAATGTTCCAAGCGAGACGGCTTCAGAAATTGTGTCATGGGTTAATCCTAACTTAAAAGGCAACTCGGTAAGCGAATATATTGTGCCTGCACTATAGCCTCCCCTGAAGCGGGAAGTAATACTTGCACCCCAAAGTGCTATCCTAAGCCACCCGGGGATAGGGTTAAGTCCCTGCTCCCAAGATTCAATGGTTCGCGGGGAAACGTTTAAAGCTTCAGCCAACTTGCGCCTAGAGTCAAATCCCATAAGTAGCCTGATTCTGGCTAATTCTTCAGGAGTAAGCTTTGGTAACATTCATTCTCCATCTGAAAATTCAACGATAACCTTTAACTAAACCAATTCAAGCCGAAGCTCTCGGCCGACAAGGGCGGCAGCGCGTTGCAGAGTTTCCATCATTCGCTCGGCCATTTGGATTTTGGTGATCCCCTGCTTGCGCATTTCTTCGCCAATCTGCCAGGTGATCACGCATATAGCCGCTTCCACCAGGTCGGCCAGATATTACTTATCGCGCCTCTTCCTGGACATCTGTCATTGAATCCTGAATGCTCACTGCGATGTCACGATGTCGCGGCGAGTTCATGCTGCGCCTTAATGTTTCAAAGGTTGCCAAATCCACTTTTCGCCCAAGCTTCCGTTCGAGATACTGTACCAAAGCCACGAATTGCAACCCCAAGGGCGGGAAAGTTCCACCAGCAGGTCGATGTCGCTGTCCGCATTGGTCAGGTCTCTGGCAAAGGAGCCGTAAAGGGTTATGCGCACCACTCCGAAGCGCCGCCGCAAATGGGGCAGGGTCTGGCGCAAAACATTAATAACCGCTTCCCGGGATAAGGATGGCTTTTTCATAGGAGATAGCCATGTACTTCATTGTGTTAGCGATATATCTCTGAGCGTTTTCCAAGGCGCAAGACCAGGATACGTGAGTCATTATCCTGAATATCGCAGATCAATCGAAAGTCTCCAACCCTATAGCTCCAAAACGTTCCCAGGGGACCGCTGAGGGCCTTACCCAAATCCCGAGGGTCTTCACGGATAGAAAGACGACCATCGGTGAAATCAAGAATTCGCCTGGCCGTCTGCCTGTCTAACTTCCGCAATTGCTGCCTGGCGGTATTTGAATACTCAATCGTCCAGGCCAAGATCTTTTCTCACCTCGGCAGAGGAATAAGCGGCCTCTTCCCCCTTGCGGATGCGCTCCAGGACGTCGGCAGCGAGGTAATAGTCCTCAAGGTCGTCAATCTTTTCATTAAGAGCCTCCCGGATATAAAATGCCTTGGTACGGCCAGTCTGTCGCGCTAAAAATTCCAGGCGCTTGTCGATATCCTCAGGTAAACGGATGGAGATGGGCATGGGTCCCCTCTAATCTAAGGTTTCCAAATTCTTATGCATGTATTTTAAACGATACAAGTATTCAATGTAATTTTCAAGATTTATAAAGACAAAGCGTCTTGCCGGGTCCGGGGAAATTGGCTATGAAATTTGGCTAGCATTTGCAGAAATAATTTAAAGAAAATGGGAAAAAACAAAGCCACGCGTAATGAGGGGTGCGCGGCTTTTAGGGGGAAATATTTGGCTAGCGTTTGGCTAGCAAATGCCTAAAATTAACCCCCAAAATCCTGGGTTTTCCCCGGTCGTCCCGAAATGGGAAAGCCAGAATAAGCCATTAATATTATTATATCATTAGCTATCCCGTGAAATCCCGGAGAGGAGTTTGAAAAGGACTGAAAATCCGCGTGTCCGCAGTTCGATTCTGCGCCCCGCCACCAATTATTTCCAGGCTTGCCGTTGTGGAAAAAAATAAGCTGGGGCCGCTGATTGGGCGGCCCCTAATTTTTTGCACACGTGGCAAGGAGATGAATTTGCTCTCTAACTAGGAACTGGGCTAATTTACGAGAAGAAGCAGCCCGGGGAAATCGGCCCCGGCTGCACCGCAGGCCAGCTATAGGCACCTACGCTCCCCTCATGGGCCATCACCGCTGGATACCAGCCGGGCCTGAAACCTTTCTTCCTTGGGCAGGTAGCGGACCTCGTAGGCATCCAGAGAACCTGCCCTACCCCGGTAATCCACGCGATAGCGCCAGAATCCCGGCCGCTGCGGCTTCTTGCTGAAGAGATAATCCACCCAAAAGACCGTGGCCGTGGATGATTTATCTCCGGAAACCGTGGTGAGCTCCACCGGATATTGGATCACCCGGTCCTGGAATTCGCTGTAGCCGATCAGGGTGGTGGGCAGCCCCATACAGGCAACGGCGTCGAACAGGGCAAATTCCCAGGCGCGGCCATCGCCGTTATAGTCTTGGAGCCACATAATGGCGGGCTTGCCTTCCTGGCCTTGGGGCACCCCTTCCACGTGGTAATACAGGCCTTGCCGGATTTGATAGGGGATGTCGAAGGAGTCCGAGCCCTCCTGGTATTCGGGAATGATTCTCACGGTATTGATGAGGCGGTGGGACACGGTGTCCACCAGGGACACCCGGGTGGGGCCTCGATAGTAACTGCCCCGGGTATATTCCGGGCAGGAATAGGGCTCAGCGGGGTTGTCCCGGGGCACCTTGATGGGGTTTAACATCCACAGGATCAGGGCGCGGCCGGGATGCCGGGGGGAATTAATACCTTGGGTTTCAATCACCTGGGCCCCGGCCGGCAGCCCATAAGCCGAGGTTTGGGCGGCAGCAGGCAGAGCCAACCAGAGCAGTAATACCAGGTTGATAATAACCGTTTTCATCCCCTCTCTCCTGGCGGCCGCATTGGTAATGCGGCTAGGTTATTAATTAGCCGTCTCTTCACCCAGCAACCGGTCGATCAATTGCTCCACCAAAAACAGCAGGGATTCCAGGTCCAGGAAATCCATGACGGTGGAGTCGAAGAGGAAGTGGACCTGGGCCTGGAAGTTCTCCTCCGGCTCGGCATCCCAAAAGAGCAGGAGCACCGGCACCCGGGGCAGGGGCCGGAAAATCCCCTGAAAATCGGCGTCTTCCGCGGCCTGGGTTGGCTCCCCACCCAGGGCCGCGGCCCGGTGTTGCAGCTGGCTTTTGCGGCCGGCAAAATGCGAGGCCAGTTCCTTCTCCAGGCGGGCTAAAGTCTTGGCCTTGGACACGGAGTTGGGCAGGCTCTGATAGGTGATCCAAGCGCCCGTGGGCAATGCCTGCCCCCGGGAGGCGATGTAGTTGTAGAGCAAGATGGCATCCCAGGGGTTCGACGCGGCGCCAGGGGAATAACGGACTTCGTCTTTGAAGACCGTGATCGCTTGTCCGAAATAGGCAAATTGCAGGTAAGGCCGGCCGTTCTCTGCCCCATAGACCGCGCCCAAGCCCCCGGCCAGGTTCTGAAAATCCAGGTCGGCCATCTTGGCGTGCATCACCTCCAGGGAGATGGCCAGGGATTCCCGGCGGCGTCCTTCGCCCTTCTCCTGCTGGCGGCTGATGGCCGCGGCCAGCTCCGGCGCGGCTGCCGACAGATAGGGGCACCGGGACAGATTCGCCCCTTCCTTAATGACCTGGGTGGCAAAGGCCATGCAGGTGCCTTGGCCGCACTCCCCGCAATTGGTGCGGGGCAGCGCCTTCAACAATTCCAAAACCGTATGGGCCATAATGATTTTAGGTTAGCAGCAACCAAGGTGATACTCGCCAAGGCTCTGTCTTTGCAAGCGAATTTTTCAACCTATTCCCGAATTGCTGGGTTTTTGAGTAAGCATGAATTTTGCCAAAGTCAACACTCCGGAGGCTTCGGCTTAGCGATCCACCTCAGTAAACACCCAGGTATTGATACCGAGTTGCATTCCAACGGCGTGGGTTTGTAGGGGGGCACCCATGTGTGCCCCCGGGACGGTCGCAAAAACGCAATCCTTCGGTCAAAAAATAAATATGATCATGGAATTTGCGCAGGGGTATTTGCAGCCGCCAGGGCGGACACACGGGTCCGCCCCTACAAAAAATTGCGGTTATATTGCAACTCGGTATTAGGGATGGCTAAAGCTGCCGGGAGTCAGGCCGGGGCGTTACCGTCAGGCCCCAGGCCTTTAACTTGGCGATAATCTGCTCCAGGAGCAGTCCCATTTTGCCGCGCAGCAAGGGGGAGAGTTCCAGGCCGGTTTCCAGGCTCGAGGGCTGGATGCCGATGAGGCAGGTCTCCCGGGGCGTGACTTCCAGGAGTTGGGCCGCGGCCAGGACATCCATCAATCCCAGGTGGTGGAGGGAATCCTTGGTGGCGAACAGGGCCGGAATCTCCTGGTTCTCCAGAACGCCGATATAGCCGGGCTCCTTGCCGAAATTCACCGCATCCACAAACATGGCCCGGTCCTGGTTCTCAATGTAGGCCAGGAGGTCCAGGCCGATGGTGCCGCCGTCCAGCACCACCAATTCCGGGGGCAGCTCAAAGCCCGCCTCCAGGGCCCGCACCGCGTGCACGCCCGCGCCTTCATCCTGCATCAGGATGTTACCGAGCCCGACCACGGTGATCTTCTTCTCCAACGTCTCAGCCTCCCCTGCGGAACTTATCATATTTCTTTCAATAATTTCACCATAAAGGCACCATGGTTCACCAGGAAATAAAATTATGGTTTGGCGCCGCCGCGCCAAACCATAAAGCCTTTGCTTAGTGCTTCTTGGTATCTTTGCGTCTTAGTGGTGAAAAATCTTTTCCCTCCAGGCCCTGGCCAGGGGGCGAACACCGGGTTCGCCCCCTCGGGGTTTGCAGGGTTATAAGACTTTCACCTGGGTGAGGGGACGGCCCTGCGCGTCGGTCAGGTGGATGGCGCAGGCCAGGCAGGGATCGAAGGAGTGGACGGTGCGCACCGCCTCCAGGGGCCTTTCGGGGTCGGCAATGGGGTTGCCCACCAGGGAGGCCTCGTAGGGACCCTGGGCGTCGCTCTGGTTGCGGGGACCGGCGTTCCAGGTGGATGGCACTACGCACTGGTAGTTCTTGATCTTATTGGAGTCGATCACCACCCAATGGGACAGGACTCCCCGGGGCGCTTCGTGGAAGCCGAAGCCCCGGCTTTCCCCCGGGGTCATGGGGTAATGGCTGCAGATAGCGAGATCGCCCTTGGCGATGTTGTTCATCAGGGCAGTCCACTGGGTGTTCAGTTCGTCATAGAGCACCGCGCAGCGGATGGCCCTGGCCGCGTGCCGGCCGATGGTGGAATGGAGGATTTCCGGCCCCACCTTGGCCCCCGCCAGTTTGCTGACCGTGGCCAGGACCAAAGTGGCATACTTCTTGGTGGGCGCATGACCCGCGGCGAACATGCAGAGGACATTGGCCAAAGGCCCCACCTGGGCCGGCTTGTCGTAGAAGCTGGGGGCCTTGACCCAGGAATATTTGCCAGCGTCCTTAAAGCCCGTGTAATTGGGCTCGGTAGCTTCGTCATAGGGATGCTTGGTCCAGTCTCCCTTATACCAGGAATGCTTGATGGACTCCTTGACGCCTTCCTTGAAATAATCGTCATGATAAGAAGTGATGGGTTTGAAGGTCTTCAGGTCGGCGTTCTGGATATAGCCGCCGGGGAGGCTGAAGACCGTGCCCTTGGTGTCCATGGGCATATCGGGCACCGACAGGTAGTTGGTAACCCCGGCCCCGTACTTAGTCCAGTCGGCGTACATGGCGCCCACCGCACAGACGTCCGGCACATAGACGTTTTTGACGAAATCGCCCACTTCATCAATCAGGGTCTTGATGTAATACAGCCGCTCCAGGTTGAGGGCCGAAGGAGAATCCAGGTTGATGGCCGTGGAGACGCCGCCCGGCACCAGGTTTTGGACGTGGGGGGTTTTACTCCCCAGGATGGAGACGATCATGTTGGCCTTGCGCTGGGCCTCCAGGGACTGGAGGTAATGGGCTACGGCCAGCAGGTTGACCTCCGGGGGCAGCTTCATGGCCGGATGGCCCCAATAGCCGTTGGCGAAGATGCCCAACTGGCCCGAGGCGACGATGGCCTTGAGCTTGTCCTGGACCGCCTTCATTATCTTATGATCGTTCTGAGTCCAGGAAGAGAGGCTTTCTCCCAGTTGGGCCGCTTTTTTGGGGTCGGCTTTGAGGGCCGAAGTGATATCCACCCAGTCCAGGGCCGAGAGGATGTAGAAATGGACAATATGGTCGTGGACGCCGTGGGCGGCCATGATGAGGTTGCGGATATACTGGGCGTTGAGGGGCACCTCCATCTTTAGGGCGTTTTCCACCGCCCGCACCGAGGTCAGGGCGTGCACCGTGGTACAGACGCCGCAGATCCGCTGGGTGAAGGTAGGAGCATCCCGGGGGTCGCGTCCTTGGAGAATGACCTCGATGCCGCGCCACATCTGTCCCGACGACCAGGCATTGGTGACCTTGCCGCCGTCGATTTCACAGTCTATGCGTAAATGTCCTTCGATCCGGGTAATGGGGTCGATGGTAATTCTTTTGGCCATGTTTTACCTCTCCTTAAAGGCAATATTAGGCATGCTCAGTGGGCAGCACCGGGAATCTCTTGACAAAATAGAGATAGGCCATGAGCTCGATGGCTATGATTCCCAAGGTGATGAAAATTTCTCCGGGGGACGGGAAATAGCTCCAGTTGGCCCCGGGGTTATAGCCGATGAGAAACGCATTAAAACGGTAAAGGGATCCCGCCAAAAGCATGGAGATGGCTGCCAGGAAGAGAAAGCGGAGGTCCTGGCGTAGGCCCGGGCTCACCAGCAACAGCACTGGCACCAAGAACAGGAGGGTTTCCAGGATGAACATGACGCTCTGGAAACCGCTGGTGAAGACCGGGGCGCCCCGGAAGAGGAGGTCGGCAAAACGGACCACCAGGTAGACAACGATGAGCCAGGCCATGCCCACGGAGATGCGCCCCAGCATGGGGGTCTCAAAGGGCCGCTTGAAGGCCATGGAGGAGAGTACGGATTCGAAGACGGTCACCGCAAACCCCATAGTGATGGCCGAAATCAGAAAAAAGAAGGGCAACAGGCCGGTCTGCCAGATAGGTGAGAGCTTATAGCCGGCGATAATCATCAAGGTCCCCAGGGAGGACTGATGCATGGTGGGCAGCAGGATGCCCACCGCGGCGATAACCGGCAGCCAACGCTCCAGACGATGGAGCCAGAGTGCGGCCTTTTTATTCTCGGGGTATTTTTCCAGGATGGTGGGCAGCAGTTCAATCCACAGCACCACCACATAGGCGGCGATGCACAGGGCCACTTCCACCAGGACGGAGTTGAAATTGACCGTCCAGGGCAGGAAAAGTTTATAGCCGTTCCAGTAGCGCCCGATATCCAGGAAAATGGCCAGGCCCGCCAGGCTGTAACCGAAAACGCTGGTGAGCACCGCGGACCGCACCACCGGATGGTACTCCCAGCGGTTAAAGGCATAGACCAGGATGGCCGTGGCGTAACCACCACAGCCCAGGGCGGTGCCCACCAGGACATCGTAAGTGATCCAGATGCCCCAGGGATAGCCGTCACTCAGGTTAGTGACCGCACCCAGGCCCGCGGCGTATCGATAAAGCATAAGAATAATACCGATTATGGCCAGGGCCGCCAGGACCAGAAACGGCTTGGTGATCAGGTTGCCGCCTACCGGTCGCCATTCGTGCTGGGAACGGGCCTGCGCCGCGGCCAGGGCCGACTTGCTGACCGTTCTATTACTTGCAGATCTATCAAATTCAGTCATCGTCGTCTCCCCAGTTTAGGGCAACTCATGGCCGGTAGTGTTTTTATAGATAATGTAAAAGAGGCCGCCTAGGACAACATAGGGAACGATCATGCCCTTATAAAGGGTATGATACAGAGTCTCGGCGTGGCTGGCCTGAGAGGTTGGCGGCAATTGGGGCAAACCCAGTTTGTTGAAGGGCACGTTGGCCAGCATCAATACCTGGGCGCCGCCGCCTTCCGTTTCCCCGTAGACATGATTCAGATAAGGGGTTACCTGGCGGCTGACTTTGTGGTGCGAATCCACCCGCTGCAAAGGGTATTCGGCGAATGTCCCCGGCTTGAGGGACAGGCGCCTTCTGGCCTCTTTCCGGAGGTCCTGGACGTTGCCGAAAATGGAGGCGCCGGTGGGGCAGAACTCGCAGCAGGCAGAATAACTCCCCTGGGCGATGCGATGGTCGCAGAGCTGGCACTTGACGATCTGAGGGAAGGCCTGATCCCACTGAAATTTGGGAATCAAATAAGGACAGGCCACCTGACAGTACCGGCAGCCGATGCAGTTATCTTTGTTATAGTGGACCACGCCGGTTTTCGGGTCTTTGGTAAGGGCCGACACCGGGCAGGCGGAGACGCAGGAAGGATCAACGCAGTGCATGCAAAAGCGCCTGACAAAGGAGTAGCCGTTGATCTCCTGGTCCTTGGCCAGGCCCGTGCCGTTTTTATAAAGCTTGACGATATTCACGGTCTTGGCGGACAGATCCACGGGATCGTCCCAAAGGCTGTTGGGAGTGCAAAGATCCGGCGGCAGATTATTGAATTTCTTGCACGCGGCCATGCAGGCCTTGCAACCGATACACAGCGTGGCGTCGTAAAGAATACCCAAGGCGTCGGGAAGACGCGTCACCGTCGCCCGGGCCAGGACCGGCGCGGGGCTCAAGTTTGACGCCAGCGCCAGACCACCGCCCGCGGCAGCTTTTAGAAAATCTCTACGGTTGAGTCCCATAGGCTATTCCTTCTTGGTCTCAGCGCCTTCGGGCGATTCTTTTTTACCAATTTTCATGGCGGCGACCGCACCCGCACCCGCGGCCGCGCCGGCTAAACCTGCGGCTACCGCCACGGCGGCAGTGGTGGCCCCGTGTCCTTCCGGGACTGATATGGGAGGATAAGCAGTGGAAGGGGTCAGACAAAGGGCTCCGCCTCCCGGCTTGACGCCCTCAGTCCCTTGAAAGGGCACGCCCGCGGGGGTGAAATACTTCAGGTTGGCCTGTTCCGGGATAGCCTTGGTAAAGCCCACGCCTTTCTCGGAGCAACCGAAGCAAGGGCAGCCGGTGCCCACCGGCCAGCTCCGGGGGCCGACATCCCCAAAGAGCTGTTCAGGGCAGTTGTTAAAGGTCTCCGGCCCCTTGCAGCCCATTTTAAAAAGGCACCAGCCCCGGCGGTGGCCTTCGTCGCCGAATTCCAGGACAAAGCGGCCGGCGTCGAAATGGGCCCGGCGCTCGCAGCCCTCGTGGATGAGACGGCGGTAGGCAAACTTGGGCCGGGCTTTGTCGTCCAGGTCCGGCAGCTTCTTGAAGGTCAGGACATAGAGCACGGTAGACAGGAAATTATAGGGATTCGGCGGGCAGCCGGGGATGTTGATCACCTTGAATTTATCCCCCAGGGCTTCCTGAGTGGATACTGCCCCGGTGGGGTTGGGAGAAGCCGAGGGGATGCCGCCCCAAGAAGCGCAGGAGCCGATGCTGATCACGGCCATGGCCTTGGGTGCAGTCTCTCTTAAAATTTGCAGCACCGGCTTGCCGCCGACCTGGCAGTAAATGCCGCCATCCTTGGTGGGAATGGAGCCGTCCACCACCAGGATGAATTTGCCTTTGTTTTCCGCAATGGATTTCTTTCTGGCCGCTTCCGCCAATTCACCCGATGGCGTGCTCAGGGTCTCATGGTAATCTAGGGAGATGAGATCGAGAATGAGCTTTTCCACGGTAGGGTGAGTGGAACGGAGTAGGGTTTCGGAGCAGCCGGTACACTCCTGACCTGAGAGCCAGATGACCGGTGGCTTCTTGAGGTTTGCCACCGCCTCCGCGATCTTGAGTCCCGAGCCCAGGGGCAGTCCCATGCCGGCTGCCGCCACCGCACAGAACTTCAAGAAATCCCGGCGGGAGACCATGCCAAAATGGTCCGGCAAATGCCGATGCTTCTTCTCCTTCATATACTCTCCTGATTTTATTGGGAAGTGGTTAGAAAATAATGAAAATATAACAGTTAATAATCATGACCCCATTTGGGGACAATCACCGCCAAACATATTAGGGTATAACCGTTGCCTCGTGCAACAGTTAATTTAAGAGAAAACTGCCATAAACCAATTTTTTTGACAATCGGTCGAAATGCTCGTTAGTCATTGATAATTTGGGGAAATAAGATCTTTTTGATAATTTAAAAATGCTGGTTTTCGCTAGTTTGACGCGAAAATCAGGAAAGTACCAAGTAGTATTGCGGTGTTCCGCCATAAGTTCTCATGCGCCGTCTCCCCTCTGCCGCGGCGCACCAAGTTTTTTCCCCGGACCAGGAACAAGCCTTACTACTGACTCAGAGCCTGATAATCCCTTGCACTTGGCCCTCAGTCCCCAGAGTTACAGGGGTTATTTGTAGTTACCTTTAGCGCAACCTACATGGGGTCAATCTCTTTCCATAAAAGTTGGGGATGGCCTAGATTGTGAACTTAAACAGAGGAAATAATGCAAAATTTCTTTGGATTGTCCGGCGTCTGATTATATGCTGAAAAAGGTTTGGTCCTTGCCAGGCTGCGGGAAGCCGGCAAATTACAGGCCAGTCCAGGGACAGCATTCTTATGAAGCCGAACATATCCCTTGCAGGCGTCTGGCTCCGGAAGATTGCCTGCCTCCTGGCCCTTTTCATCTTGGGGACAACCTTGCCCCTGGCAGCGGCTGAGAAAATCCGGCTGGGGGAGATCGACCCCCTTTCCGGCCATCTGGCCAAACCTGGCCAGGAAATTCACCAGGGCATCCTCTACGCGGTGGAGGAGGCCAACGCCCGGGGCGGAGTGGCGGGGCGCCCGGTGGAACTCATCAGCAGGGATGATCAGAGCAAGCCGGAGGTGGCGGTCAACCAGGCCCAGGACTTGATCTTCCGGCAAAAAGTTACGGGTTTGGTGGGAGGTTATGTAGATTCTCTGGTAGGACCCATCAGCCAGCAGGCTGCCAGGAACCGGGTGCCTTACGTGGCTTCGGCCAGCCTCCAGCAGTCCATTGCCGGCAATAAAAACCCCTACTTTTTCCGCGTTTCCCGCCTGGAAGGCGTGGTGGAGCCCCTATGCCGCTTTCTCACCCAGACCTTGAAGACCAGGCGGGTGGCTATATTGCATGCAGCTACTCCGGGGTCCAGCGAATTTTCGGATAGTGTCCAGGCCCATCTGCGGCAAGCGGGTAGTGAAGTGGTGCTGGAAGATAAGTTTCGCCCCGGCTCCCCGGATTTCTCCGTATTTCTCCTGAAATTGCCTCCGGCTAGGGTGGAGGCTCTGATCAGCGGCGGCTTTTATGCGGACAACCTGATTCTGGTGCGGCAGTTGCGGGAGCGGCCCCTGGGGCTCAAAGCCTTTATCGCCCCTTGGGGAGTGGCCTACCAGAGTTTTATCGACGAAGTGGGACCAGCCTCTGAAGGACTTTTTGGCGCCTGCGCCTGGGACCCCGGCATCACTCGGCCCGGGACCGAAAAAGCGTCCCAGGCCTTTGTGGCCGGGTTTCGGAAAAAATTCCGCAAAGAGCCCAACACTACCACCATGCACGGTTACACCTCCGCCCGGGCCCTGTTGGCCGCCATAGAACAGGTTCTCCAAGGCGCGGGGCAGCTCACCGGCGAGGCCGTCAGCCGGGCCCTGGCCCACCTGGACCTGCAGTTGCCCATGGAGAGGCTGGCCTTTGACGCGCATGGCGATCCCCGGTATTATCAACAGGTAATCGTCCAGATTCAAAAGCAGCGGCTGGTGGTGGTCTATCCCCCGGAGCGGGCTAGGGGCCGGGTGGATTTCAGCCTGGCGGCGCGCTGACGGGGGAATCTGGAGGACCTGACAGCATGGCCGCACCTGCGGCTTTTATCCCCCGCTCTGCCGGTGATTCGACCTGTCCCGCCAGGAAGTCAGCCGCTTTCTCAAGGAGCTTGTGACCCATGTGGGTAGGCACCCCCGTTATCTTTACCGGGCTTTCCCTGGGTTCCTTTTATGCCCTCATCGCCCTGGGCTTTTCTTTGATCCTGGGCATCGCCCGGGCTTTCAACCTGGCCCACGGGGAGATGATCCTGCTCTCTGGCTACCTGGCCTTTGTCCTGTGGCATTATTTCCAGGTTCCCTTTGTCTTTATCCTGCTGATCTGCTCTCTGGTCCTGGTGTGGGTGACGATTCCCTTGAACTACTTGCTGCGGCGGCTGCCGGAGCCCTACGGCTTAAACACCTTGATAGTGACCCTGGGGCTGGCTTTATTGCTGCAAAATCTCTTTCTTGCCTGGTTTTCCGCGGACTATCGCCTGATGACCCCGGCCTGGCCCATGGTGAACGTGCCCTGGCTGAACTTCAGCTTTCCTCTGCATCAAGGAGTGCTGATTGTTCTGGCCCTTCTGGTCACCGGCGCGGTCCACCTGTTGCTGCAAGGCACCTTTTTGGGCAAGGCCCTGCGGGCCACCATCCAGGACCGGGAAGCAGCCCAGATGGCTGGAATCAATGTCCAGCGTCTGTCTCTGGCCGCGTTTGGCCTGGGGGGGCTGCTCATCGGTCTGGCCGGCCCGCTCTTTGCCCAAAATATGTACCTCTATCCGGCAGCCGGTGTGGAAGCGACCATGATTGCCATCGTCGTCACCATCTTTGCGGGCCTGGGCCGGATCCGGAACATCCTCTTGGGGGGCTGGCTTCTGGGCCTGACGCAATCGGCCACCATCTTTGCCCTGGGCAGCAGGTGGCGGGAACTGGTCAGCGCCGTGCTTCTCCTCCTGCTGCTCTATTTCCGGCCGCAGGGATTTTCCTTAAAGAAAGAAGGTTGAGTCACAGCCGTTTTGATTAAAACGACCCGTCTGCCAAATTTCATGGGTAAAATTAATTCTTCACAGCTTGCAGCCGCGGCCGGGGTTCTACTTCTGGCCGTCTGGCCCCTCATCTTCCGGAATCAAGTGCAGTTCCACCAGGTGCTGGGGATGACCTGTCTTTATGCCATCCTGGCCCTGGCCTGGAACATTTATGCCCTTTCCGGGGCTATTTCCCTGGGGCACACGGCTTTTTTCGGGCTGGGGGCCTATGCTTCGGCTCTTCTCAACCACCATTACCACTGGTCGCCCCTGTGCACCATGCCTTTGGGGGCCTTGGCCGCCGTCGTTTTCGCGGTTTTCTGGAGTCTCGGTTTCCGGCGGCTCCGGGGCGTCTATCTGGGCTTGGCGTCTTTGGCGGCCGTGGAGATTCCCAAAACCATCGTGGACAATTGGGACCAACTCACCTACGGCTCCATGGGCATCGTGGGCCTGGACCGCCTGCCTACCTTGACCATAGGGGGGGTGGAGATGGATTTCGGCTTGAATGTCACGGCCCAATATTACCTGTTGCTGGGTATTATGCTGCTGGCCCTGCTGCTCCACTGGAAGTGCATCCGCTCCAGGTGGGGCTGGACTTTACGGGTCATCCGGGAAAACGAAACCGCCGCGGCCGCCCTCGGTATCGACAGCAACCGGGAAAGGGCCAAGGCCCTGATGCTCAGCTCTTATCTGGCGGGGATCGCCGGCGCGCTTTATGCCCATATCATGGGTCTGGTGGAGCCGGCCCTGGTCTTTAACCTGCACCTGTCGGTCCTGCCGCTGGTTTTCAGCATCTTCGGCGGCTCCACCATGGTCTTCGGCCCGGTCCTGGGAGCGCTCATCCTCTATCCTTTGGAGCAGCTCTTCCTGATGCCGTTATTCCCCATGGGCCACTCCGCGCTGTACGGATTGGTCATCATTCTGACGATTTTCTTTTTTCCCAAGGGAATTGCCGCATGGCTGCCAGCGCCGCCCAAGTCTGTCTAGAACTGAGGCAGAACAAGAAATTCTTCGGAGACCGCACCATTCTCCGGGGTATCTCTTTTTGCCTGGAGGTAGGCGAGATTCTGGGCCTCATCGGCCCCAACGGCGCCGGCAAAACCACTCTGTTTAATATCATCAGCGGTTGGCAGAAACCCGCGGCCGGCAGCGTGATCTTTTTGGGTCAAGAAACAAATACCTGGCCCCCGGAGCGCCTGAGCCGCGCCGGTCTGGCCAGGACTTTCCAATCCCCGCAAATCTTTCCGGAAATGTGCGCCCTGGAGAACGTCCTCATGGGGGCCTGGTTGCGCCAGGAGCACCCTCCTCTTCCCGAGGCCCAGGAAGAGGCCGCGTATTGCCTCTCCCTGGTGGGACTGATGGATAAGGGGCAGACCCCGGTCCGGGAATTGCCCTTGCCCCAGCAACGTCTGGTGGAATTGGCCCGGGCCCTGGCCACCCGGCCCCGGCTGTTGCTCCTGGACGAAATCGCGGCCGGCTTCAGCCAGGCGGCTCTGAACCGTCTGGCCGCAGGGCTGCTCAAATTGCGGGATCAGGGGCTGACGCTGCTGCTCACCGACCACCTGTTTACCCTCCTGGAGGCGGTGACCGACCGGGTCCTGGCCCTGGACCATGGGGAGATCATCGCCCAGGGACCGCCGGCGGATTTGATCCGCCACCCGGAAGTGATTTCGGCCTACCTGGGTACCCGGTATTGCTCCAACGCCAACAACGGAGGCGCCTGATGTCCACGGACGCGCCCCCCCAGCCCCTTCTCGAAGCCCAGAACCTCTCGGTCTTTCTGCAGGGGCAACGGGTGCTGACGGATTTGAACTTTTCCTTCCTGCCCCATCAGATCGTGGCCATCATCGGCATCGAAGGCGCCGGCAAATCCACCCTGCTCAAGGCTCTGGAGGGCTTGCAGCGGCCGGTGACCGGGCGCATTATCTTCGCCGGGGAGACCGTGGAAACCTTGCCTGCCTGGGAAATGGTGCGGCGGGGTGCGGTCTATGTGCCGGAGGGGATGCGCGTCTTTCCGGGGATGAGCGTCTTGGAAAACCTGGAAGTGGGGGCCTATCTGGTGCGCCGGCAGCTTAAGGCCAATCTGGATAAGGTGTGCCACATCTTTCCGGAACTCCGGGACCGGCTGCATTCCCCGGCCGGTATCTTAAGCGGCGGCCAGCAACGCATGGTCACCCTGGGCCGGGGGCTCATGTCCGCGCCCCGTCTCCTCATGCTGGACGAACCCTTCATGGGCTTGAGCCCCAAGCTGGTGCAAAGGTTTTGCGACTCTTTCCGGGACCTGCGGCAAAGCGGCATCACCTTGCTGATTTCGGGGCAAATCATGCAGCGGGTGTTGAACGTGGCCGAGAAGGCCTATATTTTGGAGAAAGGGGGAATCACCTTCGCGGGGACCGGCCCCCATCTCTTGCAGGACCCCCACCTGCAGGAAATCATCCTACCGGTGTAATACCAGGTTCCCTTTTTAAGCCACAAATTTAGTGGACCGGCGTTATCACCGCCACCCGCGAGCAATAATTAACTGCGGCTAAACGCCTTCGCTTCTGCCCCTCCCCCGGCCTGCATCGCCCCGGCTTGCAAATCTCCAAGAAGGCCTTAACTTCTAATTAGCTACGTGATCTCCCTGGCGGGGGTGTAAATCATGATGAGAAAGTCTAGCGGCTGCGGGCGGAACGAGTCCCTCCGGCCGGGAATAGTGACTGCTCAAGGCTGGCAGCACAGGGCCTGGCGGAGCCTGCGATTGCTCCCGTTTTGTCTGCTCCTCCCCCTGTCTGCGTGCGCACCCTATGGCTACGTGGGCTACGACACCTACGGCTCTGACTACTATTATCCCTATGATTACTCCTACCCATACTATTACTATGATTATTACTACTATCCATCGGGTTACTACTACAGTCCCTATGTCTATCCGCGCCATCACTACGGCGGGCACTATTACCGGGGCGGGGGCACCGGCACTCGCGGCGGGGGCGTCGGCACTCGTGGCAGAGGCGGCCCCATTGGCGGCGGTGGCCGTCCCGGTGGGGGCGGCGGTAGCAGCGGCGGCCGCGGTGGGGCTGGCAGCGGCCATCGCTAACTAAGCACGGCCACTAGGCCGTTTCCTATCTTGGTTAAAATTCCGGTTAAGGCCAGGCCTGTAGGGGCCAGAAAAAGGATGTAGACCATTATTCCCGAAGGAGAAACAACATGCGTGGGAAAGTGCATTTCTTGCTGGCAGGGTTATCATTTTTCTTGGCGGCGGCACTCCTTGCCGCCATCCCGGTCCTGGCCCAGGAGAAGGGCGGGCCCAATGAAAAGATAGTTAAAGAGTTGAACCTCACTCCGGAGAAAGCCAAAGAATTCCAGGCAGTGGATGCCAGATACGCCCAGAGCCGGGAAGAGCTCATCAACCGGATCAAGAAAGACGAAAGCGCCCTGGAACAGGCCCTGGCCGCTCCCAAGCCTGATGAACCCAAGATCAAAGATTTGGCCGCTTCCATCAGCAGCGATCATGCCAAGCTCTTTGAAACCTTCAAGGCTCAGCGCCAGGAGGAATTGCAGCTCCTGACCCCGATCCAGCAGGGAAAATTTATCCTGGCCCTGAAACGGTGGCATGAAGAGATGTGCAAGAAAGAGGCACATCCAGAGAAGAAATAACGCCAAATTCATATCGCCATGTAACAAACCGGCAGAATCAGCGGCGTTCATCTGCGTTTAGCGGCGGTAAAATATAAGCCGCCGATGCACGCCGGTCTTTAGGATTTGTTGCAGGCAAAAGCGAACTTGATATAACCGGCAGGCCGGACCGCGGCCCGCGGTCTGGAACGACAAGGGCGGGCTCCCGGCGGTCAAAGATCCGGGGCCCGCCCTTGATTTAATTCCTCAGAACAGTTAACGCTCCCCGCACCTTCTTCAGATTCGGGGCAGCAGGCCTTTTTTCTCTTCAGCCAGATAATACCCCATTACCTGGGTCAGGAAATCCCGGGTCTCCTTGATGTCTGGCACCCGGTAACCGCAATCCACCACCCGCTGGAAACCGGCATTATAACCCGCCAGGGCCAGGGGCAGAGAGCCTCCGAAGGCATCGATCAGAAGCCGCAAGTAGCGACAACCGCCGAAGATATTCTCCCTGGGGTTAAAGGGTTCCTGCACTCCCAGGAAGGTCGCGGTCCCGGGCATCAATTGCATCAGCCCCATGGCCCCTTTGGGGGACACGGCCCAGGACGCGAAGTTCGACTCCGCCTTGATCACGGCCCGAATCAGGGAGGGCGGCAGGGCGTAAGTCCTGCCAGCTTCCTGAATGATCGGTTCCAACTGGGCCCGGGCCTCCATCACTGGCGCACCTTTCTCCAAGTTGAGTGCCGGCGGGGCATTGGTGATGGTCAACCTGCCCCGGCTGTCCCGGGACACGCTGATCCCGCCGTAATTGCGGCCCGGAGAGGGAACGCTCCGCGGGAGGGTCCCAGGACTTCTGAAGGCCGCGGCATATGCTGCTTCGGGGTTAATACTGACCATCCTCAGTTTCCGGCCCAGTTCCGAGAGACTGGGCAATAGCGGCGGCCCCGGGAGGCCCGGAGCAGGCGCGGTTTCCACATGCCAGACCCCCTGCCGGTCCCGGTAGCGCCGGATGCCCCCCAAAAGTGCGGCCTGCGGCCCGCAAAAAGGTGCGGATATCAAGGCCGTGGGCGGCATGGGTGCTGCTTCGCCCTTATGGGTCCCGGCTTGCCGAACCGCAGGGGCTGCGGTTCCTGCCACAGGAGGAGGCCTGCCCTCCGGCGGCGGCGCTCTGCCTTCCTCCGGCCCGGCCCGGGCTTGCACCGAGGACGGCTGCTTTCCGGCCAGGGCTTTGGAGCCCGCGTCATTCCCCAGATTACTAATATGGATCACTCCCCGGCCGTCCCGGTAGCACCGGATGCCAGGCACCGCGGTGAATTCCTTGATTCCGGCGGCTGCGGTCAGGGCCGGGGGCACTATGCTGTCCGGATCATCCCCATTCCAGGATACGGTTTGCAGGGGCCAGGCCCCGGGCCGGGCTGCGCTCCGGTTAGCCAGTTCCTCCAGAAATTCTTTCTTGAAATCCGGGTTATTCTCCGCCTGCAGCACTCCGGGACCGGCATCTTCAGGGCCGGGAGCGACATTGGTGATGTGCAGGGTGCCGTGGCGATCCCGAAAGCGCCGGATACCGCCTCCCTGGATAGCTTCAGGCTGCCGGGGAACCGCCATTTGCTGGGCAATTGCCGCGGCCCCGGATTCCTCTCCCCTAAACGCCGCCTTTTGCACCGGCAGTGCTCCGGCATCGCCCCCCATCTCCGGCACTACAGTGATTCCCGGTCTTGCAAGTCCATGCTGCTGGTTTGGACCGCCGGGGACTTGTGCGGTGTTTTGCGGCCTGGCCGCAACCGGGGTCGGGATCTGGGGGCTGTGGTTTTCCCCCGCGGTCACGGGGGGTGCGGAGAAGTCGGGCTGCTTCACCGGGTCCAGGCCCCCGGTGGTGCTGCCTGGATTTTCTGGGGATTTTTGAGCTGACGCGGCGGGACCTTTATTGCTGATATGGATGATGCCCTGGCTGTCGGTATGGCGCTGGATATCCGCGGCTCCCGGAGCAGCCAGGAGCAGCCAGGCCAGAAGCATGGTGGGAATGCCGACTCGCCAGAACATAAGCACCCCCATGATCAATAAAGATTTTATGGCCGGACTGTGCACAAATTATTGTTTAGGAATATTAAATTTCTTACCAACAAAAGTCAAGTTTCGGCGGCTGGCCCGGCCTTACTTATTCGGCGTCTCTTGTTGTCGGCAATTGCAGGGGCTAAATTTTCCTGGCCCCCCTCCCCTTTTTTGTTGCATGATATTCTCCAATTTTAAACAACTGGCGGCGGCAGCGGATGTCTGCGCCTCGAGAGGAAGGCGGGAAAATGGATCTTTCGCTGATTGACAGCCTGGAAACCCCGGCGCTGCGGGAGTATATTAAATTTTTGCTCTGGCATTACCGGGTGATGGATTCCTTCTGGTACCTCTACATCACGGAACTATTTGACGAAGCCACCGCGGACCGGCTGAACGAAAAGGTCTGGGGGAAAATCCCGGCCCTGGGCGCCCGGGACCTGATCAAGAGATTTCATCTCCACGAGAAGGGGTTAACCGGCCTGGTCCAAGCCATGCGCTACTGGCCTTGGCATATCCTGGTGGGCTACCGGATTGAGGAAAACCCGGACGAAGTCATGATTTCGGTCCCTTCCTGCCCCACCCAGGAAGCCCGCTTAAAGCGCGGCCTCAAGGAATATCACTGCAAAGAAATGCACCGGCGGGAGTTCGAGAGCTTCGCCCGGGAGATCGATCCCCGGATTCAGACGGAGTGTCTTTTTGCCCCGCCCGATGCCCATCCCCCGGAGATGACGTGTCAGTGGCGTTTTACTTTGGCGGGTAGTTAATAGAGTACATGGGCTTCCCAGTCCCCTCCCCTCCTGGCAAAAGCCCGGGTCCTTAGGTTCCGTTGCTTAGCGGTAATCACGCCCGCGGCCGCCGAAGCCCCGTTTCTGCTGGGGCCTGGCTTCGTTGACCACCAGGGTACGGCCTTCAATATTTTTGCCGTTGAACATGGAGATCGCTTTTTGGCCTTCTAATTTGCTTTCCATCTCCACAAATGCGAAGCCCCGGGGCTGGCCCGTTTGCCGGTCGTGGATGATTTTGGCGGAGGCCACGTGACCAGCTTCCGCAAATAAACCCCTTAGCTGCTCTTCGGTCATTTGGTGGGGCAGGTTACCCACATACAATTTGATGCTCATTGCTCCTCCTCAACCGCTTAGATGGTCTAATCCGGAATTTGAGAGCTATCTTCAGATGCCTGGGGTGCCTCTTCTGCGGGTGCGTTGGTGATTTTTCCCTGGCGGCGTTTCATTTTTTCTTCGTTTTTCTGTTTCCGGGCCATTTCTTTGGCCCGTTTTTCCCAGCCATAACGGTTTCTTGCCATCTTCACACCTCATAGGCCTTAAAAGCCAGAACTCCGGGGCCATGGGACCGCCGGAGTTCTGAGCCTCAAGCCTGGCAGCTTACAGTTTAACCACGTTCTGGGCCTGGGCACCCTTGGGGCCCTGAACCACCTCGAACTCCACTTCCTGGTCTTCGGCCAGGGAGCGAAAGCCTTCGCCGATGATGGCGCTATGATGCACGAATACATCAGGACCGCTTGCCCGGGAGATGAAGCCGTAGCCCTTGGAGTCGTTAAACCATTTTACCTTACCAGTTTCCTTCATGAAAAACCTCCTGCAGAAGCTGCAGTTTTTATCCTGCCAAAAAAGCAGGGCGCACAGCAGTCAGGCAAAAAAAAACCGGCGAAGGATTTTTAGCATCCCCGTCCGATTAATGTCCAGGACTCGCGGGCCCTGCCTTCAGTCTGACATGCTAAACTGCATTTAATAATACATCCCAGATGGCCCATTGTCAAGCCATTCAGCCAATTAACAGCCATTCAGCCAATTAACTCTATTCTTGAAACTTTTCCAGTTATATTCCAGGATATCCCTAGCCACTTAATTCCCCCGGCCAGCCCCCACGCAATCGCGGCAGGGGTCAGCGACAATTCGGATGCTTTTGTTAGCGCCAACCCCGCTCTTATCTTCTTATTTTTAAAAGCAAAGATGGAGATTATTTTCTTTATTCATTTTTGAACCTATGGCATCATAAATTCCACCTGTAAACTATATGGGCTCCATGGTTCAACAGATGATTGCTTCGGCATTGCTGCAAGGCCTCGCGGTGGTGCTGCAGTTGGCCGCCGCGTTTCTGGCCTTGAGGCTGATCCGCATTACCGGCTGTAAGTTTGCGTGGCTGCTGATCTCCGGGGCCTTCTGCTTCATGGCGGTGCGCCGCTTTTACGGCCTCTGGCTGCTGATGTGGGAAGGGGCCAAACCTGAAGTCCCCGATGCTGCCGCAGCCGCAGCCATTTCCTTGCTGCTGCTGGTAAGCGTGGCCAGCATCAAACCCCTCTTGCAAGGCACCAAGTCGCCAAAAAATAATTTGCGCCAGAGCGGCAAGGCCTTGAAGGAAGAGGAGGCCAGCCGCCGCGGGGAAGTGCAGACCGCCAAGGAACAGTTGGAAGTTGACGTGCAGGAGCGCCGCCGCGCCGAAACTGCTCTGGCGGCCGAGCACCAACGCCTCTATGCCCTGCTGGAGGCCTTGCCCGCCCTGGTTTATGTGAAGGCTCCAGATTATACCATACGCTTTGCCAATCGCCAGTTCCGGGAGAACTATGGCGACCCTAAGGGCCGGCGCTGTTACGAGGTCTTCGGCAGGACCGAGGTCTGCCAGCAGTGCAGTTCTTTGCAGGTCCTGAAGACCGGGGTCCCGAAAAAAGAAGAGTGGGTCAAGTTCGAAGGGGACCGGGTCTACGAGCTGATTCATTACCCCTTCAGCGACCTGGACGGCTCCCCGCTGGTGCTGACTCTGGGCATAGATATTACCGAACGTAAGCACATGGAAGAGGCTTTGCGGCTGAGTGAAAGCAACCTGCGCCATTTGACTTCCCAACTTCTGGCGATCCAAGAAACGGAAAGGGAGAGGATTGCCAGGGAGCTCCACGACGAGCTGGGCCAATCCTTACTGGTCCTCAAGATGCAAATTAGCGCCCTACAGCGCCAGCCCCAGGGAGAGAAACCCCTGGCGCCCGACTGCAGCGAAATGCTCCAGACCCTGGACGAGATCATAGGAAATGTGCGCCGCCTGTCCCGGGACTTGAGCCCTTATATCCTGGCCGACCTGGGCCTGGAGGCCGCACTCCAGCGTCTTTTCCAGGAATTCAGCAAATATCACCCCATCAACCTAGAGCTCTCCGGGGATTTTGCCGGTCTTAACCGCGCCTTTCCCGTCCAGGAACAGATCCACATCTACCGCATCTTTCAGGAATGCCTCACCAACATCGGCAAACACTCTGACGCCACCCACCTGCGGGTGATCGCTACCCGGAGAGAGGCAGAAATATCTTTTCTGCTGGAAGATAACGGCCGCGGTTTTGACGTGGAAGAGCTCCAGGACGCTTCTGCTCCTGGCAGAGGAATCGGTCTGGCCACCCTAAGGGAACGGGCCCGGCTGTTGGGTGGGAGGTTGTCCATCTCCAGCTCCCCGGGCCAGGGCACTCGGGTGTCTGTGGTTCTTCCCCTAAAAGCTTAGGATAAGGAAAATCTGTAGTGCACGGCTGAGCGCCTGGATATCTCGCCTCCTTAATTCCTCTGTGCTTTCACACCAATCTCGTCTTCCCCGCGGCAGCTCCTAAACAGCCTCAGATAGGACATAGGTGAACAACTATCCTGAAATTTATTCATTGATATTTTGGAGTCTATAAGCTATCTTAGACATGCCCAAATAGAACTAAAAACCGCCGTTTTGCCTTCCTGTTAACTGATCGCCATTGAACTTAATTTTTTATAATTTCCGATGTAACAATAGCCATTCCAGGTGCAACCTGATGATCAATAACTATCTAAAAAGCCCAATAATGCGGATACTCTCCCATGACTAGTACCATGTAACATTGTTTTTTTCGTATAATGCGGTATAATAGGGCAAAATCCACGGGGGAGGGATTTGCCGTGAAACCGCGCTATCGTGTGACGTTAACAGAGCAAGAACGTCAGGAACTCGA
>JAKAKP010000104.1 GCA_021813445.1 Deltaproteobacteria bacterium
GGGATACACTAGAGAGAGCGCGAGTAAGCACAACCAGACGCGGACAGATCTCATAAACCGTTTCTCCTATCTTACCGTCAAAAGGAGTTTTCCTGCGAGCGCCCGGCTGTCCTGATTTAGTTCCAGGGTGAAAAACTCACTTTTGGGCAAAGTCACAGAGGACAAAAAAAGCCACGAAAACCTGGCGCCTGATGGCGCCCAAGCCTTCGTGGCTCTTTCATTCAAATTTTTTATGCTTTAATTTTCCGGGCTTCGCTCCCGGATTTGTGCCAAATTTATTGCAGGGGGGAGAAAATGTCAAGCCTTTTTCCCCAATAAATTTGCGGCCGCAGTGATCGGGGACCATTTATCTCTCCGGAAGCCGGGATGCATACTTAAAACTAGAAGCCCTGCAGCGCCTGGGCCAGGTGGTCCAGATAAATATTGACGATCCCCTCCTGATAACCCAGCCCTTTGGTAATCCCCTCCAGGTGATAGGCTTTTTGCCGGAGAAGCTCGGATTTCCAGCTCTCCGGATCGGCTCCCAAGATATCCTTGTCCACATGCTCACCGGCCACAAATAAAAGGGGCATCAGCACCACGGTGTCCACTCCGGCCTTCTTGACTTCCTCCAAGGCCTCCTTCCTGGTGGGCTTGCCTTCCACAGTTCCCAGAAAGACATGGTGGTACCGGGAATGCAACAACCGGTTAAAGTCCAGGTAGGTTGCGGTTCCTACTTTAGTGGGGCTGCCGTGGGCCACCAGTACTACCGCGGTTTTTTTCATTTCCTTAGGGAAAGTCTGGGCCAAAACCTGGAGAACCTTTTCCTGATCAGCTTTGCTGCTGAGCAACGGTTTACCCAACACGACTTTCAGACCGGGAACCGTCCGGCTTTCCTCCACGACCTTCTTGTCCCACTCCTCCCCCGGCACGATATGGAGGGACTGGACGGCCACCCGGCTATACCCGGCCGCTTTTAATTCCCGTAAAGTCGTGCCCAGGTCATTGAGCTTTTGCCCCTTTTCCTGGGCCAACTTGTGCCGGACCTTACGGGAAGTGAAGGCCCAGCGGATTTCATAATCCGGAAAGCGCTCCCTGACTTTCTTCTCAAAATGGCTGTAAGTCTCGAAGGCCGCCGTACTGGTGCCAAACGCGGCCAGCACGATGGCGGTTTTCCCTGTCGGGGCCGCGTTCAGGGTCCAAGGGGTGCTCAGCACCGAGAGGATCAGTACCAGCCATAACCACCTGCAATTTACCCGCTTTAACATGTCGCCCTCCTGGTTGGTTTTTGCCAAAAAAAAATCCTTAAGTCACAATGACTTAAGGATTGCACCCAGCTTCTTTATCCTTAAAGGAGCTTCCCGCCCTATGCCTCGTAGGGACTGAAGCCTGCATCCGGGCAGGTCTTCTGACTTCCGGTTCTTCCTACTGCCTGCGCCTTCCCATCTCACTCTAATGAGACAGTGGCTTCGTGCAGGTTTCGTCCCCGGTCACAGCGGCGGGACCGCGCCGGTTTTGCACCGGCTTCCCTATTATGCCCTATATGGGCACCCGAATTATTGAAACCACAATATATATGGTTGAATTCCACCTGTCAAGGAAAAATTCCCACAGATTTATGAGGAATAGGCGAGGCCCTGCCCCCCACCCGCGCCCCCCAAACTTTCTTCTCCCGCCCGCCCTCATCCCCTGGGGCTGGAAAGGGGAAATTTTTAAATCCCTGCCTAAATCTGCCGATAAAAGGAAGTGGGAGAATAACAGGTCGGCGCCAGTGAAGGCGTTGCCGCGTTCCCCGCGGCAAACCGGGAAGGTTTGCGGCAAATCAAGCAAGCATGGAGGCTAAGGTGCCATACCCGAAGTACGGCTAAACGCGGTGAATTGAGACATGGTTTCCCCCCTGTCAGCCCTGGGGCTTACGTCCCAGCCGCTTTCCATCTACTGGAATCCCACCGGTCCCTCCAGCAGCACTATTACGGTAAATGCGTCCTCCCCCGGGGATGCCGCGGGGCAACTGGACGCCCTCAATAACCTGTACGCCCGGGCTTACCAGATGATGTCCCTGGCGGACCAGCTCTCGGGCACCGAAGGCCGCGCCAACTTTTCCCAGAGCCCCACCCAGAGCTCGGATACAACAGTCGCCAATGTGACGTACTTTGATAAGACGCATTACCCGGTGCTGGTACCCGCGGAACAGTTTCAATTCAAGGTGCAGCAAGTGGCCCAGAACCAGGTCAACCAGGGCAGTACTTTGAACGCAACTGACGCGTCCGCAGTCTCTACCGGCACCGACACCTTCACCCTGACCGTGGGCGGCACCGGTTACAACCTGCAGGCGGCCATCAACGCCAGCGATACCAACGCCACGGCCCTGTCCAAAATCGCCCAGGCCATCGACGCCGCCAACACCGGCGTCACCGCGACGGTAGTCCAGGGCAACGGCACTGTGCAACTCCAGCTTTCCGGCCAGACCGGCGCCGCCCAGTCTTTCTCCCTGGCGGATACCAGCGGCAACGTGGTCAGCGCCACCGGCCTCAACAACAGCACCCAGGCCTCTGCGGACGCCAAGTTTTTCCTGAACGGCACCGTTTATATCCAGCCGGACAACTCCGTGTCTTTGCTGGACGGGCACCTGCAGGTGGACCTGACCGGTGCGGGGGTGGCCACGGTGACCACCGGCCCCGCGGCCGGGGTGGATCTGACCCAATCCCTGGTGGAGAGCATGAACAGCTTCGGAGCGCTGCTGGCCGGGAATCCCTACTTAAACCCGGCCCTGTCCTCCGCCTGGTCGGACCTGGTGCAACAGCAGGTGGGCATTCTCAGCAACTACGGTCTGGAAGGCGGCTCCCAGGGGCTGGTGGGGTTGGATACGGTCAAATTCGCCCAGGCCCTGCAGCAAAACCTCGGCGGCACCGCCCAAGCCATCGGCGGACTGGCGGCCCAACTGCAGGGCTTTGTCCAGACCCTCACTGCTTATCCGGGCACGAGCCTGGTATCCTCCGCCTCCCCTTCCAGTTACAGCACCGCCTACACTAATCTTTCCGCGTCCCTGCCCTGGTGGCAGGGCGGGGCCAAAGGCTTCTCCATCACGGTTTAGGGCTTATACCGAGTTGCAATCTAATGGCGTGCAACTGTAGGGGGGCACCCATGTGTGCCCCCGGGACGTTCGCAAAAACGCAATCCACCGGTCTCTAAAAATAAATATGGTTATAAAATTTAACGCAACGGTATTTGCGGCCGCCAGGGCGGACACACGGGTCCGCCCCTACAAAAAATTGCTGTTAGATTGCAACCCGATCTAAAAGGCGGGATGCGTTAGCGCATCCCGCCTTTTAGATTTAGCTATTTCATCTTGGGTGCAATCAAATTTTCCAATCGTGATATAATGGTCACCAACGAAGACAGGGAGGGGAGCCGATGCCAACCGCCGGCGAAGATGACTTGCTGAACAAGGTGAGGTTGGTGGCACGGGGGCCTGATGGGGAACTGCTGAAAAAATTTGTCGACCTGCTCTTTGAGCGGCAAGAGGAATACGACACCGAGCCACTCTCACTTGAGTGCCTCCGCACCTTGGAGGAGGTGGAGGCCGCGGTGAAACGGAAAGACAGGAGCCGGTTTATCTCTCAGGAGGAATTTGAGAGAAGACACGGCCTTTGAGATACCGGATAGAATACGATCCGCTGGCTGATAAGCAGACGGGGCACCTAGACAAAAACTTCTCCGAAGAATCCAAGCCAAAATCCGGGAATTGGCGGAAAACCCTCTGGACCCGCGCCTTTCCAAACCCATTACCATGTCACCAGGCCGCCGCTCCGCCCGGGTGGGAGATTGGCGGATTATCTACTACCTTGACGAAACCGCCCAGACGATAATCATTACCTCCCTTTGCCCCCGAGCCAGGGTCTATGATGAAGCCGCGAAACGGAGCAAACCCTAAAACTTAACAAAAGTCGACACTTCAATATAAAAGCCCTAAATCCTGAGCAGCCGTAGGCACCCGCCTTCAAGCGTTGAAATTAGCTAACTAAAAGGCGGGATGCGCCAGCGCTTTCCCGCCCTACATTTCTATGAATCAAAAGCCCCAGGTCATGAGGACTGGGGCTTTATCGGACATAACTTTGAACCTGGAACTATGAACTTGGAACTATCTTATTGCGCCGGGGCGCGGCGCCAGAAGCTCGACCAGGAGGAGCCGGCCGCAGCCTTTTCTTCCTCTTGCTGGTAAGCCGGTGCCTCGAGGTCGCTGGGGGGAGCATATCTATCGATGATGGTCTGGGCGATCTCCCGCAACTCGACCGCGGCCCGGCTCTTCTGCACGTTCATGGGAAAGGGCACCATCTGGTTGACCGCCTGCTCGATGGCCTGGTCGTAATGCAGGTAGCCCAAAACCTGGGGGGAGAGTTCCAGGAAACGGTTGCTCACGTTCTGGATGATTTGGGCCGCCTGAAAATCCCGGTCGGCTTTGATCATGTTCACCACCACCAGGACCTGGTAATCCCGCAACAGCTGGCGCAGCTCCCGGTACTGGTCCGGCTTTTTCCTCTGCAAAAGGTTCAAGAGCTCGCTGAGTGACTCAATCTTCACTTCCGGGGCCTTGCTGCCCGTTTGGTGCAACAGCCAGAGCACTTCCTCGTCTTTGGCGAATTCCCGGGAAATCCTGCGGAACAGGGAGTTTTTCAGGAAGCCGTAGACATTTTGCAGAGAGGTGGCCTGGCTGGTGAATACCGCAATCTTACCCGCGGAATAATTAAAAAAATCCAGGGTGTTAAACGAGGTGCCCGCCCCCAGATCCAGCAGCACGAAATCCGCGGGCAGGCTTGCTATCTGATTCAAGACTCGAATTTTTTGGGAATAGGTGGGGTTGGCTGCGCCCAGGATGTCGTCGGCTCCGCAGATCAGGCCGATACCCGCGATCTGGGTATCCAGGACCGTATCCTCCAGGTTTTCCACCCTTTTTAGCAGGAAGTCCTCCAGGGTATGGGCCGGATAGCGGACCCCCATGAGGGTATGCAGATTGGCGCCCCCCAGGTCCGCATCCATCAAGATCACTCTCTTGCCCAGCCGGGCCAGAGAGATGCCCAGCCCCAGGGTGAAGATGCTTTTGCCGATGCCGCCTTTGCCGCCGCCGATGGCCCAAAGTTTTTTGCCGTTGCCGTTTTCCGTCATGGTTTATCTTCCCTGAGTCCCGAATCTTTATTTACTTTTTTCCAGGGCCATGGATTCCTGGCTTTTGGCATCCCGTCTTTGCCGCCAGAGGCTCCAGATGCTCCTGACGGCCAGGGCCAGGCAGCCATAAAGGACTAGGATCAAGCCGAAACTCCGGAGATTTTCCGGCCCCCAGTATTGCAGAATCATTCCGCCCACCACCACTCCCAGGCCCACCAGATAGATACCCTGCTGCCCGGACGGAGGCTCAAGTGCCGGTTTTTCCTGGAGCCGGTCCCAATGATCCCATAATTCTTTAATATCCTTGGTGGCGATGGACAACTGCCCTTCCAGAGCCTGCCGCATCTCCAGGGTGGGTTCCTCCAATTCCAATCCCAGGAGAAAGTTAGGCTGGTCTCCCCCTTGGGGCCGGGTCCAGAGGACCGTGCCCCTGACCGCCATTTCCGTGCCGTTGCCGGCCACCGGCAGGTGGATTATGCCGCCCCGGCCCTCAATCTCCTTGAGGTCCAGGCCGGTGGGAGGATAATGCACCTCCAGGATTACCCCCCCGGCAGACAGGCTTTTGATGGCCACCGGCAAATGGAAAGGCAGGCCTCCCCCGGTGGGTGCGAGGATTTCAAAGTCAGGAGGAGTGTTTCCGGAAGAGTGCATTTGCTCCATAATTATCGCCACCAGCCTTTATCTTTTTTCTGATCTTGATTCTGGTTTTGGGTACATAGACGGCGCAGCCGGGAGATCTCCTTCTGCTGCTGGGTATCGATTCTTTCTTTCAGGAGCTTATTTTCCCGGTTGAAATCCTGTTGGATTTCATGCCAGGCTCCTAATTTCCCCAATTCATAGAGCATGGCCTCATAACGGTCCCGTTCCACGTTGATGCTTTCCCGGGGCCGCCAGAGGACGCGCATGGCCCCCTGATCATAGACTTCCGGCAGGTTATGGGTCTGACTCCGGCCGGGCAGGGTAAACCTGCCTTCAGGCTCCTGCCAGCCTTGGGGCCTGGAGCTGGGGGCAGAGAGGTTGCGGGGAAGCGGCGCGGGCGGCGGCGCCTGTTGGGGCGGGGGCGGGGGCGGAGAAACCGCAGGGGCCTGGCCTCCGGCCCCGGAGAGGGCCGCAAACGCGCCCTGCAGTTCCTGGAGTAAGGTCGTTACCCGCTCCAGCGCGGTCTGGGACGGGTCCTTCTGC
>JAKAKP010000051.1 GCA_021813445.1 Deltaproteobacteria bacterium
CGCGAGGCCAAGATTACCCCGCCCGCAGGCGCACCGGTGGCCTTTGAGGTGCGCAACTCCAAGCAGGAAGTAGTCTTCACCACGGACGCCAAGCTCTCGGCTTTCGGCACCGCGGCCGGGGATTTCAAGATAGAGCCTTTCTGGCCCCTGGGGACCTATGCCCTCACCTTCCAATTCGGCGGCAAACCCTCCAAGAAGGAGGAGGCAAAGTCCCAGGACGAAGAATCGGCAGACACAGAGTCTGAGGACGAGGACAGCGGCAAGCCCCTCCGGGGGGAGCGGACCAAGGTGGAGTGCACTTTCCAGGTGCAGGAGTTCAAACCGCCCCGGCACTTTGCCGAAGTCTCCTTCCAGCGCTTCACCCGGGCCGAGAAAGACCAGCCCCAGGGAGCCGCGCCCCGGGAGTACGTGCGCATCATCATCAGCGGCTCCTATTATGCCGGCGGGCCGGTGAAAAACGGCCAGGTCAAGTGGAAGATTCATCAGACCAAAACCAGTTTTCAGGTCCCTGGCCAGGAAAATTTCACCTTCGGCTGCACGGGTGAAGAGAAAGGGGAACTGCTGGAAGGCGGCCAGGGGGTCCTGGATCAAAAAGGCCGGGTGGAAATAGAGTTCCCCCTGGATCGCCAGGTCCTCACCGGGCAGCAAGGTCTGCTGGTAGTGGCCACGGTTGTGGATTTTGACGGCCGGCCCGCCACCGCCACTAAGACCCTGCAGGTGGAGCCCGACTATCTGGTGGGCATCAGCCTCCATCCGGACCGGACCAAGGCCAACCAGCTCCAGATCCTGCGGGTTCACCTGGCCCGGCCGGACGGCAAGCTCGTTAAACAGGGCAAAATCCAGGTGGAGATCATGGAGCAGCGCTGGGGCTACGTAGCCAAGCGCAACGACCAAGGCGACGTCTTCTGGCAGGACCAGGAGGTCTGGCGCCGCAACCGCACCGCGGAACTGAACCTGGAAAATGGCCTGGCTACTTACCGGTTCGAGTTTGCCCACGGGGGCCGCTACCAGGTGGCCTTCGCCTACCAGGATGACAAGGGGCGCCGGTTTATTTCCTCCACCGCCTACGAGGTCTCGGGCAACGTCTTCTGGGACACCGAGCCCCAGAAGGGCCGGCCCTTCCCCGCCCTGGTCCTGGGCTCGGACCAGAAGGCCTACAAGCCGGGGCAGACGGCCCGCCTCACCATCAGCCCGCCCCGAAACGTGGCCTATTACCTGGTGACGGTGGAGCAAAACGGCGGCCCGCACCACCAGGTGCTGCCCGGCAAACAGGAGCTCCAGTCCCTGGAGCTGCCCATCAAAAAGCAATTTGCCCCCAACGTCAATGTCTCGGTGTTGGGCCTGACCCCCCGGGGGAATTTCCCGGTATTGCCCGGCCGCTATGACACCGAGGCCCCGGGATTTGTCTGGGGCAATCTCAATCTGCCGGTGCGCCTGGAAGTGGACCCCTTGGTGGTGAAGATCAGCCCGGGGAAAAAGGACCTCAGAGCCGCCCCCGGCGCCAAGGTGGACCTGGATTTCCTGGTGCAGGCCCAGGACGGCAAGGGGGTGGAAGCGGAGCTGGCGGTGGCCGTGGTGGATGAGGCGGTCCTGGCCCTCACCGCGTTCAAGACCCCGACCCTGGAACAACTGGTCCGCTTTGACCTGCCCCTGGCGGTCTATACCGGGGACCTGCGCACCCTGCTGGTGCACCAGACCCCCTTCTACCTGGCCCGGAGCGAGCCCCTCACCGGGGGCGACGGCATGAGCGAGACGGCCCTGTCCCAATTGCGCAAACGCTTCGAACCCGTGGCTTATTTCAACCCGTCACTGCACACCGATGCCGCGGGCAAGGCCGCAGTCTCCTTCACCCTGCCGGACAACATGACCACCTACCGCGTCTACGTGGTGGCCCTGGATAAGGGCAGCCGCTTCGCCAGTCCCGAGCGGCCCCTGGTGGCCACCAAGGACTTTTATATCGAGCCCGGCATGCCCGGCTTCTTTACCCAGGGAGACCGCTTCCAGTTCCAAGTGGCGGCCTTCAATAACAGCGCCAAGCCCGGCCCGGTGAACTTCACCGCCATCGGCGATGTGGGGCTGCCGCTGAAGGCCGTGGACCCCACGGCCAATCTGCCGGCCAATGACAGCATCAAGCTGCGGGTGGCCGGGGAGGCCGCCAAGGCCGGACCTGCAACTGTCAGCTTCACCGGGAAATTCCAGAAGTGGACGGACGCGGTGGAACTGCCGGTGAAGGTCAACTCCGGCTATGTGCGGCAGACCACCGTGACTCTGGGGACTTTCGCCGGGGGCGGCACGCTCAAAGCCCCCCTCCCCTCCTATCTGACCCATACCCGCGGCCAGGAGGTGAATCCCCAGGAGGTCAGAGCCCTGCTGACTTTGGCGGGGTCGCCCTTCTTCAAGATGTCCCGGGCCATCCAGTACCTGCTGCACTATCCCTACGGCTGCGTGGAGCAGACCAGCTCCGGGGTGTTGGCCCTGGCCAGCCTGCGGGGTCTGGTTAAGGACGGCCTGGTCTCCGGGGTGTCCCTGGAGGACGTGGACAAGTATCTGTCCCGGGGGGTCTCCCGCCTCCTGAACATGCAGGTCGGCGGCGGCGGCTTTTCCTACTGGCCGGGCCAGCCGGAAGCGCACCCCTGGGGCAGCGTCTACGCCATTTCCGCTCTCAAGGAGGCCCAAATCCAGGGTCTGGAAGTATCGGAGAAGGCCCTGAGCGATGCAGTCAATTATTTGCGGAACGTCCTCTACAAAGAGCGGCTCTCCCCCTCCTTTGAGGGTTTCACCATTTATCTGCTGGCCCTCAACAAGAACCTGGACAGGAGCGCTTATAACAAGGTGGCGGGCGACTACCAGCGTTTCCCCCGGGAAGCCAAGCTACTGACGCTCCTGGCCGCACATGAGGCGAAGTTCAGATCCACCAAGGACCTGGCGGCGATGTTGAAGCCGCTGCTGGAAGGCAAGCCGGAAGCGGATTATGCCCAGGACGAATTCCTGGCCCGCTACCGGGCCCCGGCCCTGGCGCTCATGGCCGGGGACGCCATCATGCCGGAGAGCCCTTTGACCGGGCAAACCGCGGCGGCCCTGTTGGGCGGTCTGGATCGGCAAGGCATCTGGACCTCTACCAGCGACACGGGTTGGGCGCTGCTGGCCCTGGGCCAGCACTTCAAAAGGGCCAAGTTCGGCGGCGCCCCCGGGAAGATCAAAGTGAGCCAGCCCGGCGGCTCCACCTATGAACTGACCCTGGACCCGGCGCGCCCACAGACGGTGACCCTGGACGCGGCCGCGCTGCTGAAAAATCCGGCAACCCGGCTCAGCGGCGAGAAAGGCCGCACCTGGCTCTACCAACTGGAACTCACCTACCCGCGCCTGGACCTGGCCCCCACCGGCGCGTCCCAGGGCTTCAAGGTGACCCGGACCATCGCCAACACCGACGGCTCCCAGGAGATCAAGGTGGGCGATATCGTCAAGGTGACGGTGCAACTGGAGCCCACGGCCCGGAGCACCCGCTACGTGGTGATCGACGATCCCCTGCCCGCAGGCCTGGTGGCGGTGAACCCGGTGTTCAAGACGGAGGAGGCGACGCCCGATGCCGAGGACCGGTTCGACTACTTCTCCCCGGAGGGCCTGATGCGCTTCCGGCCCAACCACCTGGAGATGCGGGAGGACCGGGTCCTGGCCTTCCGGGATTGGGTCTACCACGGCCCCCAGGTGTTCGAATACTACGCCCGGGCGGTGTGCGAAGGTACCTTTGTCCACCCCGCCACCAAGGTGTCGGCCATGTACGCGCCGTTGGTGTTCGGCTGCACGCCTAAGGGCGAAATTACTATCAAGGGCCGTCCTTGATGATGGAGGCTAAAGCTGTCGAGCTGCCCTTAAAAGTTCAAGGTTCAATGTCCAAAGTTAAGGCACCTTGTTCGGTAAGTCTTACGCGCCCAAGGATGGTGCGTAAGACACACCCTACACCGGCAAGTTTTCTTAGTGGTGGCCCAGGCTTTCCAGCCTGGGCGCCCGGCGCGCCCGAAGAGGTGCGTGAAACACACCCTACGGGGTCAATCATTATCCACATGCTCATATCTCATGGATGTGCTTAATATTTTTCCCTCTCCCCTCGGGGGAGAGGGTTAGGGTGAGGGGGGTGACTTGGACAAACAGCGGTAATCCGTCCAAAGACGCCACCCCCACCCCGGCCCTCCCCCCTCAAGGGGGAGGGAGAAAAGACCGCGTTGCTAATGCAAGATATTTACTGGACACAACACTATGTCGGACCAACAAATAGGCAAGAGAGGGGAGGAGCGGATTTATTTAGCTCATTTTACCGAAGCTTATCGACTTGCTACTGGAAAAAACCTTCTCGTCGGAGATGGTCCCGACTCTCCAGATTTTATTGGTGTTAGGGAAACAGGGGAGGAAATTGCGGTCGAATTAACCTGTATCATGAGAAACCCTGCATCAGCCCAGGCTGCTGAAATCCTTTGGCGACAGGAATATATGGATGCTGATGAAGCGCTGGAATTGATTTACCATACTATTGAGATAAAAGAAGAAAAACGAGTTAAAGATTATGGTATCTGGGCAGATAAAACAATATTGGTTATTAATCTAGTAGAATGTCCATTGTCATCATTACTCCCTGACTTAAACACCTTGCAAGGCGATTTTAATTTTCATGGGTTTGTTAAAGTATGGCTCGCTGATCATTCAGATGACGCTTATAGTGATATTGAGTTATCTGGACTCTCACCCTTAGAAATTTGGGGATATTATCCGCGACCACCGGGACAAAAACCATATGGTTAGATACATTACTAAACGTTCTCTGTTAGTGATGACTCTCGGAGCGATTTTGGCCGCGGGGGTGATAGTGCTGCTGCGCCTCTCCCCGGTGGATCTGGCGGCGTTATCCCCCAGCTCTGGCCCCCTGGTGCTGGACCGCCAGGACCGCGTCCTCTTTCTGGGCCTGGCGCCTGACGGCAGCCGGGGGGTGAAGCTGCCGCCCGGGCCCCTGCCGCCTTTGGTGACCGCGGCCTTCGTGGCCGCGGAAGACCAGCGGTTCTGGCAGCACCCCGGGGTCGACCCGGTGGCCGTGGTGCGGGCCGCGCTCAGCAATCTGCGGGCCGGCAGGGTGGTGTCCGGCGCCTCCACCATCACCCAGCAACTGGCCCGCCTCACCTATCCCGGACCCCGCACCTGGTCCCGCAAGGTGGTGGAGATGTGCCGGAGCCTGCGCCTCGAGGCGGCCCTGAAAAAAGAGGAAATTCTGCGGCTCTATCTGGACCGGGTGCCCCAGGGGAACAACCTGACCGGGGTGGAGACCGCGGCCCTGGCTTATTTCGGCCGGAGCGCAGCCAACCTCTCGCCGTCCGAAGCCGCAATGTTGGCCTCCCTGGCCAAGGCCCCGGGCCGGCTCAATCCTTTGGGACGCCACAAAAAGAGGCTGCTGGCCCGCCGGGATTGGGTCCTGAGCCGCATGGCCGCCTTGGGTTTCCTGAGCGAGCAGGAAATGAAAACCGCCCAGGGAGAACCTATACGCTTGTCCGGGGTGGCGGGCCACCGCCCCGGCTTTCCCTTCCTGGCCCCCCACTTCGTGAACCTGGTGCTGGCCGCCGGGGCCAAGGGGAAAGAAGTGGGCACGGTCCGCACCACCTTAAACCTCACCCTGCAGCGGCAGGTGGAGCAGATTCTGCTGTCCCAGGCCGGGCGGCTCCGGGCCGGCGGCGCCCGCCAGGCCGCGGCGGTGATCCTGGACAACCGGGGGCCGGAGGTCCTGGCCCTGGCGGGGTCGCTGCGCTATGGCCCCAAAGACGGCGGCTACAATAACGGGGCCGCGGCCTGGCGTTCCCCGGGTTCGGCCTTGAAGCCGTTCCTCTATGCCCTGGCCCTGGACCGGGGCTTCACCTCCGCCTCCATCATCGAGGATACGGAGCGGCGCTACCGCATCCCCGGGGGCGAGTTCTTTCCGGCCAACTTCGACCGGGTGGCCAACGGCCCCGTCTCCTTCCGGGAGGCCCTGGGCAACTCCCTGAACCTGGCGGCGGTGCGCCTCCTCAACCTGGTGGGGCAGGAGCGCTATTATGAAACCCTGAACCGCCTGCACCTCATCAACCGCCAGGACCGGGGGCCGGAATATTACGGCCTGGGCCTGGTGGTAGGCAACCCGGAAGTGAGCCTCCTGCAAATGGCCACGGCTTACACCTGTCTGGCCAACGGCGGCATTTACCGGCCCTTGCGCCTGCGCCTGGACCAACCTTCAGGAGAGGAAACTGCGGTCTTCTCCGAGCAGGCCGCGTTCATCGTCAGCGATATTCTGGCCGATCCCCTGGCCCGGTCCCGGGCCTTCGGCGGCGCGCCGTCCATGAACCCGCCCTTTCACCTGTCCATAAAGACCGGGACCAGCACCCGCTACCGGGATTGCTGGTCCGCGGCCTACTGCCCTCGGTACACCATAGCCGTCTGGGTGGGAAACTTTGACGGCCGCCCCACCGCCCAGCAAAGCGGGGCCACGGTCGCGGCCCCCATCATGGCGGACCTGGCCGCGGTCCTGTTTGCGGCCGCGCCGCCCGAGCCCTGCCTCCGGCCGGAAGGCGTCAGCCGCGTCCCGGTCTGCGCCTTTTCCGGGATGCGCCCCGGCCCCGGCTGCCTTTTCCAGGTGGAGGAATTTTTTGTAAGCGGGACGGAACCTGAGCGGGAATGTACTTACCACCGGCCCCATTCGCCCTGGCACCGGCTGGATACCGCCTATGCCGGCTGGCTCCAGGAGCGTTACGAAAAAGGGACGGAGGGCAGATTCCGCCTGGCGGGGTTCGACCCGAACCTGAGCCGGGTGTTCCGGCCGGAAAGCTCGAGCCCCCGCCCCACCTCCACTCGGACCCCTCCGGTTATACCTGATCCCCGGGGAGGGAGCCGGATCAATATCGTTTACCCGCTGGCGGGCGACAGCTTCCTGCTGGCCCCCCGGGACGAGGGGGTGGAAGTGACCTTAAAGGCCCTGTGCCGCAACCGCATGCGCCAGGTGAGCTGGTTTGTGGACGGCCGGGAGGTGGGGACCGTGGGCCCGCCCTACCGCCTGACGGTGACCCTGGCCCGGGGCCGGCACCACCTCACCGCTCTGGGCCCCGACGGCCTGGGCGACTCCGTGGAGGTGTCGGTGCAATAAGCTGCAGAGAACCGGAATCCGTAATTAATCTCATGCGACTGGAGGTGGAATATGTTCGGCCGCAGTTTCAAGCTGTTTAATCTATTCGGTTTTGAAGTGAGCATTGATCTGAGTTGGCTGATCATTGCCGTCCTGGTATCCTGGTCCCTGGCCGCGGGTTTGTTTCCCTACCTCTACCATGGACTCACCCCCCAGACCTATTGGGTAATGGGTATCGTGGGAGCTGTGGGCCTGTTTCTCTCCGTGATTTTTCATGAGTTCTGCCATTCCGTGGTGGCCCGGCGTTTAGGCCTGCCCATGAAGGGCATCACCCTCTTTATTTTCGGGGGCGTAGCCGAGATGGGAGATGAACCGCCCAGCGCCAAAGTGGAATTTTTGATGGCCATTGCCGGGCCTTTATCGAGCTTTGGCTTAGCCGCCATATTTTATTTGATTTATGGACAGGGCAAAGCCGCAGGGTGGCCCTTGCCGGTCTATGGCGTTATCCGCTATCTGTCCTATATCAACGTACTTTTGGCGGTCTTCAATCTCCTGCCGGCCTTCCCCCTGGACGGCGGCCGGGTCCTCAGGTCGATTCTCTGGGGGGCCTGGAATGATCTGCGCCGGGCGACCCGGGTTTCGGCGATGATCGGCTCCGGGTTCGGAGTCCTCCTCATCGTCATGGGCGTCTTGCAGTTTATCGGCGGCGAGTTTATTGCCGGTTTGTGGTGGTTTTTGATCGGCATGTTTATCCGGGGCGCGGCCCAGATGTCCTACCAGCAGGTGCTGATGCGCAATGCCTTGCAGGGCGAACCGGTGCGGCGCTTCATGAACCCCCACCCCATCACCGCACCCGCGTCCATCACCGTGGAACACCTGGTGGAAGACTACATCTATAAATATCATTTCAAAATGTTTCCGGTGCTGGATGACGACAAACTTGTGGGTTTCATCACCACCCGCCAGGTGAAGGAGGTGCCCCGGGAGCAATGGAGCCAGGTCACCATCGGTGAGGTGGCCAGCAGCGGTTCCCACGAAAATACCATCTCCCCCGGGGTCGATGCCGTGGCGGCCCTGGCCTTGATGCATAAGACCGGCAACAGCCGGCTTCTGGTGGTGGAGGGCAACCACTTGGTGGGCATCTTGACTCTAAAAGATTTAATGAAATTCTTATCCCTGAAGGTGGAATTGGAGCAAGAGTAACGGGCTGAAGGGGGGCACAGGGCCCTTGCCGCCCCTGAACAAGGCTTGCGTTGGCGGGAATTAACTCTTAAGATCAGGAGGACTAAAAGGAGAGCAAAGGGAAGCATAGTTGTCGAGTCAGGAGATCCTGTATGGCGCATGACGATAAACAGCGTACCGGCAAACAGGTCTGGCAGCGGCTAATTGACGGGAATATGCGGTTTGTTCAGGGGTTGTTCCAGGGGCGCAATTTACTGGACTTGAGACGGACGCTCACCCAGGGCCAGCAGCCTGAAGCCGCGGTGTTGTGTTGTTCCGATTCCCGGGTGCCCGCGGAAATCATCTTTGACCAGAGTTTGGGGGATTTGTTTGTGGTGCGCACCGCCGGCCTGGTGCTGGACCCCACCAGCATCGGCAGCCTGGAATACGCGGTGGCCCATCTGCACGTGCCCCTGCTGGTGATCAAGGGACATGAAGGTTGCGGCGCGGTCACGGCTGCGGTCAACCATCCCGAAACCGATGAAGGTCATATCAGCGCCATTGTCAAGCAGATCGCCCCGGCTGCCGCCAAGGCCCGGGCCACGGGGAAAAGCGGCGCCGCCCTGGTGGAGGAGGCCACCTGCCACCACCTCAAATATCTCAAAAAAGCCTTGTGCGAGAAGAGCCGGATCATTAGCGAGGCATTGGATCAGGAACGCTTGGATCTGGTGGTGGCCAAATATGAACTAAAGAGCGGCAGGGTGCTCCTCCTGAAAGCCACCTTTTTTGAATCATTTTGAGGGGCGGGCGGCAGGCTGTCAGACCTTTAATTGCAGGTGCTCCCGGATAAAATCTTTGATGTACCAATCCACGATGCCCTCGGAAAAGAGGGCCATATCCAGTTGCTTGGTGTAGAGGGTGAGCTTGCCGAACCAGACCAGCCGCTGCCGCATCTGCTCCAGGGGATATTTGGCTAATCTGGCCTTGATGGTGTCACCCTGGCGCTGATAGTTGAGATCCATGCGGTCGACGATGGCTTCAATCAACCTGGCCCGCCGCTCCCGGCGCTCCGGCGTCGAACCGCCCCCCCGGAAAGTAAAAGTTAGATAGTTATCGTTGATCTGGTCGCTGACGTAAGCCTCCACCGCGGACAGGTGATATCCCAGGTGGATGCTGAAGTTCATGTAATGCTCTGAGAGCACTACATAACTCTGGTCGCGATAGGGATCGGCGCCCTGGGCCACCTCTTCTTCGCTCTTCACAAACACCGAACTGAAACTTTTGGCCCCGGCCGGTTTGCCCTGGGGCCAGCGGATGTCCGTCAGCCCCTGCCAAAAGGCCTGGAACGGGATGGAAATGATCTGCTCCGGCCGGACGTTGCGTTTCCAGCCTTTCTTCACCCCCCCGCCCAGATCCAGGATGCGCACCTTAAAGGGCAGACCCGAATCCAGGTCCATTACTCCCCTGCCTGCCAGGATTTCGCTTTCGGTCAGCTTAAACATCTCCCGCATGGAGAATTCGTGGGCGTAGCGCACCAGGTCGTGAATGGTGCGGCAGCCGGCCGGGGTGAAATTCGCGCCTTGGGGATTAATGAGATTGAGGGGGATGATCTTTTTCAGGACTGTCTTTAAGGTGCGGAAAACCGGGCTATCCGCCAGGTCGTTCACCTTGGCCTGGGGGGGCTCCAGCAGTTCGTTGATGATCCCGGCATAGACGTTGTTATAATTGGCGTCCACGGTCACTTCCTGGCCGGGTTGCAAGATTTGGGTGGCCTTGCCGGTATTGAGAATGGTGGGCACCCGAAATTCCCGGGCCAGCAGCGCCATATGGCCGGTGGGGCTGCCCGCGTCGGTGATGATGGCCGCGGCCTGGGGCATGACCGTGACATACTTGGGGGAAGTGTGGCGCGCCACCAGGACCCCCCCCGGAGGAAAATTTTTCAGATCTTCATCCTGGCGCATCAGCACCACCGGGCCGGCCCCCACCCCCCGGCAGGCGATGCTGCCTTGATCCAGCAACACGGGATATTGCTTCAGGGTCCTGGCCTTGACCTCCGCGCTCCTCTTGGCCGGTACTTGCAGGGGCCGGCTCTGCAACAGCCAGAGCCGATCTTCCCCGTCCAAGGCCCACTCCACATCCTGGGGCCGCTGATAATGGGCCTCCAGAGTGGCCGCCCACCGGGCCAATTGCTGCAAATGCTCCGGGGTCAGACAGGGAGCCCGGACTTTTTCCGGGGGCACCGGCGTCTTCTGCACCCCCCCTCCGGGCAGATTGACCAGCATGAACTCTTTGGGGGGGATGCGCTGCTCCAGGACCTGGCCGGGGGGCTGATAGGCCACCAGGTAGTGATCCGGGTTAATAACCCCGCCCACGGCATATTTGCCCAACCCCCAGACCGCGTTGATCAAGATCGCGTCCTGCTCCGGGGCTTCGGGTTGACGGGTGAACAGGACCCCGCTGGCCTGGGAGTCGATCATGGGCAGCACGGCCACGCCCATGGCCATCTCCTCCTCCCGGAAGCCCTTGTTTTTATAGTAAAACAAGGCCCGGGGGGTAAAGAGGCTGGCCACGATGTCCTTGTAGCGGCTGACCAGCTCCCCGGGGGGCACATTGAGATAGGTGGCGTACTGGCCGGCGAAGGTGAGGGTCAGGTCCTCCCCCACCGCACTGGAGCGCATGGCCACCAGGGGCCGTTCCCGGCCCGGCAGGCATAAGCCCTCATAGGCGGCGTTGATGGCGCTTTCCAGTTCCCGCGGCACCTGGGCCTGGTTGATCATCTGCTTCAATTCTTCGCTGACCCGGGCCAGGCTGTCCAAATCATCCATCCGCCAGCGCCCCAACATCTCAGTGATGCGCGCCGTCAGGTGATTGGCATCCAGGAAAACCTTGTAGGCATAGGTGGAAATGGCAAAGCCGGACGGCACCGGGAGGCCTGTGGAGTTCCTGACCTCCCCCAGGTTGGCGCTCTTGCCCCCCGCGGTCTCCGCCATTTCCAAGTTAAGCTGATCAAAGGATAGAGTCAGGGGGGCCTTGGCTATCTCCCGGCGTTGGCTCAAGGCTTCTTCCAGTTCCAGGCTGATGTGCCGGAGGGAATGCGCCAAGCCCTCATAGCGGCCCTCGGCCATGTCATTCAGGGCGGCCACGACCGCACCGGTCTCCTGGACGATTTGGCTGACGCTGGCCCGGATGAATTGGAGGTCGAAGAGAAAATCCCCGGAGAGCTTTTCCTCCATATCGCTCATTAAAGCCAGGACGGCATTATTGGCCGCCAACAGCCGCTGGAAATGGGCGTATTTCTCGGCCAACCCGGCGGAACCGCCGGGTTCCCGGGGTTTTTTCAGGCGTTGCCAGACGCGCTTCAGAAGAAGACCCTCCGCAGTCTCAGGAAGACCGGGTGAGATACATTTTTATTAAATTTTAAGCTAAGTTATGGCCGCCAGTCAAGCGGGGGTGCGGGTCTTCGGGAACCTATTTCAAAATCTCGTTTAAGGCTTCCGTTTTGTTTTCAGTCGCCCAAAACGGTCCGGGAAATCTCCCCAAACAGGTCGCTCAGCCGCAGCATCCCCGCCACTTTGCCGTCGTACATCACCGGCAGCAGGCCCACGTTTTCCTGGATCATCAGGTAGAGGGCCTTGGCGAACGGATCTTTGGCGTCTACGGTGGCTTTAATGGGGCTCATCGCTTCGCTCACCGGCCTCTGGGATTGATCTTTCATTTTGGGCCCCAAATTGTCGCCGGTCAGAACAGTCAAACTGGGGTCCATTTTGATGAGACCGGTCTCCTGGAGAAACTTGGGCTCCAGGCCGATAATGATATCCCGTAGAGTCAAGATCCCCATAAGCTGGTACTTTTCATCAAAGACCAGGACCGCCCGGGGCTCGTAACTGCCGCCAAACTTGGCGACCACTTCCCGGATGATGGCCATGGCCTCCCGCAGACTGAACCAATAAGGAATATGGGGGTAATCCTCCAAAGGGATCATCAAATCCTTGGCGGTTTTCTGGTAACTCATGGTGTATCCTCGCAAAATCCTTAGCTTCTAGGCATGACCCGAAGGTGATTCTGTTCTAAAGGAGCGGCCGGGAAAAGTCAAGGACCGATGGCTCCCCAACCACCGGGCTTGTGAAATAAAACACGATATTAACAAAAATTTAACGGCCGCTTTCCTCCTTTTAACCCCATCTTAATATGGCCATTGCTATTAGATAAACCAGAGGCCGGGTCTACCGGGTTTCTAATCCATGACGAGCCATCATAAATCTGCGGGAGGTTTTTATGCCAAACGACAAGAAGGTGAAAGATTTGATGATCCCCTTGGAGGATTACCCCCACATCCCCTACTGGTTCTCTCTGCGCCAGGCCATGGCTATTGTCCGGGAGGCGGCCATCAAGTTTGAGGGCTCCTTCGAGCCCCGGGCGGTCCTGGTCTTTGACGAAAAATACCAGCTCATGGGCATCCTGACCCTGCGGGATATTATCAAAGGCCTGGAACCCCGGTTCCTGCACGAGACCGCCCTGGTCAAGGCCGACCCCAGTCTCGCGGTCATGATTGGCGACCTCTTCGGGCCAGGGTTAAAGGAAGCTTCGCAGAAGCCGGTGAGCGAGGTTATGAGTCCGATTAAAGTCACCGTCCAGGGCAATGACCCCATCGCCAAGGCCATCTTTCTGATGATCAAGGAAGACGTGGGCCTGATGCCAGTGATCCAGGATAGCAAAGTGGCCGGGATGATTCGTCTAAGCGATCTCTTCAAGGAGATCTCCGATCTGGTGCTGGGCGACTAGCCCCATCCGGGATTTTGAGAAAAGGAGTTTACTGCCATGGCGGAAGACGTTAAGAAAATGCCCGTAGGCGCCGGCCTCCCGGAGATGCCCGAAGAGATCTTTATCGCCCCCAAAAAGGTGGCCATCGACTGGAAGCGCATTGCCTTTATCCTCTTGGGGCTGGTCCTGTTTTTCCTCTTCTATTTCATGCCGGATTTAGCCGACGCGGTGGACCCCTCCGGCAAGCACTTTCCTTTGCCGCCCCAGGGGCGGATGGCCATCGGCCTCTTCCTCATGGCCGCGGTCTGGTGGATCTTCGAGGTGATGCCCATCGGCGCCACGGCCATCGCCATCGGGTTGTTCCAGACCATCTTTATGATCCGCACCGCAGACCAGGCACTAAAAGACTTCTTCGACCCCTCCGTCTGGTTCATCTTCGGCTCCGTGGTCATGGGTCTGGCCTTCTCGGTCTCCGGGCTCACCAAGCGCATGGCCTATAAGATGCTGAACATTGTGGGGGAAAAGACCAATTTCATCCTCCTGGGCACCTTTCTCATTATCACCGGCATGACCCTGCTCATGGCCCACACCGCGGTGGCCGCAGCCGTCTTCCCGCTGCTGGTGGCCATCCATTCTCTTTACAGTGAAAGCGATCAACCCACCCGGTTCGGCAAAGGCCTGTTCATCGGCATGGCCTGGGTGGCGGGCGCAGGCTCCATCATTACCTTCCTGGGCGCGGCCCGGGGCGTGGCCGGGGCCGGGATGTTCAAGAAATTCACGGGCGGGGTGGAAATCGGCTTCTTCGAGCTTTCCTGGTACATGCTCCCTCTGGGCGCGCTCATGGTCTTCTTTATCTGGCTCATCATCATCACTTTTTTCAAACCTGAAAGATCCCGCATAGATGGCTTGCGGCAACGGGTAGCCAGCTTGAGCAAAGAACTGGGGCCCATGAACAACAAGGAGAAGTTCGTCATCGCCATGGTAATCGTGGTCTTGGGCCTGTTCATGATGAAGTCCTTCTCGCCCATCCCTTTCTTCAAGGACATGGACCGGGCGGCCATCATGATCGTGGCCACCGTGGCCTTCTTTCTCTCCCGTACCCTCACTGTGGAAGACATGGAGAATATTCCCTGGAATATCATGCTGCTCTTCGGGGGGGCCATGTCCATCGGCTACTGTCTCTACGACACCAAGGCCGCGGAATGGATGGCCGTCAGTTGGGTTAGCTGGTTCCAAAAAGCCCCCTGGTTGATGTTCGTCCTGGCCATCGCCTTCTTCGTCCTGGTGATGACCAATTTCATCATGAACGTGGCGGCCATTGCCATCACCCTGCCGGTGTCCCTGGTCATCGCCCAATATTTGGGGGTAGCGCCGCACGTTATCTTCTTCGCGTCCCTGGCCACCGCGGGTATGCCCTTCAACCTGCTCATTGGAGCGGCCCCCAATGCCATTGCTTATGAAAGCAAACAGTTCACTGCGGGGGAATTTTTCATCTACGGCTGGATTCCCAGCATCATCCTCATGTTGCTGCTGGCAGTCTTCTGCTACTTCATCTGGCCGATGCAGGGCATGCCGGTGCTGAAGTCTAAACAACCAGGCCGAACCGGGGAGGGAAACTGCGATTTTCCTCCCCTTTGCTGAAAAGAAGCGATGAACAAAGGGGACTGAATCATGCGCACGCGGTTAACTACCATACTATGGATATTGACAGCCCTGTTGATCTCCGGCTTCCTGGCTGGGCCCGCGGCCGCCGCCGCCCCTGCGGCGGGGGACCGCCTGGCCATCTCCGGGCTGGTGACCAACCCCATGGGCAAGGGCCTCAAGGAAGCGGAGATCGAGGTGCTGGTGAATGGGCAGCATCTCAAACCAGTGGGTAAAGAGGCCGAGATCGTCACCGGCAAGCCCGGGGGCTATGTGGCGGATTTTATCCTGCCGCCGGGGACCCTGCCGGGGGCCAAAGTGGAGGTCAAGGCCGCCAAGCCCTCCTGGAAGCCGGTGCCGCCCACGACCGTGAAGGTGGTGGAAGCCGGCAAGGACGCCCAGGGCAACCGGCTGTTCCAGGCCTACCAGAAACTCACCATGGAACGCAAAATCACCGCGGGGTTCTGGATCGCCACCCTCGTCTTGCTGCTGGTTTACCTGGTCATTTCTTTCGAATGGATGCACCGCACTCTGGTCTCTTTCCTGGGCGCGGCCCTCATCATCTTCATCACCTACACCCTGGGGCACTGGGATAAATCCTTCTACATCATCTCCTTCGACGACGCCATGGGGGCCATCGACCTCAATGTCATCTTTCTCCTCATGGGCATGATGCTCTTTGTGGGAGTGATGAAAAAGACGGGCATGTTCCAGTTTCTGGCCTATAAGGCCTATGCTTTGGCCCGGGGCAACGTCTTTATCCTGTCCTTGGTCCTCCAGATCATCACCGCGGTGGTCTCGGCCTTCCTGGACAACGTCACCACCATGCTTCTGGTGCTGCCGGTGACCATCGAGATCGCGGTCACCCTGAAGATCAACCCCCTGGTCTTGCTGATCCCCGAGGCCTTTGCCTCCAACGTCGGCGGCACCGCCACCCTGATCGGCGATCCGCCCAACATCCTTATCGGCTCCTATGCCGCGCTCACCTTCGGCCAGTTTGTGCAGAACCTATCCCTGATCTGTGCGGTGTCTTTGGTGACATCCTCATTTTTCTTCCTCTGGTGGCACAAAAAGGCCTACCTGGGGGCGGAAGTGAAGGACGTGCCCCGGACCATCGAGTATTTGAAGGAGCAGTATCAGATCACCAACAAGAAGTTGATGAACCTGGGCCTGTTTTTGCTGGCCTTTGCCATCCTCTTTTTTATCCTGGGGGGAGTTTTACACTTGCCGGTGGCGATCCCGGCGCTGGTGGGCTCCTTGCTGCTGTTAGCCATCTCCGGGGAAGACATCGTGGAGATGCTGGAGAAGGAAGTGGAATGGCCCACCCTGGTCTTTTTCATCGGCCTGTTCATGGTCATTGCCGGCGCGGAGGAGACCGGGCTGATCCAGGTGATCGCCAACTTCGTCAAGGACGTCTCCAAGGGCAACTTGACCGCGGCCATCGTCATCATCCTTTGGGTGAGCGCCATTGCCTCGGCCTTTATTGACAATATTCCCTTCACCGCCACCATGCTGCCCATCATCGCCTTCCTGAACCAGACCATCCCCGGCGCCGAGTCCGGCGTGCTCTGGTGGTCCCTGTCCCTGGGCGCGTGTCTGGGGGGCAACGGCACCATGATCGGGGCCTCGGCCAACGTGGTCACCGTGGGCCTGGCGGAAAAGGCGGGCTACCACATCTCCTTCGTGGACTACATGAAGGCCTGCTGGTGGCCCATGATGATTACCGTCAGCATCTGTATGGTTTACCTGTTGATTGCTTATTGAAGCAGTCCTGCCCATTCTCTTGCGTCTTTGCGCCTTTGCGTGAGAAATAAAGCACGCAAAGGCGCAATGGCCGCAAAGACACTACTTGACCCCAAGCCCGGGACCGGGTATCCTGCCTGTAATAATTTACTGAGGGATATAAAAGACATATGGCAGACCCGGGCCAGGTGGCAGTAGCACAACCGCCCATGGAGCCGGACCGCTCCGGCCAGGAAAATCTGCTCGTCTGCCTCAGCCCCAGCCCCGTCGCCATTCCCCTGATTCGCGCCACCCAGCGCCTCGCCGCGGCCCAAGGGGCCAAATGGTTCGCCCTGTACGTGGAGACCCCCGCGCATGACCGGCTCCCGCCGGAAAACCGGGAAATGGTGGCCCAGGCCTTGTATCTGGCGGCCAAGCTCGGCGGCCAGGCCGTCAAGGTTTCGGGCTTCCGCATTGCCGATGAAATCCTGGCCTTTGCCCGGGAAAACCGGGTCAGCAAGATTTTCGTGGGCAAACCCAAGGCCCGCGGCTGGCGGCGGTTTCTGGGCCTGTCCCTGGTGGACCATTTAATCTGGCACTGCGGCGCCATCGATATCCTGGTCGTCTCCGGTGAGGCGGAAGAAGCGGCACCGCCCCAGGCCGCAACCGCCGGCTCGAAGCCCCGGCGCCTGCTCAAAGAATACCTGTTGGCCGTGGCTGGAGTGGGCCTCTGCACCGGCCTGGGGTTTTCCCTCTTCCCCCATCTGGCCCTGAGAAACCTGGCCATGATCTATCTGCTGACCGTGGTGGTCCTTTCCTCCTGTTTGCCCCCGGGGCCCGCCCTGTTTTCCTCTTTTCTCAGCGTTGCGGTCTTCGCGTTTTTCTTTGTGCCCGAATATTATTCCTTCGTCGTCGCCAACGGCGAATATACCATGACCCTGGTGGTCATGCTGGTGGTCAGCACCCTGGTCAGCGGCCTGACCGCCCGCATCCGCCATCAGGTGCAGGTGGCGCGCCGGCAGGAGAGGCAAACTGCGGCCCTCTATGAAATGAGCCAGAATCTCACCGCCATCAACAGCCTGGAAGAGCTGCTGCAAGTGGCCGCGGAGCAAATCTCCAGGACCTTCGACTGCCGGGCGGGCATCCTGATGCCGGGCAAAGAAGACCGGTTGGAGATCAGGGCAGGACAAGCCTATGAGGACGAGTACGGCAGAGAAGGGATGGTGGCCAAATGGGTCTTTAAACACGGGCACCTGGCCGGATCAGGAACCCCTACCCTGCCCAATGTCAAAGGCATCTATCTGCCGCTGATCGCCTCCCAAAACGTCATCGGCGTTCTGAGACTGGAAACCGAACAGCCCCAGCGGCTTCTGGAAGCCGACTCTTTGCGGCTGTTGGAGGCCTTGGGCAGCCAGGTGGGCCTGGCCATCGAACGGGAAAATCTCTTTCGCCAGGCGCAGACGGCCCGGCTGCAGATCGAAGCCGAGCAATTGCGCAATACCTTGCTCAGTTCCGTGTCCCACGATCTGCGCACCCCCTTAACCGTGATCGCGGGTTCAGCCAGCAGCCTGCTGGAGGGGGAGGAGAGCCTGGACTCTGAGACCAAACGGGACCTGGCCCAAGGCATTTACGAGGAAGCCCGGCGGCTGGACCGGCTGGTGTACAACCTCCTGGAGATGAGCCGCCTGCAAGCCGGGGAAGCCCGGCTCAACCAGGAATGGTATGTCCTGGAGGAGGTCATTGGCAGCGCCCTGGCCCAACTGGACCCCCAACTGCACGATCATCCGCTGCGCATCAATCTGCCCACCGATCTGCCCCTGGTGCAGATCGACGCCTTGCTCATGGAACGGGTGGTGATTAATCTGTTGGAGAATGCCATGAAATATACGCCCCCGGGCACGCCCATCGAAATTTCCGGGCGGATTCAAGACCGGGAACTGCTGGTGGCCATCGCCGATTACGGACCCGGGGTGCCCCCGGGGCAGGAAGAGCTCATCTTCGAGAAGTTTTACCAAGTAGCCCCCGGCAGCCAACGGGGCGCGGGCCTGGGGCTGACCATTTGCCGCCGCATTGTGGAAGCCCATGGCGGCCGCATCTGGGCGGCCAACCGTCCGGAGGGGGGAGCCAACTTCCACTTCACCATCCCGCTGCTGGAAGGTGCCCCCAAATTAGACAAGGATCTTGAAGAGTTGTAACAAGATCATGGCGACCAATCCCATCATTCTGCTGATTGAAGACGATGCCCATATCCGCCGCTTTCTCAGGGCCAGCCTGGTGACCCAGGGCTACGAGTTGATCGAAGCCGCAGCGGGCAAGGAGGGCCTGGCCCTGGCGGCCTCCCGGGTGCCGGATGTGGTCTTATTGGATCTGGGGCTGCCGGATATGGAGGGCCTGGAGGTGATCCAGCAGTTGCGCTCCTGGTCCAACGTGCCCATCATCGTGCTCTCGGCCCGGGGCCAGGAACGGGACAAGGTGGCCAACCTGGACGCGGGTGCGGATGACTACCTGACCAAACCCTTCGGGGTGGGCGAACTGCTGGCTAGGATGCGGGTGGCCCTGCGCAAGGCCGCGCCCGCGGAAGAAGGCAAACCGGAAGAGAGCTACTCCCTGGGCAATTTGCGGGTGGATTTCCAGCGGCGCCTGGTCTTCCGGGGCCGGGAAGAAGTCCATCTGACCCCCATCGAATACAAGCTCCTCTCGGTGCTCATCAAGCATCGGGGCAAAGTGGTGACCCACCGGCAATTATTGAAGGAAGTCTGGGGGCCTTCTTACATCGAGCAAAATCCCTATCTCCGCATCTTCATCCTCAATCTCCGGCGCAAACTGGAAGACGACCCCACCCGGCCCCAGTATCTTTTGACCGAACCGGGGGTCGGCTACCGCCTGCGGGATGAATGATTATTACGGGGGTAACACCTGCTTCCCACTCCGGCAACGGTTTTTGGCGTTTCAGAAAACAAAGGCCTGCCAGGCTTACAGACGCCTCCTGGCAGGCCCACCCCAAGAAGCATCAATAAGCAATCAGCAGATAGACCATGCTGATGGTGACGGTAATCATCATGGGCCACCAGCAGGCCTTCATGTAGGACACGAAGGAGATGTGGCAGCCCGCCTTTTCCGCCAGGCCCACGGTGACCACGTTGGCCGAAGCCCCGATCATGGTGCCGTTGCCCCCCAGACAGGCGCCCAGGGCCAGGGACCACCAGAGCACCCCGGACTCCGCCCCGGGGATGGTCTGGTTCAGGAAGGCGATGATGGGCAGCATGGTGGCGGTGAAAGGAATGTTGTCGATAAAGGCCGAGGCGATGGCGCTCACCCAGAGAACGATGACGATGGCCGCGGTGAGGTTGCCCCGGGAGACGTCTTTCACCCAGTTGGCAATTACCTGGATCAGGCCGGTTTCCTCCGCGCCGGCAATGACCATGAACAGGGCGATGAAGAAGACCAGGGTGGGCCACTCCACCTCGTTCTCCAGCATCTCCACGATGTCTTCGCCGGAGACGGCCAGCAGCACCAGGGAGCCGAAGAGGGCCGCGACCGAGACCTGCATGTGCAGGAAACCGTGCAGGGCGAAGAGTAAAATGGTGCAGCCCAGGAGCATGAGGCTCTGGATCATCAGCTTTTTATCGGTGATCTGGTATTCCTCTTTCAAATATCCGATGGTGCGGGCCACATCCTTCACTTCGGCCTTGAGGTACTCTCTCTTGTTCCACCAGAGCAGAAACAAGGAAGAGACTGCCAGGGATACCATAGAGACCAGGGCCAGGTTCTGCACGAACTGCCCGAAGGTGAGCCCGGCGTAGGAGCCGATGAGGATGTTGGGCGGGTCGCCGATCAGGGTGGCGGTGCCGCCGACGTTGGAGGCAAAGGTTTCGGGGATCAGCAAGACCAGGGGGTTGATCTTCAGGGTGACCGCGATCTCGATGGTCACCGGCAGCACCAGGAGCATGGTGGTGACATTGTCCAGGAAGGCCGAGACCACCGCGGTGACGATCTGGAGCACCAGAGAGAGGACGAAGACGTTGCCCCGGGCCAAAGCGTAGGCCTTATAAGCCAGAAACTGGAACATGCCCGTCTTTTTCATCACCCCCACGAAGAGCATCATGCCCATGAGCAGGAAGACGACGTTGAGGTCGATGGCCGCCATGGCGTCGTCAAAGGAGATGATGTAGAAGGACTTGTCCCAGTGCCCCAGGGTGTAGGTGATAAAGATGATGAGGGCCGCACCCAGGAAAGAGACCAGGGTGCGGTGCATCAACTCCAGGGAGATGACCACATAGACCAGGAACAAGATAATACTGGCGATCCAGAAGCCCGCGGTGACGGTCCGCTCCATGGTGAGGTTCTGCACCGCCTGAAAGAGGCGGTTGCCTTGGGTGTCCTTCCCGGCGTCCAGCACTTTCACCTGGATGGGCAGCACCGGCTTCCAAGAGGGCTTGGTGGCCTTGACCTCCACCTTGGCCGCGGGCAGGGTCCCGGGGGGCAGGATGAAGTCCGCCACGTAGTCCCCGGGTTTGCCGGTGACGATTTCCGCCTCCTGGCCCTGGGGCTTGACCTGCCGGCCGTTGACCAGCACTTCTATTTCCGCTTCCTTGACGCCCTTACCCATGGGGTTGGTCACCAGACCGGAGATAGCCAGATGATCACCGGCCGGGGCCGGGGGGCCGGCGGCTACTGCCGGGCCGGCCAGGAAACCGGCGATCAGCAGGCAAACGCAGATATCTAGAAAGGAAGTTAACCTTTTTCCCATGATTCAATCCCTTTTAATCGTTGAGGTGACGCCCCCGTGCCCAAATTTAACGGCAGAACGGGCACGGTGGCTCATCCTTTGGGCAACAGCACCGGCATGTCCATGCGGGGCACAAACAGGCCGGCTTTGCCGCCTCACCTGGCCGGCGGCAGCAGGCGTTGCGGTTGGTGTTAGACTTGCGGCAGGCAGGGAGGGTCGTGCGCGAGGTATTTAAGATAGGAATGGACCAACAACCAGGCGGATTTGTTCGGTGGAGAGGTTGGCTTGGTTAGCATAGTCAGCCCCTGATTAAAAAACCATCAGACACTTTATCCCGGATAACCCGGATAGCCGGGTTCACCGGGTCCCAGGGCTCCCTCTTTCTGCCTCCCGGCTGCTGCCCCGAGATGTGAAAATCTTTCTGGGAGCCTTGAATCGCGGCATTTTTTCTGCTGCTCCAGCCGTGAATATAGGAGAAAGGTAACACGGGCACGATAAAATTGCCGTTAAAATGGGTGATGAGGCCGTTAATTTCTTGTTAAGAAAGCACGTTTTGAGCCGAAAAGCGGGGAGGCCCTGGTCATTAATCCGGCAACCTTATAGGCTTTTACAAAAGTCTTTTTCTCTGCGTATCCTCTCTCTGCGCCTCTGCGGTGAAAAAAAGGAAAATTCACCGCGGAAACGCAGAGGACGCAGAGAATTCGCGGAGAGTCTTTACGATTAAATAAGCATTTTGCAAAAGGCTTCTTAGCCGGCCCGTTTTTTTTGCTGGATGTCTCAAGGAGAATCACCGGGAAAGAGGCACCCAGGGAAATCTGGTAGATTGACAGAACGGCCAAAATGGTTAATCTGGAAAATATAAGGAATCTTTCTAACTTCCAAAAGAATTTTTCTCTCAAATCAAAACTGCCATAGATCTGCCCAACCAGCAGACCGCCTGCAAGTAACACGGCTATGGATGCCGCGTGGATCAGGAAGACCTCAACTACCGGGAGTGGCCCGCTCAATGGGGCCGCAGAAAGCTTGGTTATGAGCAAGAGGAGGGCGCAAATGGCTATTGATCCCATCTCCAGTGAATTGGCCCAGCAAAAAAGTGTGGCAGAACTCTGGGAAGCCCTTGCCACTTCACCCCAGGGACTTTCCGGTGAAGAGGCGGCAAACCGTCTGGCCCAGTTCGGCCCCAATGCCCTGGAAGAAAAGAAGGTCAGCCCCCTCTTAAAATTCCTGGGGTATTTTTGGGGGCCTATTCCCTGGATGATCGAAGTCGCAGCCCTCCTCTCGGCCGCGGTCCGGCACTGGGACGATTTCACCATTATTATGATTTTGCTGATTTTCAACGCCATCGTGGGTTTTTGGCAGGAATATAAGGCCGCCAATGCCTTGGAGGCCTTGAAAAAGCAGCTGGCTCTTAAGGCCAGGGTGCTGCGGGACGGCAAGTGGCAGGAGATTGCCGCGGAGCGATTGGTTCCCGGGGATGTTATCCGCCTGCGCCTGGGGGACATCATTCCCGGCGACGTCAAGCTCGTTGAAGGCGACTTCCTCAGCGTCGACCAGTCGGCCCTGACCGGCGAATCTTTGCCGGTGAGTAAGAAAGCGGGCGACATCGCCTATTCCGGCTCGGTGGCCAAACAGGGGGAGATGGTGGCCCTGGTCACCGGCACCGGCACCAATACCTTCTTCGGCCGCACCGCCAAGCTGGTCCAGGCCGCGGGGTCCGTGTCCCATTTCCAGAAAGCGGTCTTGCACATCGGGGATTTCCTGATTTACCTGAGCCTGGGCCTGGTGACGGTGCTCATCCTGGTGCAATTGCAGCGGGGCAGCCATCTCCTGACCCTCATCCAGTTTGCCCTGATCCTGACGGTGGCTTCCATTCCCGTGGCCCTGCCCGCGGTGCTGTCGGTGACCATGGCCGTGGGCGCCCTGGCCCTGTCCAAGATGAAGGCCATTGTCACCCGGCTGGAGTCCATTGAGGAGATGGCCGGCATCGACATCTTATGTTCAGATAAAACCGGCACTCTGACCCTCAACCAATTGACCTTAGGGGAGCCCGTGACTTTCGAGGCCAAAGACCCCCAGGAATTGATCCTGTGGGGGTCCCTGGCTTCCAAAGAGGAGGATCGGGACCCCATCGACCTGGCGGTGTTGGCCGGGCTGGAAGATAAACCAGCGTTGGCGGGATACAGCCAGACCCAATTTATGCCTTTCGATCCGGTGGGCAAAAGAACGGAAAGCACCGTTCAGGATGCGCAGCATCACACCCTTAAAGCCACCAAAGGCGCACCCCAGGTCATTATGGATATCTGCCGCCTGGACGCGGCAACTGCTGCCAAAGCCCAGAAGGTGGTGGATGATTTTGCAGCCAAAGGCTATCGCACCCTGGGAGTAGCCCGGGCCGAAAACACCGGTCCCTGGCAGTTCCTGGGAATCCTGCCTCTTTTTGATCCCCCCCGGGAGGATTCCAAGGAGACCATTGCCGACGCCCGGCAGCATGGCGTGCAGGTGAAGATGGTAACCGGGGATAATGTGGCCATCGCCCGGGAGATCTCCCAGCACCTGGGTCTGGGCACCAACATCAAATCCGCGTCCCAACTCCTGAAAGATTGTGATGATGTCTGCCATTTAAGACCGGAGGAGGCCAGGGCCGTGGAAACCGCGGACGGCTATGCGGAAGTCTTCCCGGAACATAAGTACGGCATTGTCCAGGGCTTGCAGTCCATGGGCCACATCGTCGGCATGACCGGGGACGGCGTTAATGACGCCCCGGCCATCAAGCAGGCCGATGTGGGCATTGCCGTGAGCGGGGCCACGGATGCGGCCCGGGCCGCGGCCGATTTGGTGCTCACCGCCCCGGGATTGTCGGTGATCGTGAGGGCGGTGGAGGAGGCGCGCCGCATCTTCGAGCGCATGAACAGTTATGCCATCTACCGCATCGTCGAGACCATCCGCATCATGTTTTTCGTAGTTCTGGCCATGGTCTTCTTTAACTTTTATCCCATCACGGCCATCATGATCATCCTGCTGGCCCTGTTCAATGATGCGCCCATCATGGCCATTGCCTTTGACAACACCCTGGCGGACCCCGAACCGGTCAAATGGGACATGCGCCGGGTGCTGACCATCTCCACCGTCCTGGGACTCATCGGGGTGGCAGAAACCTTCCTGATCCTGATCATCGCCAAGAACTACCTCCATTTTGGTATTTCTGAGATCCAAAGCTTTATTTTCCTGAAGCTGGCGGTGGCCGGGCACCTCACCCTGTTCGTGGCCCGCACCCCCCGCATGTTTTTGCGCCGGCCTTGGCCTGCGCCGGTTCTTCTCTGGTCGGCCATTGTCACCAAGATCCTGGCCACCTTATTCGTGGTTTATCCCTTCGGCCTCATTACCCCCATCTCCTGGGAGGCGGTGGGGATCATCTGGGGCTATTGCCTTGCCTGGATTTTTATCGAAGATCTGGCCAAATGTGCGGTCCTGAGACATTTGGACCTGAGCGGCCCGCGGCATAAGACTTTTCTGAGGATGTTGAAGACCTGCGTCCAACCTTTTTACTCGCTGCGGGAATATTCTATGAACCATTTGCGCGGCCAGCAAGCCGGTCCCCCCAGGAGATGATCATGACTGGAGAACCCGGTCTCCTGCCCGACCGTTTCCCCTGCAGGGAGCCGTTGAGCAGGGAAGCTTTAATCAGAATGGGCGTGCCCTGGGCGTCCGCGCCCACCACGATGTTGGCCACGTCCTCCTTATTCTTGATATAGCCCAGGGCCCGCACCATGAATTCGGTCTCGGCCTGCTCCACCACTGCGCCGCCGGTGTCCTGGTTGGAGCGCTGGATGGCCTCCTTGATCTTGGACAGCGGCAGCCTGTAGGCCGCGAGCTGGTTGGGGGTCCACCACTACCTGGTACTGTTTGACGAAACCTTATACCGAGTTGCAATCTAACGGCAATTTTATGTAGGGGCGGACCCATGTGTCCGCCCTTGCGTCCGCAAATACAACTGCGTTAATTCTACGATCATAGTCTATTTTTAGAGACTGAAGGATTGTGTTTTTGCGAGCGTCCAGGGGGCACACACGGGTGCCCCCCTACAAATCCACGTCGTTAGATTGCAACTCGGTATTAGCCTCCGTGATGGACTGAGCCCTTTGATCCAAAGGTGTCCAAGCAAAGCTTGGACTAATATCTCCCGTTCCCAAGTACAACTTGGGAACGAGCCGTTCATGAGCCTCCGGCTCATCCAAAATCATGAAAGTATTGGTGGCGCAGGCTTTCCAGCCTGCGCATGCATCACTTTCAGAGTAGTACAACGCAAAGTCACAAAGAACGCCATGATTATCAATGCTTATGTCCCGGCGGCATGGGCGCGGCCGGGGCCGTCTCTTTGGGGGCCTCCATCTTCATGCCCGGCATGGGCGTTCCTTCCTTACCTGCCTCGCCCTGGGGCGGCAGCATCATCTGCACCGCCTCCCGGAAGCGGGACTCGGAATCCAGCATGAATTGGGCCGAGGTCACCACTTCCTCCCCGCCTTTGAGGCCCGCGAGCACCTCCCGGTAATGGTTGCCGTTGCCGTAGACCCCCAGCTTCACCTCCCGGGGTAAAAATTTGCCGCCCCCCAGGGCGATGAAGACGTGCTGTTTCAGCCCCGTGTCCAGCACCGCGTCCGTGGGCACCACCACCGCCTCTTTGGTCACCGGCGACTTGATCTGCACCTGGGCGAACATCTCCGGCTTCAACTGCAGCCGGGGATTGGGGAAACGCAGGCGCACCCTGGCGGTGCGGGTGTTTTCCTTCAAGTAGGGGTAGAGGTAATCGATTTTCCCCGGGAAGGTCTCCCCGGGCAGGTATTGCAGGCTCATCTCCACCGGCTGCCCCACCTTGATCCAGGGCAGCTCATACTGGTAGATGTCCGCGTCCACCCAGACGGTGGAGAGGTCGGCCACCTCCAGAAGCGGCATGCCCGCCTGCACCATCTGCCCCTGGGCCACCATGCGCCTGGTGACGATGCCGCTCACCGGCGACGACAGGGTCAGCAGTTTCTTCACCTGGCCGGTTCGCTCCAGGGTCTGGATCTGCCCGGCGCCGATGTCGAAGTACTGCAGCCGCCGCCGGGAGGCCGCCAGCAGGTTCCGGGCCGAGTCCCCCAGCTCCGGGAAGGGGCCTTTCTCCAGGGCCTTGAGGTTTTTCAGGGCCAGGAGATATTCCTTCTGGCTGGCCACCAGGTCCGGGCTGTAGATGGCCAGCAGGGTCTGGCCCCGGCGCACCGGGTCGCCGGTGGCGTTGACGTAGAGGCGCTCCACCCAGCCGGTCACCTTGGTGTTGATGATGGCCAGGCTGCGCTCATTGACGGTGACCCGGCCCACGGTCCAGGTGTCGTGGCTCAGGGGCCGGACCTCCACCTTGGCGGTGCGCACCCCCATGGACTGGACCGTGATGGGGGAAATGGCGATGACGCCGGCTGCCGCGGCCGCCTCTTTCCGGGCCCCGGCCGCGGCCTCCGGGGGCACCGGCACTAACTCCATGCCGCAGATGGGGCATTTGCCGGGTTTTTCCCGGACGATCTCCGGATGCATGGGGCAACGGTAGAGCTGCTTTACCTCTTTCTTGGCAGCCGGAGCCCCGGGGGCCCCACCCCGTTCCGGGTGCACCAGGCGATAGCCGGCCAGGTGCAGGCCGCCATACACCAGCAGGCACAGGACCACACCCAGCCCCAGGCCCCTGTAGAGAAAACCGCGGGGTGCAGGACTCATTTCTTCCCTCCGGGCGTCCGGGGCAGCTCTCGGCCTACCAGCCACTCCAATTCCGCCCAATTTTCTTCAAAATCCTTAAGATAGCCCTGGAGTTGGATCTCGTTGTTATAGACCGCAATCTGGCTCTGGTAGAGCTGGGCGAAATCCAGGGCCCCCACCTGGTAGGAGGACAGGGACGCGGCCGCGGCCTGCCGGGCCTGGGGGATGATGCCCTGCTCCAGGAGCGCGATCTGGTGGGCCAGACGCTGGAGCTTGGCGTAGCGGTCCTTGATCAGCGCGGCCAGTTGGTTCCAGGCCGACTGCCGGGCCTCCCGGGCCGCGCTCTCCCGGGCCTGCTCCTCCCGGATGCGGGGCTTGATCTTGTCCGCCTGCCAGACGGGGAGGTTGAACATTACCCCGCCGGTGAACATATCCGCCTGTTTCTGGTTCACCGGCGGCCCCAAAGTATCCCGGAAACCATAGCCCAGCGTAACTTTGGCATCCGGAAAATAGTCCTTCTTGGCCAGGTCCACGGCCTTTTCCTGTTTAGCGATGATGGCCTGGAGGGCCTGGAGCTGGGGCCGGCTCTGGGCCTGGGTCAGGAGCGGCTCCAGCTTCAGGAGAAAAGGCCGGGCCCGCAACGGCTGGGGCCGGGCCACCGCGGTCTGGGGCGGCTTCGAGCGCAAGGCGTTGAGGTCGGCCCGGAGGGATTCCTGCTTCTGGGTCCACTGCAACAGGCGGTCCAGGTAATTGCCCAGCTCCACCTGGGCCTGGAGCACGTCCGCCTGCTGCCCTTGGCCCACGCTGTAGCGGGTCTCCGCCACCTGCACCACCTGCTCCCAGAACTGCTTGTTCTTCTGGGTCAAGTCGAAATCGGCACAGGCCATGGACAGATTCCAGTAGTCGATCACCACCTTGGCCCGCACTTCATTGGCCTTGTCCTGGTAGAGATAGCCGTCGGCCCGGGCCTGCTCCTCGGCTACCTCGGAGCGCAGCCGCCTCTTGCCCGGGAAGGGGAATTTCTGGGACAGCTCCAGCATCTTTTGGGTCATGGACTCCTGGTTCTGGGCCCAGGTGTCCACCGGCACGTTCTGGAAGCTGAAGCCGATCTCCGGGTCGTCCAGCGCCCCCGCCGGTTTGATGCTTTCTTGGGACGCGGTATGCAAAGACCGCATCTGCTTGACTTCCGAGTTGGCCTGCAGGGCCTCGGTAATCAGGGCCTGCAAATCCGGGGGCAGGTTGGCCTGGCTGAAGGCCGGCAACGGCGCCGCCATCAACAGCGTCACGGCCAAATCCAGGATCAACAGCAACGCCGCCGGCCCCAATCGCCACGGGTAAGCCATCCCCCCTCCCCCCCCTCATGAATTATTTACTACCATAAACACCTCGCCCCCTCATGGCAAGCTTTTCCTCATAATACCATCACTTGCCCGGTTGAGAGCCATACTATTTGCCGGCGGTCCCCTGCGGGGGCGCGGCCTGCTGGGCCTTCAGCTTTTCCAGGTACTTGGCCGCGTCCTTTTTAAAGAGCCCCGGGCAGGCCGGGCAACAGAAGTACACCCGCTGCCCCTGGCAGTCCGCATATATATTAGGGTTGGGCTTGCCGCCCATGACCGGACAGACCGCCTGGCCCTGCCCGGCGGCAGGGGCAGCCGCCGCCCATGCGCCCCCAACCAACCCCAGCGTCAACAACACCACTAAAATCACTGTAGTCATTTTTTTCATGACTTCATCTCCCTTGAGTTAAGAAACTGTCATTAATAGGGAAAATTAAAAAATCCTGTTCCCCTGCCTGGCTGCCGCCGGTAGGGTAAATGTCCGGAATCCGCTTATCCAGGGTACTGCGGAGCGCGGTCTGATACTGTGTCTGAAGCAGCCTTGCCAGGGTCTTGGCGGGGCCGCAAACAACTGGATAACCCTGGAGCCCAAGGAAAATCTCTACTCAGAGTTATTGGCGCCGCAAAACAAAGGTCAGGTGCGCTGCCGATCTTCTGTCTCCCCAGGCACTGAAATCAGGGAGAATCCGGCGCGTTGGTATCAGACAGCCGCGAAAAGGGGAGATGACTCGGGAGGATGGAAGATATTGGGGGGAAGCAGGCGGATAAACACGGTGACCAGAGGCGGGGAATAGGAAGAGACCCGCCAATGGGGAATGTTGACCGGGGGCGTGGAAAGGCAAGCCAGACTGACGGTGCCGCAGTGGCAGGAAACCTTGGGGCCGGCGCCGGAGGGCCCGCAAGGGCCGGGCCGGCCGTGATGCTGGCAGCAGGGGCAAGACGTCAGGCCGGGGCCTGCGTGGTTACAGCAGCAATGGCCCGCAGGCTTGGGCCCGGCAATTTCCGAGAGGCCCACCCCCGGCAGGGAAAAAACTGTGCCCAGGATGAGAGCCGCGATCAGAAAAAAGAGGATGGTTGCCCTAAACATCTTAACAAAATATTATCCAGGCGTTTGTCAGGAAGTCAAGCACTTATTCGACGGCCATGATCAATGCCGCCTCGCGGTCTTGGCGGTCAACTGCGGTTCCAGAGCGTCTTTAATGATCCCGGCCGCGAGTTCGGAGCCCTGGTTGGTGAAGTGCACCAGGTCATAGATGTATTCCTTTTCCTGGGGCACCTTTTGGGCCAGATCGATGACCAGCACCCCGTTGGCCGCCCCGACCTCGCGGATGGCTTGATTGAAACGGTCGAAAATATTTTTGTAAGCTTGATAAGAGAGTCCCTGGTCTTTCTCCAGACATTTGGTGAGCCGGATGATCAAGGGGTCCGGGTGCTCTTTCAACCGGTTTTCCATGGTCATCAATACCGGGGTGATGTTCCTGGCCCGGCAGATATTAATAAACAACTGCTGGTTCATCTTAAATTCTTTGACCAGTTGGTCTTGATCCAGAACGATTTTCTTGCCCCGGAAATCACGCAGTTCGTCTTCCTGGGACGCGGCCTTCTTGGGGCGCAAGGTATGGCGCACCCAGATATCCAGGGATTTTAATTCCTGGTACAGGTTGGGGATCAGATAATCCACCAGCAGCCTGGTATCGATGATCTTGGGGTGCAGCACGACAATGGGGGAAGTGTGCCCCTTCTTATAGGTCTTACTCCAATAAGATTTGGCATACATGAGCACCGCCAGGTCATTGACGTTGTGCATCATGACCACCAGGTCCGGCTTCAAGGGAATTATCTTGTTCAGCAAGATATCCAGAGAATGGATGGAAAAGTTACCGCCCACCCCGGAATTGCTGGAATTGACCTTGAGTTTCGTATCTTTTTCCAGCAGCCGCCCCACCAGGGCCGGAAAGCGTTTGTCCTCATCCACGTAATAACACGCCGTGGTGGAGCCCCCCAGAAAGAACAGGTTCAGGTCCGGATGCTGATGGCTGCGAGCGGGTTCGATAAACCCCTCCGAGTCGGTGCGGAAGGCATATTCCTTGGGGACCAGGCTGTCGGCCATGCGCAGCTCATCGTTGCTGGGGGTAATGCGGCCGGCAAAGAGCGGCTCGTGTTCCCGCAACCGGATGACCCGGGTGATGCCGGACTTTTGGGTATGGGCCTTTAAAGACAGGGCCTTTTCAGTGATAAAGGTGCCCCCGAGCAAAAGCAGCACCAGGAACAAAACGAAGGTCTTGCGCGGATTTCTTACGAACCAGTTACTCATCTTACATCCAGATAATAGGCTTTGTGGTCTTAATTATTCCAAAATTCCCGTTGGAAAGGCAATTTAATAAGTTTGATATATTACCCGATATTATCATAGGACCGGAAATTTGCCAGATGTCGGCGATGAGGGAAAATTCCCGCCTTTTTCCCCTGCCCCTTGGTACTGCTCTTTACCCATAGGTTTATATTTTATGGATATTTGAATTATTTCCCTTTCCCACCCTGGGAGGAGAGGGAAGGGCGAAGGGGTCGCGGCCGGTCGCGCCATCTCCCTTCCCCCCAGCCATTATTTTGCAAGGAGAATCATTCGGTATGGACGCCAAGTTTCTCACTGTCTTGGCCGATAGCTGCAAAAATGTCTTCACCCAAATGACCAAGACCGGGACCGTCAATGTTTCCGTGAAGCGGGACGAACGCTTGAAAGAAATTTATGCGGTGGCCCAGGTCACGCCCTATGAGGACTTCACCAAAAAGGTGAAGGGCAAGTTTCTCCTGGGCTTCAACGACGAGCGTATGGCCGTGGCCGTGGCCTCGGCCATTGCCGAGAATTTCGGGTTGCCGGCCTTCCGGAATTTTAGTGCCGAGGCCCAGGACGTCATGAACGAGTTCATGAACACCATCGTCGGGCATACCATCACCGGCTGGGATAAAATGGGCCTGCGGGTCCAGTTCGACCCGCCCACCTCGGTTCAGAATATCAATATCCGGGACGCGGCCTTTTCCTGCCAGGAAGCCTACATGATCATCCTGGACCTGGGGGTGGACCGGGTGGTCTTCACCATCACCTACATCGACGCCAACCGGGAGCAACTGCGGCGGCGGGTCATGGTGGTGGACGATTCCGGGATCATCCGGGGCATCCTCGCCAAAAACCTCATTGAAGCGGGTTTCGCCGTGGAAGTGGCGGAAGACGGCTTGGTGGCCCTGGATAAATATCAAACCTTCCGGCCCCACCTGACCATTATGGACCTGAACATGCCCAACCTGGGGGGCCTGGACGCCATGCAGGAAATCACCCAGATGGACCGGCAGGCCAAGTTTATCGTCCTGACCAGCACGGCCCGCCGGGATGAAGAGCTGATCGCTCGCACCCTGAATGTCTTGGCCTACGTGGTCAAGCCCCTGCAGATGCAGCAATTTGTGAGTATTGTCAAAGAGGCGCTGGATTAAAAGAAGGTTTTCGGTTTTCGGCAAAAAATGGGGCCGCTGCCTGCATTAAAGGGGCAGCGGTTTTTTATTTGAGTGAGCAGTGAGCAGTAAGCAGTAATACCAATGGCTGTCAACGGTCGTTTTTTCTGTAGCGAACCTGGTGTTCGCCCAAATTCCGGGCGCACAACAAATTCACCTCTACAATTTAATTGTTTGTTATTTTGTCATTCTGAACGGAGCGAAGCGGAGTGAAGAATCTAGTACCATGTAACATTGTTTTTTTCGTATAATGCGGTATAATAGGGCAAAATCCACGGGGGAGGGATTTGCCGTGAAACCGCGCTATCGTGTGACGTTAACAGAGCAAGAACGTCAGGAAC
>JAKAKP010000021.1 GCA_021813445.1 Deltaproteobacteria bacterium
CACAACGCTTTCTTGCAAATCGCCCTGGCCGGGCACGGCCTGAACCTTAAGGATTTGCTCCAGGACCCGGAGGCCCATCAGGAGCAGTTCCGGTCCTTATTGGCCGCGGAGTTGGAGGCCGTGATCCACCACGAAATCGGGGAGGCCCTTGAACCCTCCTTGCGCCGGGCCTTGCCGCTGGTGCTCTCGTCTTTTCCCCAGACCCGGGTGGAACACTGGGCCCGGGGGCTCAAAGACGCATTGGCGGAAGTGAACGAGTGGGGACGGCTGGCCTATCTCATCGAGACCCGCAACCTCTCTTCCCTGGCCCTGCTGCTGGCCTGGCGGCCGGGGCTTTATCCCTTGCTGCTGCCGGAGCTGGCGCCCGCGTTCCCGCGGGTGGCGGCCCAGGGCGACTGGCCGGCCCTGGAAGAGGCCCGGGCTCAGGCATTGTGTCGGCTGCGCCAGACCGCCGCGGGCCTGACCGCGCTGCTGGACCGCGGCGATGGCAATCCTTCTCCCCAAATCCGCCACCAGATCGAAGAGCAATACCTGGCCCCTTTGGGCATTTAATTATCCCGCGGCGTTATGACATCCAGGGGCTGACCCACGGCTCACCTATGCGGCTTATAACCGGGGATCAATTCCTCCCGGCCCGCCGCATTCGGGGGTGTAGCAGGTGATGTTCAGGAACCCGCTTTTCTGGTGACAGCCAGGGCAGACCTCGGGAGGTTGGGCCGCGGTCAGGGTATAGCGGCAATTTTCACAGCGCCAATAAGTCAGGTGGCATTGCGGGCAGATATCCCCCTCGAACCTACCCTTGGCGTTATAGCCGCAAAGAGCGCATTCCATGCTTTCTTCCGGTTTTTTAGTTTCCATGACTCTTCCCTCCCTAATGGCCGGTGGGGCAGGCAGCGGCATACGTCTGCAAATCTGCACTACTTAAAGCCCAAGCGGTTAACTTGATTAAAAATTAAGGCGTCTTGCCTAACTGTCAAGAACCTGTGGCGCCCTAGTCTTCTCCTTATTTTCTCCCTTTAGAGTTCATTTGCTTTTTACCGCCCATCTGGCTATAATTATTTAAATAAATTAAAAATCAGGCGGCGTTGCGGCTCCGTCCAGCCCCTTTTCAGGAACCGGCATGCTCGATCCCCATCAGGAAAAAGTCCTCATCCTCGATTTCGGTTCCCAGTATACCCAGCTCATTGCCCGGCGGGTGCGGGAACTCAAGGTCTACTGCGAAATCCACCCTTATATCATGGCCCTGGCGGAGATCCGGGAGTTTGCGCCCCGGGCCATCATCCTGTCCGGCGGCCCCCGGAGCGTTTATGACCGGGACGCTCCCAGCGTGGACCCGGAACTCTTCAACCTGGGCATTCCCATCCTGGGCATCTGTTACGGCATCCAGCTCTTGAACCACCTGCTGGGCGGCGAAGTGGCTCCGGCGGTCTCCCGGGAATACGGGGCCAAGACCTTCGAGATCACCGATAACACCGACCTCTTTCAAGGTCTGGAGCCGCAGCAGACCGTGTGGATGAGCCACGGCGACCGGGTGGAAAAGCTGGCCCCGGGCTTTGAGATCATCGGCGCCAGCGACACCTGTCCGGTGGGCGCGGTCCGGGACCGGGCCAGAAAAATCTACGGGGTGCAGTTCCACCCCGAAGTGAAACACACCCCCAAGGGCAAGGAAATCCTGGCGAACTTCCTCTTCCACATCTGCGGCCTGCAACCCCTGTGGAACATGCGCTCCTTCATCGAAGCCGCGACCCAGTCCATCCGGGAGCAGGTGGGGGAGGACCGGGTCATCTGCGCCCTGTCCGGCGGGGTGGACTCTTCGGTGACCGCGGTATTGATGCACCGGGCCATCGGCGACCGGCTGACCTGCATCTTCGTGAACAACGGCCTGTTGCGCAAGGGCGAAGCCGAAGAGGTGGCCCACCTTTTCAGGAAACACCACCACCTGAACCTGGTGTACGTGGACGCCACCCGGGATTTTTTACAGGAACTCCAAGGCGTGACCGACCCCGAGGAGAAGCGCCGCCGTATCGGCCACGAATTCATCCGCATCTTTGCCGCGGAAGCCAAAAAAATCGGGGACGTCAAATACCTGGCCCAGGGGACCCTATACCCCGACGTCATCGAAAGCGTGTCTTTTAAAGGCCCGTCGGCCACCATCAAGACCCATCATAACGTCGGGGGCCTGCCCACGGTCATGCCCCTGAAACTGCTGGAGCCTCTAAGGGAGTTGTTCAAGGACGAAGTCCGGGAAGTGGGCAAGGAGCTGGGGCTCCCCGACAGTCTTATCTGGCGCCATCCCTTCCCCGGCCCCGGCCTGGCCATCCGCATCCTGGGGGAGGTTACCCAGGACAAATTAGATATTCTCCGGGACGCGGACGCCATCGTCCAGGAGGAGATGCTGGCCTCCGGTTATTACCGCCAGGTGTGGCAGGCCTTTGCGGTGCTGCTGCCGGTGCGCACCGTGGGGGTCATGGGGGACGAGCGCACCTATGACTACGTCATTGCGCTCCGCATCGTCGATTCGGTGGACGCCATGACCGCGGACTGGAGCCGCCTGCCCCATGATTTCCTGGCGAATTTGGCCAACCGCATCATCAACGAAGTGAAACGGGTGAACCGGGTGGTGCTGGATATTTCCTCCAAGCCCCCCAGCACCATTGAGTGGGAGTAGGGCAGGGGTCAGGGGCCAGTTGCAGGGCGCGTCTAACGCGCCGATTGAGCCGGGGAAACCACCCTGTAGTTAGCGGGAAAGCGGAGCGCCTCCAGCCTTGCCGCTTGGGAACCAGACAATATAAATGATTGGCAGAGATAATTGCTCTAAAAATCCTCTACCGGGTAAAACCTGATGTGATATTTGGCTAATGATCAACCCTCAAAAATCCCCGCCGGATTCGATTACCCTGAAACCCTATGTCGCTGCCTTGCTGCTATGCTGGACCGCGGCCCTGGGCCTTTTCCTGGTATGGGGCTTGAAAAACCAGAGGCAGACGATTACCGCCCTGGCCCTCAATAGCGCCAGGATCACCTGGGAAAAGGACCTGCTGTACCGCCGCTGGAGCGCCAACCATGGAGGGGTCTATGTCCAGACGGATGAGAAGACGCCGCCGAACCCATACCTCGCGGGCTATCCGGAGCGAGATATCATCACTCCTTCCGGCCGCCACCTAACCTTGATCAACCCGGCTTATATGACCCGGCAGGTCTATGAGCTGGAATTCGAGATAACGGGGGTGCGCGGCCATATTACCAGCCTGCGGCCGCTGCGCCGGGAGAACGCGCCCGATCCCTGGGAGAAAAAGGCATTATTGGCCTTCCGGAAAGGCATTGCAGAGGTTTCCAGTGTGGAAGACCTGGATGGACAACCCTATCTGCGCTTGATGCGCCCTTTTCGCGCTGAGAAAGGTTGCCTCAAGTGTCATGCCCAGCAAGGTTATAAAGAGGGAGATATCCTGGGGGGATTGAGCATCGCCATCCCTATGGCGCCATTAGAGAATATTGGCAGGCAATACCAGATTAATACCTGGCTCAGGTATATCCGGGTGTGGCTGCTGGGTGTGTGCGGGATTGCCTGGGGGGGCCGCAAATTGAGCCGGAGTCTGGAAGCACAAAGGCGGGGGACGGAGGAAAGGGAAAAACTGATCGGGGAACTTCAGGAGGCCATGGCGCAGGTCAAGGTTTTGCGGGGAATTTTGCCGATATGCGCCAATTGTAAGAAAATCCGGGACGATCAGGGTTATTGGAAGCAGGTGGAAACCTATATCCGGGATCACTCCGAAGCCGACTTCAGCCACAGTATCTGCCCGGAATGCGCCAAAATCCTCTACCCGGAATTTGTCAAAAAGAAACCGGATGGAGATTAAAATTTATCGGTAATCTTTTAAGACATTAATATATTTAAATAAACCTAAATGATGTACAATTATTTCATTACTCGTTCCCAAGGGCATGTAGGGCGGGAAAGCGCAGCGCCTCCCGCCATAAATAGGCTTCTCCCCTGCTGCAACCTGCCGGGTTATGGGGAAGCAAAGCCGCAAAGCACAGCTTGGCAAAACCAGCGGTTCCAAAGTGCAACTTGGGAACCAGAAAATAAAAGCTGACGGCTGAGAGCTGAGAGCTTAAAGCTAATATGACTGAAAAGCCCAAAAATAATGCTCCACCTGCCCCCTTCTTCTTCCGGGACATCCTGGGCCAGGAGCGGGTCCTGGGACACCTGCGCGCCGCCCGGAACGCGGACCGGCTGGCCCATGCCTATATCTTCCTGGGGCCGGAGGGGGTGGGCAAGGAATCGGTGGCCCGGGCCCTGGCCGCGGCCCTGAATTGCACCCAGCCTTTGCCGGAGTGGGACGCCTGCGGGACCTGCCCCTCTTGCAAGCGTATGGCCGCCGGCACCCATGCCGATTTTCAGGTGCTCCGCCCCACTTCTGAAGGCCGCCAGCCCCAGATCAAGATCGAACAGATCCGGGAATTCCGGCGGCTCACCGCCTACCCCCCCATGGAAGGGGGCTGGCGGGTGGCGTTGATCAAGCCTGCGGAAACCATGAATGCCGCGGCCGCCAATGCCCTGCTGAAAACCCTGGAAGAGCCTCCGGCCCGGCACCTGCTGATCCTGGCCGCGGCCAGTGAAACGGAACTCTTTCCCACCATCGTCTCCCGCTGCCAAAAATTTTTGTTCGCACCGCTCCCTGCCGTCCTGGTCATTCAGGAGCTGCAGGCGCGGCGGGGCCTCTCCCGGGAGGATGCAGTCTTTCTCAGCGCCCTGAGCGGCGGCTCCCTGGGCCGGGCCCTGGCTCTTAATCCCCAGGAGATGGCGGAGCAGCGCCGCCGGGTGTTGGACGATCTGGAGAAACTGGGCCAGGGTTCCCCGGCCGCGGTCGTGCCCTGGGCCCGGGGACTGGCGAAGAATAATCAAGAATTGGATAATTTTATCCTGCTGGCCCAGATGTGGTACCGGGACCTGCTTTTGCTCAACTGCGGCGCGGCCGGACGCCTCCTGGCCCATCAGGACTGCTTGCAGGAACTGGAGCAGGACCAGAAACGGGGCGGCCCCAAGACCTGGTTTGCCGGCTTTGCGGCCCTGGCCGCGGCCCACCGGCAGTTGCAGGCCAATCTCAATCCGGAGCTGACTCTGGATATCTTAGGTTTTCGCTTACAGCGACAAGGATTTGTCCATGAATCTCGCTAAAGTCTGCCTGGGAATGGGGAGAAAATGCTGCCTGGTGGACCTGGGCACCCATGAATTAAAATTGGAGGACCGGGTGGTGGTGCTGCGCGAGGACGGCCTGGCTCTGGGCCGGGTGATCACCATCTTCCGGAACCTGGACCCGGATCGGGCCCCCGCCAAAGTCAAACCTCTGGTGCGGCCCGCCACTCTTGAAGACCTGGAGCAGGCCGCCAGGAACGCGGTGCTGGAGGAGAGGGCCTACCGCTTTTGTCTGGAGCGGGTGGAGACCCGGCAGTTGCCCATCTATCTGGTGCGGGTGGAATGCCTCTTCGACACCAGCAAGGTGGTCTTTTTCTTTACTGCCCCCGGACGGGTGGATTTCCGGGACCTGGTGAAAGACCTGGTGCAGGAGTTCCGCACCCGCATCGAACTGCGCCAGATCGGGGTGCGCCACCGGGCCAAGATGGTGGGCGGGCTGGGGATCTGCGGCCGGCCCTTATGCTGTTCCTCCTTTCTCCACGAATTCGAGCCGGTGTCTGTGCGCATGGCCAAGGAACAGCAGCTCAGCCTCAACCCCAGCAAAATTTCCGGCATCTGCGGCCGCCTCATGTGCTGCCTCACCTATGAATACAACACTTATCAAGAGATCAGGAAGCATCTGCCCCGGCTGGGCAAGCGCGTCACCCTGCCGGAAGGAGAAGGCAAGATTATCCGTTACAACCTGATCCGCCAGGTGGCTACCCTGGAGATGGAAGACGGCGGGGAATTGGAGATACCCCTGGCGCAGTTGCCGACCCATAACGCCCCCCCGGAATCGGGGAATCGCGGTCAGGAGCCGGAATCTTAGCCCTTGCCTTTTGGCTGCCGGCTAAAAGCTGCCTTACCTGAGGCCCGTATGGATGATGCAGTCGATAGGGCCCTGGATGCCCTGAAGTTTCATATCAAGAAAGAAATAGTGGACAACTATTTCGCGGACCGGGTCTATCTGGAGGAGGAGACGGCCCTTCTCAAAGAAGAGGTGGAAGCCTACCGCCGGGACCTGAACCTGGCCAGCCGCCGCTTCTGCACTTTCTACCAGGCCCTGGGTGCGGAGTCCGCCTGCGCCTCGGCCTGTGAACTCCTGGGGATGGCAGACCGCCCCTTTTACGAACAATTCAAAGAGCTGGCCCCCGAGGTGTGCCGGGGATTAGTGAAGCCCTATAGCTGCTGGGGCCTGACTGCCACCGGGCGCTACTGTAGTTTGGTGCTCAAGGTCTATGAGGACCTGCAGCGGGAGGTGGCAAAGCTGCGGGAGCAATACGACAAGATTCTCATTCATCTGCGCCTGCTCAATGAAGACATCGATAAATTTAACGGCTCCTACGATTTCGGGCTCATTGCCGCCCAGATCGAGGGTCTGGAAGGCCGCCACGAAGTCATCTCCGGGGGGCTCTTGGGCGTGGAACGGGAGGAACTCTCCACCCGCATGCGTTTCAAGCGCCAGAAGCTGGAACCCGAAGACCTCCCGGCGGTGCCCGTCCTGCCTCCTCTCAAGGAGATCAAGGGCAGGTTAAAGGAGGTCTTGACCCGGGTCTGCCCGCTTTAAGCAGGCGGGCAGGTTTGCGGGAGCATAAGCATGGGGCGCGCCAGGTAACGCCGGCACTCTTAAAAAAATTATGGAATTATGGTTTAAAATAGAAGATTTTTTCCGCCGCGGCGTCTGGCAGGATGAGGGCTGGAGCCCGGCCGCGCTCTATCCGGTCAGGGCCCTGCGGGTTCTGATCATGGCCGGGCGCAGCCTCGTCCAAACCCGCACCTTGGTCAGGACCTCGGCCCTGGCCTATTCCACCATCCTGGCCCTCATCCCCTTGCTGGCCCTGCTCTTTGCCATTCTCAAAGGGCTGGGAATCCAGCGGATGATTGCGGGCCACCTCCTGGAGCGTCTGGCTCCCGGGTCCCAGGAGTTCGCCACCCAGATTTTCCAGTACATCGAAAATACGCAGGTGACTTCCCTGGGGGTCTTCGGGGTGGTGGTCCTGCTCCTGGCCCTGGTGCTGGTGATGACCAACGTGGAGCGGGCTTTCAACGAGACCTGGAAGATTACCCAAACCCGGCCCCTGCGCCGCAAGCTCAGCGATTACCTGAGCATCTTCATGATCTTTCCCATTCTCATGGCCGGGGCCATTTCCATTTCCACCGCGTTTACCGGGCACCCGGAGATCAGCCGCCTGCTTTCCACCATACTCCCAGCGGCTTTCTATACCGCCACCAGCGGCCTGGTATCCCTGGGAGTCCTGTGGCTGGCCTTCACCTTTATTTACGTGGTCATGCCCAATACCCACGTGCGCTTTTGGTCCGCGCTTCTGGGGGGGATTGTCGGCGGCAGCATCTGGCAACTGGCCCAATGGATCTTTGCTTTGTTTCAGAGCCACGCCACCTATTACAACGCCATCTATGGGGCCCTCTACCATTTATTGTTATTGGTGATCTGGATGTTTTGGAGTTGGCTCATCGTCCTTTTCGGCACCGAAGTGGCCTACGCCCACCAGAACCTGGACCGCCTCAGCCAGGATTGGCGGCGTCCGCCCCCGCCTCCGGAGCCGGTGGACGAATATTTGGCCCTGGCCGCGTTGGCGGCCATCGGTGCGCGTTACTCCCGGCGCCAGCAGCCCCTGTCTTTGGAAGAATTGGCCCGGATTCTCGCCAGCAGCAACAACCTCGCGGGCCGGGTGGCCAGACTGCTCCAGGACTGCCGCCTGGTGGTGCAGGTAGCTGCGACCGGGCCGGAGAATTCCCCGCGGTATGTCCCCAGCCTGCCCCTGGACCAGGTTACCGTCAAGGAAGTATTGACCTGCCTGCGGCAGGTCCGGGTAGAGATCCTGGCCCAGACCCTGGAGGAGGAACCGGAACTGGCCGCGGGGCTCAGAGCCCTGGTGGCCAGCGCCCCCAGTCCTGCCTGGCAATCTCTAAGCCTGCAGGAACTGGTGGCTGACTGGTTTAAGGAAAAGGAACCGCCGCTGAACCAAATTTAGCAGCCAGATGCAGTTAGCCAATTTCCTCCTCTGGAACATTGTCGGTTCTCCCGGAACGAGGAAAATGTGCCTTTAATCTCCGCTCTGGTCGGGACTAGATTCTTTGCCGCACGCGGTTGTGGCCGGAAAAAGGGAGTTTGATGAAAGGCAAAGCTTTCGGGATTGCACTGGCGATAATCATACTCCTATTGAGTGGGGGACAGGCGCGCCCGGCCACACCCGGCACCCAAAAGTGGGTCTTTAGCACGTCAGGATATGTGGGTTTTTCCTCTCCCGCCATCGGCCCGGACGGAACCATCTATCTGGGGTCCTACGATAAGAATCTCTATGCGGTCAACCCGGATGGGACCCTTAAATGGTCCTTCCCTACGGGGAATTTTATCGAATCTTCCCCGGTCATAGCCGCGGACGGCACTATTTATGTGGGCTCTTATGATAAGAAGCTCTATGCCTTGAATTCCAACGGCACGCAAAAGTGGACCTTCACCACCGGGGGCCTGGTGGAGTCATCCCCGGCCCTGGCCACGGACGGCACCATCTATGTGGGCTCAGACGACGGCAACCTCTATGCTCTCAATGCCTCCGGCTCCCAAAAGTGGGTCTTCAGCACTGGCAATAGTATTTTCGCCTCGCCCGCCTTGAGCGCGGATGGCACTATCTACGCCGGCTCCATCGATGGCAAGGTTTATGCCGTTAATGCGGACGGCACCCAGAAATGGACTTTTGCCACCGGAGGGGCGGTGGAATCTTCCCCGGCCATTGGTGCCGGCGGTACAATCTATGTGGGTTCCCTGGACGGCAAGCTCTATGCCTTGAATCCGGACGGCACCCAAAAGTGGGTTTTCAGCACGGGCGGTATTGTGATCTCCTCCCCAGCCGTTGATATTAATGGCATGATCTATGTGGGATCGAGTGATGGAAAATTATACAGCATCAATCCGGACGGCACTAAAAACTGGGTATTTGCCACCAGCGCCGCGGTGGCGTCTTCCCCGGCCCTGGGCAGCGACGGGACCGTTTATGTGGGTTCAAATGACGGCAAACTTTACGCCGTCAATGCTGACGGCACCCAGAAATGGAGCTATGCCACTGCCGGTCCGGTGATTTCTTCACCGGCCGTCAGTAGCGGCATCATTTATGTGGGGTCCGGCGATCAAAACCTTTATGCCGTTTACTGCGATTCTCCGGAGGCCGCGAAATACCACTGGCCCATGTTCCGCCACGACCGGACCCATAGCGGCAGATTCCAAAATGTGGTCACGAGCTGGGCGTTTGCCACGGGAGGCAAGGTGGTGTCTTCCCCCGCGGTGAGCCCTGACGGCACCATCTATGTGGGCTCCTATGATAAGAAGCTCTATGCCTTGAATTCCAACGGCACCCAAAAGTGGGCTTTTACCACTGGCGGCGCGATGGAATCTTCCCCGGCCCTAGCCACTGACGGCACCATCTATGTGGGTGCAGATGACGGGAAACTCTATGCCATCAACCCGGATGGCACTCAAAAGTGGGCCTTCGCCACCGGCGGCGCGGTAGTCTCTTCACCGGCCGTCAGCGCCGGTGGCACTATCTATGTGGGTTCGGGGGATAATCATCTTTACGCCATCCAGCAAGATGGCACTAAGAAGTGGGACTTTAACCTGGGGGGCTATGTGGGTTTTTCTTCTCCTGCCATCGGCCTTGATGGGACCATTTATCTGGCGACCTATAATAAAAATCTCTATGCCGTCAACCCGAATGGCACCTTCAAGTGGGCCTTTACCACCGGCGGGATTATGGAATCCTCCCCGGCTTTTGGCCCTGATGGCACTATCTATGTTGGTTCCTACGATAAAAAGCTCTATGCCCTGAACCCGAGAAACGGCACCCAGAAGTGGGCCTTTACCACTGCGGCCCCGGTGGAATCTTCTCCGGCCGTGGGCGTCGATGGCACTATCTATGTGGGAGGGGATGAAGGCACCCTCTTTGCCCTTAACTCTGACGGTACGCAAAAATGGGGATTTAGTACCTGGAACAGTTATTTTTCCTCTCCGGCCCTTAGCGCTGACGGCATTATTTACGCCGGGTCGGTGGATGGCAATCTCTATGCCGTGAATGGGGACGGTACTCAGAAATGGGCCTGCTCCACCGGCGGCGCGGTGATCTCTTCCCCCGCGATCGGCCCAGACGGCACCATTTATGTGGGTTCAAGTGATGGAAAAGTCTATGCTATTGCTGGTTCCGGGGGATTGGCCAAATCTTGCTGGCCCATGTTCCGTCAGGATCTGAAGCATAGCGGCTCCCGGCAAGGTAACCACCCTGGGGCAACCCTTTTGCTCCTCCTGTTGCCGGATTGAATGCAAAGTCCGCCCCAATAACCCGGATAATGAGAATGCCATATCTTGGCTTGGTAAAGAAAAAAGAAGTCTGGAGCCTTACTCTGCGGGGGTGGCTCACCGTATTTATTTTTTTTGCAGGATTATTTCTCTTATTTATTTTCAACATACAGCCGTTTTTGGCTGTCAGTAAACCGGTTAATTGTGAGGTAATGGTGATAGAGGGGTGGATCCCGGACAAAGCACTGCAAAGAATAATACAGGAATTCAAAATAAAAAAATATCGCCTCCTGATTGTCACTGGCGGTCCAATAACTCAGGGATATTTTTTGTCGGAATATAAAAACTATGCCAACCTGGGAGCCGCGACTTTAAAGAGACTCGGCTTCGATGAAAAGCAAATTGTGGCTATCCCTGCCCCCAACGTGGCAAAGGATAGAACTTATACCTCCGCCAAAGCTTTGAAAGCCTGGATAGACCACTCAGGTCTGTCCATTCGAGGCATTAATCTCTATACCCTGGGCGTGCATGCGCGCAGATCGTGGTTATTATTTCAAAAAGCATTTGGTGGGCAGATAGGGGTGGGGATCGTCGCCTTGGAGGATCAGCGTTATGATCCGCGGCATTGGTGGAAGTCCAGCAGCGGCGTGCGCGAAGTAATTGCCGAAACCATCGCCTATGCTTATGCTCGATTTTTCTTTTATTATATTAAGTGACCCCTGGTCCGTCTGATGCAGGATCATGCCTTCCCTTCAGCTTTAACAATCGGGAAAATTTTTCATCTGACTTAATAATCGGGAAATAATCAAAGGATTACGTCGCTGAGCTGTAAAGGATAAGCAGGCAGGGCGCATTCTTGCGGCTATCTGAATTTAAGTTATCTCCCGCGGTCAATCGTCATCATCATTACTGTCGTCGTCATCATAGGTTTTGGGACTCCCTTTCTTTCTCAGTTTTTTCATCCCCGCCTTAGGCGAAGGGCCGGGTTCCCGGTAGCCGTTGTAACGCTTGATGAGCTTCAGATAGTTCAAGGGGTCAAAGTTCACCTGGAAATACTGTTGATAAACTTTGCCATGACCCAAGTAGCTGTGGATGAGGCGCTTCTGAAATTCCACCCAGCCCAGATCAGTGCGGGAAGCAATCTGCTGGCTCATGAAGTCGGCGGTCTTGCCGTCGGGCAGAAACTCGGGAATGGGATCGTTGACAAACTCATCGGCATGATAGAGACCCATAAGGTGCCCCAACTCATGGATCAGCAAATTGGCCAGCCACTTCTGATTTAATGGTTCATCTCCGGGTTTAACGCTGAACTCCATCTCCTGAAATTTTTTAAAAGAGACGTGGACCACTGACAGGGGCAGATGGGCAAACGCGCATTTATCCCGGCAGACCTGCAGGAAGCGCAGGCGGAAAGGAGGCTGCACATCAAAGGCTTTGAAGCTCCGGGCCAGCCATTCCTTGTGGGTCAGCAGCTCTACCCGCAGATACGAGCCGGGGGCCAGAGGCCCGGGTTCCGGCAGGCCTTCGCTCTTTTCCAGAACGACTCCCATTTGCCGGTAAAAATCCTGCACCCGGGGCCACACCCCGGGCAGCATGAGGCGGCAAGGATAGAGGTCCGGGTGGTGGGAGATAAAAATCTCCACCTGCAGGGTCTTAGGGGAAAAGTCCACCGGGCCTAAATCTGCCAAAGAAAAGAGGGCCGCTTCTTCCTGGGCCGGCAATTCCCGGGCCGCAGTCCGGCCTGCCAGCGAAAAAAATAAGAAAAAAAGGAGGACTGCCCAACGCAGCCACGGGCCCTGCAGAAATTTCATGCCTGCCCCTTGTTTTTTGGGAAGATTTCTGGCAAATTTATATATTTTAGAGAGGATGGAATCATGTCTTATACCTGTGATCTTTGCGGTAAAGGCCCCGCCGTGGGGAACAACGTCAGCCACGCCAACAACCACACCAAGCGCCGCTGGAAACCCAATCTGCGCCGCGTCCGCACCGTGCAGGCGGGGACGATCCGTTACCTCCGGGTCTGCACCCGGTGCCTGCGCTCCGGCTTGGTGGCGAAGCCTGCGTAATAAAGCTATCAGCTTTCAGCTTAGTTTTTGCGTAAGGGGCCAACTTGCTGTTCGCTCAGCTGTCCAGGGCGAACGCCAGGTTCGCCCCTGCTTTTTTGTTCCTGGTCCGAAAAGTATTTTGGTGGCGCAGGCGTCTCGCCCGCGCTACGGCTGAGTTTCTGCCGTAGGGTGCGTCTTTCGCGCCACAGATGGTGCGTAAGACGCACCCTGCAGTAAGTTGTTAAGCTGAAGCCGATCGCTGACAGCTTCCCTTCCTAGCCGCTCATCCGCTTCACGGAAATCACTTCTTTCAAACGTTTCAGGGCTGCGAAGACCCTTTCCAGATGCGGCTGGTCCGCCACTTGGATGGTGAAGTTGGCAATGCCCTTATTTTGCGCGGTGGTTTCCACCGAGGCCCGGGTAACGTTGACTTCCGCGGTTTTCAAAGCGGTGGTGATATCCGCCAGCAGCCCCGGTTTGTCCACCGTGACCAGGCGGATATTCACCGGGTAGAGTTTTTGCGGGACGCCGTCCCATTGCGCGGGGATGTGGCGGAAAGACTCGGTTTGGGCCAGGTAAGAGCAATCGGCCCGGTGGATGGTCACCCCTTTGCCCCGGGTGATGTAGCCGACGATGGGGTCTCCGGGAATGGGCTGGCAGCAGTTGGCCAGGCGCACGAGCAGGTCGTCCAGGTCCTTGATGCGGATGCCCCCAATCTCTCTAACCTTCTTGGGCTGCGGCTCCACCGGCACGGCCTCTTCTTCCGCGGGGGGCGCGGCGGCCCGGGTCAGGCGCCCGATTACCTGGCCGGGGGTCACCTTGCCGTGGCCGATGGCCGCCAACAGGTCTTCATGGCGCACAAAGGAGAATTCCTGGGCGATCTTTTTCAGGTCTTCTCCTTCTTTGATGAGCTTTTGCAGGCTGAGGCCGTTTTTCCTCAGTTCCCGCTCCAGGAGCTCCTTGCCCAGGCTGATGCTCTGTTCCCGTTCCGCGGCCTTGAGTTCCTGGCGGATCTTATTGCGGGCCTTGGGCGTGCGGATAAACTGCAGCCAGTCCCGGCTGGGGCGGTGGTGCGGGGAAGTGATGATCTCCACGATATCGCCGTTGGCCAGCTCATGGCGCAGGGGCACCATGCGGCCGTTGACCTTGGCGCCGGTGCAGCGGTGGCCCACTTCGGTGTGGATGGCATAGGCGAAATCCACCGGTGTGGCTCCCTGGGGCAGTTCCTTGACATCCCCGGTGGGGGTGAAGACGTAGACCTCCTCCGGGTACAGCTCCAGGCGCACGCCTTCCAGCAGTTCCTGGGGCGTTTTCAGGTCCTTTTGCAGGTCCACGATCTGTTTGAGCCAGGCGAAGCGTTCGCCGTCCTTGTCCTGGAAGCGCGTTTTTTCCTTGTAGCTCCAGTGTGCGGCTATGCCGTCTTCGGCGATGCGGTGCATTTCCCGGGTGCGGATCTGCACCTCCATGCGCTCCCCGTAAGGACCGATGACCGTGGTGTGGATGGACTGGTACATGTTGGCCTTGGGCATGCCGATGTAGTCTTTCAGGCGGCCCGGCACCGGCTTGAACAGGGCGTGAATCACCCCCAATACTTCATAGCATTCACCCACGGTGTTCAAGATGATGCGGAAGGCCAGGAGGTCGTACAGTTCGTCCAGGGTGATCTGCTGGGCCTGGAGCTTGCGGTAGATGCTGTAATAGTGCTTCAGCCGGCCGCTGACTTCCCCCTCCAGACCTTGTTCTTGCAGTTTTTCTCTGAGGAGCTGGCTGACTTCGGCGATATATTTTTCCCGTTCCCCCTTCTTCCGGGTCAGGCCTTCCTGGATCTGCTTATAGGCCTCCGGCTCGAGGTAGAAAAAAGACAGGTCCTCCAGTTCGGCCTTGATCCGGAACATCCCCAACCGGCCCGCCAGGGGGGCGTAGATGTCCATGGTCTCCTGGGCGATGCGTTTCTGCCGGTCCGGGGGCATATACCCCAGGGTGCGCATGTTGTGCACCCGGTCCGCCAGTTTCACCAGCAGGACCCGGATGTCGTGGGACATCGACAGGATCATTTTGCGGACGTATTCCGCCTGCTGGGTGATGCGGTCGCCGAACACGAGTTGGCCGATCTTGGTGATGCCGTTGACGACGTCGGCTACTTCCTCGCCGAAGTATTCGTCCAGGTCGTCCAGGGTGGTGTCGGTGTCCTCCACGGTGTCATGGAGCAGGCCGCAGGCCACGGTGACCGGGCCCAGGCCCATTTGCGCCAGGAGATAAGCCACTTCCAGGGGGTGGGAGAGATAGGGCCCGCCGCTGAGGCGCGTCTGCCCCTCATGGACCCGGGCCGAAAAGACGTAGGCCTTTTCGATCAGCGCGGTATCCGCCTCCGGATGATGCTTCTGCACCTCTTCGACGATATCGTTGAGGCGGATGATTCTAGTGGACATGCAGCTCCTGGGGGGGACACTTAACCAGCTTTGATCTTTACTCCCTCCCCCTTGAGGGGGAAGGGGCGGGGTGGGGGTGGCGTCTTTCGCCCCCTCCCCCCAACCCCCTCCCACAAGGGGAGGGGGAGTTCAAGAACCAGTTTTTATAAGTTGTTCCCTGAACGTTAAACCCTGAGGTCTTTTTTCAAGTCCCTAAAAATCCTAAATTTCTGGCTACTCAGTCCATCTCCTGACGGATGATCTCCTGGAGATGGGACAACAACCCCTCCAAGGGCACCATCACCGTCTCCCCGCTGCGCCGCTGGCGCACTTCCGCCATGCCTTTCGCCAGGGTCTTGGGCCCCAGCACCACCCTGACCGGCAGGCCCAAGAGATCGCAGTCCTTGAACTTCACCCCGGGGCGCTCATCCCGGTCGTCGAACAGGACCTCCAGGCCCGCGGCCTCCATGGCCGCGTGCAGCTCCAGGGCTTTCTCCCTGGTGGCCGCGTCGTTCAGGGAAATGGGAATCAGGCCCACCTGGAAGGGGGCCAGGGCCATGGGGAAGATCATGCCCTGGTCATCGTTACCCTGTTCGATGGCCGCGGCCACGATGCGGCTGACGCCGATGCCGTAGCAGCCCATAAAGATCAATTGCTCCTGCCCGGCCTCGTCCAGGAAGACGGCCTTCAGGGCCTGGGAATACTTGGTCCCCAGCTTGAAGATGTGGCCCACTTCGATGCCCCGCAGCAGCGTCAACTCGCCGCCGCAGCGGGGGCAGCGGTCCTGGGCGGTGACGGTGCGCAGATCCGCGGTCTGGGTGACCTGAAAATCCCGGGCCGGATGGACCCGGACCAGGTGATGATCGGTTTTATTGGCTCCGGTGACCGCGGCGGCCATGGCCGCAACGGCCTGATCCGCATAGATGGGCAGGTTGAGGTCCACCGGTCCTGCGAAGCCTACTTCCGCGCCGGTGAGTTCCCGGACCCGGCCCGCGCCGGCCAGGGTCAGGTCCGTGACCCGCAGCAAATTTTTTACCTTTACTTCGTTGACTTCGTGGTCGCCCCGGATGAGGAGGGCCACCGGGCCGTTCTCGGTTTCATAAATCAAAGTTTTGACGATGTCCGCGGTGGAGACGTTAAGGAAGGCGGCCACCTCCTCCACGGTGCGCACCTCGGGGGTGTGGACCTCCTCGGGAGCCGCGGTTGCGGGCGCGGCGCCGGGGTTGGCCGCGGCCAGGACCACTTCCGCCTTCTCCAGGTTGGCGGCATAGTCGCAGGCCAGGCAGGAGGCCAGCACATCTTCCCCGGTCTCCGCCAGGACCATGAATTCATGGGAAAAGCTGCCGCCGATGGGGCCGGAGTCCGCCTCCACCACCTTGAAGCGCAGGCCGCAGCGCTGGAAGATGCGGTTGTAAGCATCATACATATCCTGGTAGCAGGTCTCGGCGTCGGCTTCGCTGGCATGGAAGCTATAGCCGTCCTTCATCAGGAACTCCCGGCCGCGGATCAGCCCGAAACGGGGGCGCATCTCGTCCCGGAACTTCATCTGAATCTGGTAGAGGTTCAGGGGGAGCTGCCGGTAGGAATGGACCTCCCGGCGCACCAGGTCGGTGATCACTTCTTCGTGGGTGGGGCCGAAACAGCAGTCCCGGCCGTGGCGGTCCTTAAACCGCAGCAATTCCTTGCCGTAAATCTGCCAGCGGCCCGACTCCTGCCACAATTCCCCGGGCTGCACCGCGGGCAGCAATACTTCCTGGGCCCCGGCCCGGTTCATCTCCTCCCGCACCAGGCGCTCCACCTTGCGCAGCACCCTAAGGCCCAAAGGCAGATAGTTATAAATGCCCGAGGCCAGCTTGCGAATCATGCCGGCGCGCAGCAGCAGCTTATGGGACACGGCCTCGGCTTCCGCGGGGTCTTCCTTGAGAGTGGGAATAAGCATCCGGGAAAAAAGCATAAACACTCCAAATTTGATTTATTTTAGCATGTTTCATCTTACGATACTATAAGGGCCATCTCAACTCCCTTTCCAGTCGCCCACCCTGCAAATGGGATAAGCCCTCAGCAGAAAGCAGGAATAATTTTCTTGCAAGAAAAACTTTTTCCTTTAAAATAGTTTTAGTATTGTCCTACAAGTATACCTTAGCAAAATTTCGGTCCTCGTAACTTCCTCCCGCTCCTTGGGGGGATAACTTGACGCGATTCCTAAAGATTTCACACCCACCCCAGCTCTCCCCAGCAATGGGAAGACCTTAAGACTTAGGTAAAATAATTCTGGAACTTACACTGGTTAAAATTTATTGATCAGGAGGAACTCCATGAAAAAGCTGGCAAAAGGATTGGCCTTGTTGAGTCTCCTGGTAATCATCCTCCCCGCCATGGCCTGGGGAGAATGCGTCACCTTGAAACAGGGGGTCATTAAATACTCCGTCGGCCATTACCTGGCGGGGCAGCCCATTCCGGTGGGCTACGACATTTACGGGTACAACTATCAGGCCCATATGTTCAACGGCTCTTACGCCAACGTCTACCTAGGCGGGGACGGTTTACCCCCTTACGACGGCAACGATGCCGCCTATCTGGCGGCGAACCCGAAAGCGGCCAGCAAATGGTATTGGCCCTATCGGAACACCAATCTCGTCATGAAGTGGAATGACGCCTGGCTGAGCAACAAGGACTGCGATGGCGACGGCAAACTGGACCGCTATGCCGGATTTCCCAGTTATGTCGGCTCAGGTGCCTGGGAGACCAACCACATGAGCGGCACCGACGGCGGCAAGCACTGGACCTATTTCGTCAAGATTGTCGCCGTGCCCGCGGACGCGGTAAGGAATGGGGGCATCTGGTACACGGCGGACGGCGCCATGATCGGCCCGGCTATCTGGGGGGCCTTTGCCATCATCCAGGAGGTGGCCAGCGGCGAAGGGGCCACTTTTGTCAGTCCGGCATCTCCTGGTTTTGGCCACTATCAGCCCTAACCAGTAATACTGTTTCAGTTTTCGCTTTTCAGTTTTCAGCAAAAAGAATGTCAAATATTCGCCGGGTGCGGCTGGGGCGCGCCCGGCGTTTTTTTCCCGTTCCCAAGCTGGGCTTGGTAACCGGATGGAAATACAAGATTTTCTCTCGTTCCCAAGCTGTGCTTAATGAAAATTTTGGGCCCAAGCTTGGCTTGGGCCACCCAAGGAATTGGCAGGGAAAAAGTATTTGCAGGAAAAAGAGGCAAAGCCAAGCTTTGCAGACAAGTGGGTTCCCAAGCGAAGCTTAGAAACCAAATGGCGGTCAGCAGTCAGTTATCAGCAAATAACCTCGAAAAGATTTTTATTTGTTTTTGGCTGAAAGCTGATTGCTGATTGCTCTTACCCCCTTCCTCCAAGCAACCGGTTCTCAGCCAGATGGAAGGCTTGGTGCATCAAGGTCTCCAGGTTGACCACGTCTTCCCGGTTATAGGTGAGGAGGGTAGGCAGGGCGTGGTAGTCGCCCCGGCAGTGGCGGTCCCAAAGGAGCACGGCTTCGTAGCCATCCATGCCGTTCACTTCATCGGGCCGCTGGATGCCGAAACGGGGCTCGATCTTTTTCAGGCCGCCCCTGAAGCCCAAGCGGGCCAGGATAAAGCGCAGGTCCAGGTGCACCGGGGGGAGTTGCAGGCCCGGGAAATAGGCCCGGAGCACGGGCAGATCGAACTGGCTGCCGTTGAAGGTGACCAGGAGGTCCAGGTTTTCCAGGGCCTGGGGGAATTCCTCCAGGTTTTGGCCATGGATGAACTGGCGCATCTCCCGGCCGTCATAGAGGCCCACCACTGTCACCTGCAGGCCCGGCCAGGTGTAGCCGGTGGTTTCGATGTCCAGGTAGGCGGTGCGCTCCCGGAAGCGGCGGAAGAGCCGCCAGCGCTCTGCAGGCGGCAGCAGGCGGCCGAAATACCCGGGGTTATCCTCCTGGGCCAGGGATTCCTGGACCCCGGTGCGCAACTGCACCAGCCTTTCCCGGCCCAGGCCCGGCACCTCGGCCGCGGCCAGGAAATCTTCCCAGGTATGCAGCCCCTGCCGCCAGAAATGGGCCTCGGTGTGCTCCCCCACGCCCGGGAGATGGATGAAGGTGCGCTTGAGCATCAGTTAAACATATCATCAGGATGAGGTTATGTCATCCTGAGCCGAAGGAAAAGCTTCACCACAAAGACACAAAGGGCACAGAGTTTCACAGAGAATAATTTATAATAGGCGGGAACCCGCCTATTATAAAATGTTTGCCTCTGTGATTCTCCGTGCTCTCTGTGCCTCCGTGGTGAAGCTTTTATTCTTCTTTCAAGATCGCGGCCAGGTGCGGCTGCATGGCCCGCCAGGCGGGGTAGGCCCCGGAGAGCAGGCCCAGGGCCAGGACCAGGATCAGGGTCTGCCAGTAAATCCCTGGGGTCCAGTAGAGCTGGATGGTCCAGCCGAAGGCCTGTTTGTTGATCACGAATATAAGTAATAAAGATAACAGGGAGCCGCAAAGCGCGCCCAGCAGGAAGCTCAGGAAGCTGGCCAGGCCGGATTCCGTCAGGACCATGGTCAGGATCTGGCGCCGGGACGCGCCCAGGGCCTGGAGCAGGGCCAGTTCCCGCTCCCGCTCCATGATGAGCACCAGAAAGGTGGTGATGATCCCGAAGACCGCCACCACCACCGCCACTCCCTCCAGGGCGTAGGTGAGGGCAAAGGTTTCATCGAAGATGCGCAGGATGCCCTGGCGCAGCTCTTCATGGGACACGCTAAAGAGCCGGTAGCGGGAGCCGTATTTTTTTTGTAAGCCGGATTGGATCTCCGGAATTCGCGTTTTGTCTTTCAAATAAAGGCGCACCGCGTTGAGGTGGGTGTCCTGCCAGTAGCGCCGGAACTGGCGGATGTCCATCCAGACGCTGGGGCCGTCCGTGCGGTAGTCATAGAAGACCCCGGCGATCCGCAGCTTTTGGACCCCCGCGGGGGTGGGCAGTTCCAGGAAATCCCCCTCTTTATAACCGAAGGTTTCGGCCAGAGGTTCGGAGATGACTACGGAGGGTTTTCGGTTTGCGGTTTCCGGTTTTCGGTGATGGTCTTCAGACCCAGCCCCCCCGGGTGTACCAGAATATCCCCCTAAATCCCCCTTTCCCAAAGGGAAATTCTTAAGAGCCAAACCTATATCCTTTTTTTCCGATGAAAGACTTTTTAAAGTCAAGTTCTTACCCCCCTTTGGTAAAGGGGGGGAGGGGGGATTTTGGTGCGACGGCAATAGCGGCTCCGTGTGTGCGGGAACAACCGTGGCGCGTTTTTCCCCAAAGACTGCTGCATCGCTGGACTCCGTCACTTGCCGCATAATCGTTTGGGTATCCCCTTTTCGGAACCACAGGCCCCCGTGTCGGGCGAGGACGTCGAAGCTGCCGCCGATGACCAGGATGAAGCGGTCCTTAAACGGCAGGCGCACGCAGCGGTAGAGGTAGATGTCCTGGATCTCCGGGTCCTGTTGCAACGCGGGCAGGATGTCCGGGGGCAGGTAGTGGTCATACCCGGAGGTGGAAAAGACCGCGGGGCCGAAAAAGATATCGCCGCTGATGGCGCGGCTCACCCATTGGTTCACGGTCTGGCGGAAAGAGCCGATCATCACCGCCACCGCGATGAGCATGCCCAGGGCGCAGGCCAAGGCCGCGATGGAGACGGCACTGCGGCTCAAAGACCCGGAGAGATAGCGGCAGCCCAACTCTCCGGGCGTGCCGAGGACGCGGCGCAGCAGGGGCTGGGTGCGCTCTCCCAGGCTCCGGGCGGCAAAAGGGGTGAAGAGGGCAAAGGCCAGGAGGATCAAGAAAGCCGCGGCAAAACTCGTAAGCGAAGTCCCGGAGCCCAGGCGCAAGCTTACAAAAAAACCGGCCAGGGCCAGGGCCAGGAGGCCCGCGAGCAAAAAAAGGCCGGTGCGGCTCTGGAGGCGCTCTTCCAGCTCCTCCCGGTACCACACTGCCCGGACCCGGGTGCGGGCCGCTTCCCGGGCGGGAATCCAGGCGGCCACCAGGGTGGCGGCCACGGCCAGGCCCCAGGCCTGGAGGAGAAGAGGCGTCGATACCAAGACCTCCTCCGCCCGGACCGGCGCATACAATGAACTGAGATTGTGGGTCATCATGGCCAGCGCGGTTTTGGCCAGGGCCACTCCCAGGAACAGACCCAGCAGCCCTCCTAACGCGCCGCTGGCCAGGCCCTCGGCCAGGAAAAGAAAGAGCACCTGGCCCCGGCCCATGCCCAGGGTGCGCAGCAGGCCGATCTCCCGGCGCCGCCGCACCACGGACAGGGTCACGGATTGGTAAATCAAAAACATGCCCACAAACAGGGCAATGGCGCTGAGCACCGTGAGGTTGAGGCGGTAGGAGGCCACCATCCCCGCCATCTGGCGGCCCTGGGACCCGGGCCGCACCAGGTCCACGCCGGGGGGCAGATGCCGGGAAAGCAGGTTCGCAGCCGCGGCTTCATCTCCTGAGAAAATCAGATCGATATAATCCAGTTGCCCCACCCGGTCCAGGAGTTCCTGGGCCCCGGCCAGGTCCATGAGCACCATGGAACCTTCCAAGGGATAAAGGCCGCCCGGGGCCCGGAAAATCCCCACAATTTCCAGGGACCGCCGGGCCGGACCCACCAGCACCGGCAACGAGTCGCCCGCCTTCAGGCCCCGTTTGGCTGCCAGGGGCTCGCTCACCAGCACCGCGCCGGGCCGGGTCAGAAAACGGAGCCAGGCGGCCCGGTCCAGGCCGGTTGCCGTTTTGAAGTCATAATTGCGAAAAGGTCTTTCAGAAAAAGGATCGATGCCCAGGAGCAGGACCGGCCCCTTTGCAGGTCCGGCGAATTCCAGAATGCTTTCCACCACCGGGGCCGCAGCTTTGATAGCCGGAAGGTTATGCACCTGGACAAAAAGGGACTCAGGCAGGGGCGCTCCGGGGCTTTGCAACCGGTACTGGGCCTTCCCGGCCACCGCGGTTACCCCGGCCTGGAAGCTCTTGAGGGAGCTGGCCGCGGCCAGGGAGATGCTCAGGTAGACCGCGGTGCCCAGGGCGATCCCCAGGATGCCCAAAAGAGTGCGGCCCGGGTATTCGGTCAAATGGCCCAGAGAGATCCGGAATAGGAAAGGTTTCATTCCTTATAGTTCAAGGTTCAAGGTTCAAGGTTAAATAACTCTCATCCACAATAGTTATGAAAGTCCTCTATCTCATCTTTAAATTAGTGAAAAATCCTGATGCCATCCCCATCTTTGAACCTTGAACCTTGAACTTTTCAAAGTATGACCCCGTCTTGCATGGATAAAATCCGGTCCGCGTACGCGGCCACTTCCGGTGCATGGCTCACCAGGACCACGGTCTGTTGCCAATCCCGGTGCAGGCGAGCGAAGAGTTCCAGGATCTGGGAAGCAGTGGCGGAATCGAGATTACCGGTGGGTTCATCGGCCAGGAGCACCGCGGGCCGGTTGATCAGGGCCCGGGCAATGGCCGCCCGCTGCATCTCCCCGCCGGAGACCTGGTGCGGCTTGTGGCGCAGGCGATGAGCCAGTTCCACCACCTGCAGCCAGTGGATGGCCTCCTCCCGGGCCTGGGCATAGGCAACCCCTTGCAGAACCCGGGGTAACGCCACGTTATCTGCCAAGGTGAGCAAAGGCAGGAGATTAAAAGACTGAAAAACCACCCCCACCCGGTCCCGGCGGAAACGGGTGAGTTCCTGGTCCGGCAGCCGGGCCAGATCGTGGCCGTCCACGATTACCCGGCCGGCAGTGGCGGGCTCCAGGCCGCCGATAATGTGCAGCAGGGTGCTTTTGCCGCAGCCGCTTTTGCCGCTGATGGCCACGAACTCCCCGGCAGCCAGGCTCAGGCTAATACGCTTCAGGGCCTGAATCTCTTCAGGCCCCCGGCGGTAGGTCTTGCTTACCTCAGTCAATTGAATCATCTATATTTCCAGGGAATTCTTCAAAACTGCGTCTGTTTGCCATTATAACCGGGGGTGATTAGAAGTTAAAGTTCGGGCCGGGGGGAGCCGATGCATAAATCAAAGATCAGGAAAAAGGGTGGGGGGTGGGGAAAAAAATACTCCCTTGCCCCGCCGCGGAAAGAGGAATGTTGATAAATAATCTGAGTCCTGCCGAAGTAACCCGCTATGCCCGTCAGATGGCTTTGGAAGGTTGGGGCCGGGAAGCTCAGGAAACGCTGAAATCCTCCCGGGTGCTCATCGCCGGTGCTGGCGGGCTGGCATCTGCGGTTGCCCTCCATCTCTTGGCCACCGGCGTCGGCGCGGTCCGGCTGGTAGACTCCTCCCGGGTTACGCTTTCCGACCTCAACGATCAAGTTCTTTACCGGGAACGGGACCTGGGCAAGTCCAAGGCCAGCGTGGCCGAACGGCGCCTCAAGGATTTGAATCCCTTTTCCCTGGTGGAAGGGCAGGCCAAGACCATTTCCGAACATAACATCTCCCGGCTGGCAGGCAATTGCAATCTGGTGATCGATGCCATGAACAACGCCACGGCCGGGTACCTGTTAAACCAGGCTGCGGTGAAATTCCGCATTCCTCTGATCCACGCCTGGGTCTGGGAAATGAATGGCCGCCTCACCACTTTCTGGCCCGGCCAGGGGCCTTGCCTGGCCTGCGCCTTCCCGGAGGCCAGCAACGGCACCAAACCTGCGCTCATGGGCCCCCTCCCCGGGATTCTGGGGGCGTTGCAAGCCCTGGAAGCCCTGCGCATTTTGGGCGGCAAAGGACCGGGGCTGTTAGGCCGGCTGCTGTTTTTCAAGGGAGAGCATTTCTCTTTCAGCGAAAAGCCGATCAAGGCTAACCCCCAATGTTTGGTGTGCCGGCGTCTCTATCCCTAACCGGAATCAGGGGAGCGGACAGAATTTAGGGCCTGCGCCGCTCCTCCGAATTGCTCCCCCATTTATTTTTCCTAAACCTCAAAAAAACTTCTCTTCTTTATTTTCTGAAAAATTTCTGGGTAATTATCGTTTGCCTAAAATCCCCTTCTTCCGAATTATCTGTCTTTTTAAACGCCTTACACCTGCCCGCACTATACCTATGAGGTTTACGAGGCTTTTTTAGGCTCGAGATAACATGCCGTCGTCACAATGAATATTTAGTTCCAGCCGGTTTCAAGGAGAATGAATCTATCTTGGCATTTCCCCATGTGGCTTGGAGTTTGCCCCCAGGCGCAAACAGGCTAATTTCGGGGCACTTTAAGTTTTCTACAGGAAAATTCATTTTTTTTGCTTTTAGCTCTAAAGTTATTCCCAGCGTTTTTCGAAAAGAGAGTTAAATGCAAGAAAACCCAGACAAGGATGTTGATCTGGAATTACAAGGAGGTAAGGGGTCATGTCTCTAGTTATCAACCACAATTTAATGGCAATGGATGCCGCCAGGAGCTTGAACATCAGCTACGGGCGCCTGTCGACTTCCGTGCAGCGGTTGTCTTCCGGCCTCAGAATCAACAGCGCCCAAGACGACGCGGCAGGACTGGCGGTCCGGGAAATGATGCGCACGGATATCAACGTCCTGGACCAGGGGGTGCGCAACGCCAACGACGCCATCTCCCTGATCCAAACCGCAGACGGCGCGTTTTCGGTCATTGATGAAAAGCTGACCCGGATGAAAGAGCTGGCGGAACAGGCGGCCACCGGTACCTACACCACGGCGCAGCGCCTGATCATGGACAGTGAATATCAGGCCATGGCTTCGGAAATCACCCGAATCGCCAATGCCACCGACTTCAACGGCGTGAAACTGCTGGACGGCAGCCTCTCCGGCACCGGGCTGGACGGCTCTTCCGGCAACCAGATGAAGATCCACTTTGGCACCGGCAACAGCTCGGCCGAAGATTACTACTACATCAAGATCGGTGCTGCCACGGCTTCCGCCCTGGGGGTGGGGAACTCCAATGCCGGGGGCGCAGGCTATTGCATCAGTACTCAGTCTGCGGCCCAGATGTCCTTGGATGCCATCAATTCAGCCGTGTCCGTTAAAGACACCATGCGGGCCAACTTGGGCGCCGTCGCCAACCGGCTGGCCAACACCGTTTCCGTTTTGGGTATTCAGGCCCAGAACCTGCAGGCCGCAGAATCGCAAATCTCTGACGTGGATGTGGCTACGGAGATGACGGAATTCACCCGGAACCAGGTCCTGGTCCAGGCGGGCGTGGCCATGCTGGCTCAGGCCAATAACCTTCCGCAATTGGCCTTGAAACTGATGGGAGGTTAATTGAACCTGGCAGTGAAAGGGGTCAATTAGGAGGCTAGCCATGCAATCATCGAGAGACACCAGAGATTTGATGCTAACCATTGATCAGATCTCCCAGCTTACCGGAGTGAGGAAATCAACCCTGCGTTATTGGGAGAAATCCTTCGACGAATATCTCCGGCCGGCCCGCACTCAGTCTAACCGCCGGGAATACACTATGGAAGATCTGGACATCATTAAGGCCATCAAGCGCCTGTTAGAGGATGAACACCTCACCACCCAGGGCGTGCGCCTGAAGTTGGGAGAAATTGTCACCCATGAAAAGAAAACCGCACCCGGCAATACTGTGCGGTTCGGCTGAGTAGGGGGGGCGTCCCCGCCGGCCTCCTTGCCAGTCAGATCACCATGGGAGGGCCTGGCCGTCCAAGAGACGGGCCAGGCCCTCTCCTTCCGGTTGCCAGCCCCAGACTGCCTGCCAGACCCGGGGACTCTCCATGCAGAGATAGATGAAGGCACCGGCCACTGCTTCCTCCAACCAGGCCCGCATACGGGCGTACATCTCTATCCGCAGATCCTTAAAATAACGCAGCTTGCCATCCGGCGCGGCCACCATTTCCTGGGCCGCAATGCGGCTCAAGGGAAACCGCTGGTGGATCAGGGCGCGCATGGGCGGGAGAAAGCGCAGGCCGCCCAGGCTGATCCAGGCGACGGCCCGGGCCGGCACTGCCGCGCCTAAAAGCTCTACCGTCCGCCGGTAGGCATCCTCCCAGCCCGGGAAAAAGATCAAGGGGTCAAAATGGAAGGCCAGCCGGAAGCCGGCAGCCGCAGCCCGGGACGCGGCCTGGAGCCGGGCCGCCAGACTGGCCGCGCCGTGTTCTTCAGCGCGGATGATCTCCGGAGGATTCAGAGACCAGGCAAAGATCACCTGGGGATTGGGCCCCAGGGGGAGCAAAGGCTCCAGGCGGTGCCACTTGCTCTTGATCTCCAGCACGGCCCTGGGCTGCCGGGCAAAGAAGGGGAGCAGCCGGGCATTGAGGCCGGTCAGGTCATCCAGGGCCAGGCTGTCCCCGAACTCGCCGGTTCCTAAACGCCAACTCTTACCGGGGTCTGCAGCCAAATTGCACCGCAGCTCTGCCAGCAGATCCTCCACGTTCACAAACAGGGTGATGGCCGGAATGTTGAGATAGCCTTGCAGCACGCAGTAGGTGCAGTCCAAGGGGCAATTAAGCCCTACCTGCAACACCTGGTAGCCGCAGCAGATATAGTCCCGGGTCCCGGGGCAGGGACGCCAGAAAGGCCCTTTCTGCACCGCCAGGAGCAGGGTGGATTTGGCCGCGGCAGTCCAGGTGGGCCGCGTCTCTTCCCGGGGCTTGAGCGCGTCCCGATGGGGGATGACCTCCACCGGCACTCCCGGCAGCCGCGCCAGGACCCGCCGGGTCATCTCATAATCCTCGGCCCCGGCCTCAATAAAAATCCGTTTTATGTGTCTAATGGTCATTTAAAAAGATTCACCACAGAGACACGGAGGACACAGAGGGCCACAGAGAAAGGAATGGGTTAATTTAGGCGCTTCCAGCGCCAAAATTAACTCATACTTTTTCCTCTGTGATTCTCTGTGCTCTCTGTGCCTTTGTGGTGAAGTATCTTTAAAAGTCCACGTATGCGCCCCGTTTCAGGCTGCGCAGGTGGCAGATGTCGTTAACCGTGATGATGTGCCAGGTGTCGCCCACCAGGTGGAAGCGGTTGATGGCGGTGGTGTCCTGGCCGATGCGCCAGAAATGGGAGTTGTCCAGGCCGATGAATTGGGCGATGAGGACCTTGTTGACCGCCCGGTGGGCCGCCAGCAGGACCACCTCGTCCGGATGGCGCTGCACCACCTCCTCCACCGCGGCCCAAGCTCGGGTCCGCACCTCTTCCAGGGTCTCGCCCCGGGGAAAGCGCACCGTCTGGGGCGCGGTTTCATATTGGTGATAGAGGTCGGAGTAAACCTGTTTCACCTCCGTTAAGGGCAGACTTTGCCATTCTCCATAATTAATATCCCCCAGGCCGGGTAAATCCGCGACCTGGAGTTTATGGTGGCCGCAGATGGCCGCGGCCGTGTCCCGGGCCCGGGATAAGGGGGAGCTGTAGGCCGCGTGGATCTTCTCCTTTTGCAGCCATTCCCCGGCCAGCTCGGCTTCCTCCCGGCCTTGATCGTTGAGGGGGACGTCCACCGTGCCCCGGAAGATCTTGTCCTTGTTCCAGGGGGTCTGGCCATGGCGCACCAAAATGATCTGGGTCATTTTTCTCCTCCTTGAAGAGGGAATTTAATCTTGATTCCTGCGGCTCTGGAACAATGATACTATCAATGCAAAACCTCTTTTTCTGTCATCCTGAACGCAGTGAAGGATGTCAACGCTTCGAAAATACGTTCTTCGCGGCGCTCAGAATGACAAGGCAGTGACATTTGAGGTTTTGCAATGGCTTCCAGTTTATCATAATCCCTGGGGATTTTGTTATGATACACTGGACTTCCTTGATCTCTCGTGAGGAATTTGGATGGAATCCTTTCTCCTGTCGGCCATGGCCGCAATCATCCTCATCCTGGCCCTTTTGCTCCTGGTGGGAGGCCGGCGCTTATCACCGCAGCATAGTCAAGCCAGGGGGATGGAAGTAACAGAGTGGCCGGCGGTGGCCCTCATCGTGCCGGTGGCCGGGGCCGCGCCGGACCTGGCCGCCAACCTGCACTCCCTGCTGACCCAGGATTACCCCGATTATCAGGTGATCTTTTGCACCAAGGACCAGGACGATCCGGCCACCCCGGTAATCAGCGCCTTGATCCCCGCGTATCCCCAGGCCCGCCTGGTCTTGAGCGGCCCGGCGGTAAGCTGCGGCCAGAAAAACCACAATCTCCTGGCCGGGTTGAGGCTGGTGCGGGGCGCCCCGGAAATTTTGGCCTTCTGCGACAGCACCCACCTGGCCCCGGCTGCTTGGCTCAAGGGGATGGTGGCGTCCATCGTGCGCGGCGAGGTGCAAATAGTGAGCGGCTACCACCAAGTCCTGCCCCAAAATCAGGGGCTCGCGGCCTGGGGCCGGGCCATCACCGTCCTCTTCCTCTACCTCACCAAGCCTTTTGCCCGGCTCAATCAGCCCTGGGGCGGGGCCACCGCCATGAAACGGCAGCTCTTTGAGGACCTGCAGGTCGCGGCCCTATGGTCCGAAAACGTGGTGGACGATGTCTCCCTGGCGGCCCGCCTCCAGGCCAAGGGCCTGCGGGTGGGCCTGGCCGCCGGCGTCAGCCTGGACACCCCCATGACCCAAGACACCCTGTCCGCCTGGCGCGACTGGCTCACCCGCCAATGGCTCTATCTCAAGTTTTGCCTGCCCGGCACCTGGCTGGCAATGGGTTTGTTGTTCTTTCTCTTGGCGGGATTGGTCCTCTGGGCAGGAATCCGGTGTATGGCCGCTCCTCTGGGCTTTGCCACCAACCTGGCCTATCCTGGTTTCCTGCTTGGGCTTACGGCCCTGGCCGCGGCTTTGCGGAATATCCATCCCCGGCCCCCAGGCCTCGGGGTCTGGCTGCGGGGCTTTTACGCGGCCGTCTTCATGGCCGCCTGGTGCCACCTCCGCACCTGGCCCCGCCGGGAGCTGTGCTGGCGGGGGATTACCTACCGCGTCGGCTGGCAGGGCAGGGTCCTGGGAATAAAGATAAATACTTAACCACAAAGACACAAAGGGCATCAAGAATCACAAAGAAATGATTTTTTCTTTGGCGCAACAGCGCCAAAGAAAAATATTTTACTTGGTGTGTCTTTGTGTCTTTGTGTCTTGGTGGTGAATTATTTATTTCTCCTGCCGCCACCAATGGAAGGCCAGGAGCAGGGTAGGGGCCAGGGCCAGGGCTTCGGCCGCTTCCCGGGGGAGGAAGGGGTGGGTCAGAAAATAGGCCAGGAGCCCGGCCAGCGCGGCCCCGGTCAATTGCCGCAGTGGCTGCTTGGGAATCAGGGAGAGGTGCCGCTGGCCGTAAGAGACGGTGAGAGAGGCCACGGTCACCTTGGTGAGAATAATGGCCAGGGCCGCGCCCATCAGGGGGATGACGGGAATCAGCAGGCGGCAGGCCAGGAGGTTGACCGCCAGGCCGCTGAGATAAAAGACCAGGAGGAGCCTTTCCCGGCGCATACTGATCATCAGCAGGGCCGCCAGATTGTGGAGAAAGCCGCAGATCACGGTGAGCACCAGGTATTTCTGGAGCCAGACTGCATCCTGGTAATGGGGGCCGTAGATGAGGATGATGAGCCGGTCGCTTTCCACGGCCAGGAAAAACATCAGGGGCAGGGCCGCAGCCAGGAGCCAGCGCGCGGTGTTTTGCGCCAGGCTGGTGACCCGGCTGCGGTCTTCCTGCCAGAGCTTCACAAACAGAGGAAATAGAACGGCCTGGAGCAGCAGGCCGGACACCACCCCCGAGAGGCCGTCCACGGTCTGGTTGGTGACGCTGTATTGGGCCACCCCGTCCGCGCCCCCATAGCGCTGCAGGAAGAAAATGTTGGCTTTATTATAGATAATGGCCGCGATCTCGATGAGGGCAAAAACCAGCCCCCGCTGGGCGATGCCCCAAAACCCCTTGAGCGACGGCCAGCGCAGCGGGGTGCGGGGGATGAGCAGATAAGCGCCCGCGGCCAGAAAGACCAGGGTCTCAATGAGCTTGAAAAAGGCGATGGTCAGGGGCGCGGCCCCAAGCAGCAGGGTGATCAGGCCGTAGCCCAGGCCTACGCTCGCACCCAAGGCCTTGATCCGCCCTTCCAGGTCCTGGCGGCCCTCCACCTGGAAGGCCACAAAAAAGGTGGTGGCCAGGGCCTCCAGCGCCACCCCCGCGCCGATCACCAGCACCACCTGGCGCAAGGCCGGTCCATAGCCCTGCCAGTGGACAAAGACCAGGGCTCCCACTAAAGCCCCCACCAAAAGCACTGCTTTTAGCAGGAGCACCTGGCCCAGGGCTTCGCCGGCCGGTTTCTCCTTATCGTTGAGCAGGGAAACCAGGGGCAGGTTGAGGCCGAACTCCCCCACCAGCAGCAGGATGGCCCCCAGGCTGATGGCCAGCATGAATTCCCCGTAAGTGGTGGTGCTGCGACGGGCCAGGAGGATGAAAAAGATGGTCACCAGCCCTTCCCGCAGCCAGCGGGCCGTGAGCAGGTAGGCGAATTTACGCAGGATGCGGTGGGGGGGAGTCTCAATGGGAGTCTGGGGTTGATTTTCAGTTACAGACATCGATCGCATCCACGTACAAAAGTTCAAGGTTCAAAGTTGAAACCATGGACCGGCGCTCGCGCGAATTCTATGCTCTCCGGCAATTTTAAACCGACTCTCATTTATACTAAATGGTCATTGAGTGACCAAGGAAAAGTTCGAAAAATATACAGGAGGTTGGGAAGCGTAGGGAGTGGAGGACAGTCCCTCAGGGGCCGGTGGGCATCTATAAAATATGCAAAGTATCGTAGGGCGGGCGTCCTGGCCCGCTCGTCTTAGCGCAGGCGAGACGCCTGCGCCACCAGAAAATCTTTTCAAAGCAGCCTTTCATGGGCCTGGCGTCCACCCATAACTTATGAAAAACAATAATGATATCGCTATGATAACCTTGAACTTTGAACCTTGAACTTTGAACTTGGCAAGGAATAACACAAAAAAACTGAAAACCGGCTCACTCCACCCTTACGGCCAGAGACAGGCCGTCCCTTTCCGGGGAGTGCTGCGGCAGAAAGGCCAGGAGATGGATGGCTCTCCAGGAGGGCTGGGTGAAAATCTCCCGGTTGAAGGCATCGGCCCCGGCAAACCCGACGTTATCGGCGATCAGCAGGCCCCCCACCCTGAGGAGGCGGCGGCAATGGGGCAGGGCCGGGGCATAGCTTTCTTTGTCGATGTCCAGAAAAATCAGGTCAAAAGTCCCGGTCATGGCGGCCATCAGTTCCAGGGCCTGGCCCTCCCGGACCTCCACCTGCTCTGCCACCCCGGCTTTAAGAAAATTGGCCCGGGCCCGGCGGGCCATATCGGCGCTGAGCTCCAGGCTGACCAACTTCCCTACCGGCGGCAAGGCCCGGGCCAGATAAATGCCGGAATAGCCGCTGGCGGTGCCCAACTCCAAGATATTTTTGGCTCCTGTAGCCCGGGCCAGGAGATACAAAAATTCCCCCACCACCGGGCCGACAATGGGGATGGACTCCCTGGCGGCTTCTTCTTCCAGCGCCAACAGCAGCGCCTCCCGGCGCGGGATAAAACCCCGGAAATAATTTTCCAGATCAGGGATCATCAGGGACATGACGGCAACTCCTGGGAAAAATAATTTACCACAGAGACTCAGAGGACACAGAGGATCACAGAGAAAAGATCTTTTATTTTTGGCGCTTACAGCGACAAAAATTAAATCATTTTCCCTCTGTGGTTCTCTGTGCTCTCTGTGTCTCTGTGGTGAATCTTTTCTTTAAGCCGAGATTCTCTGCAGCAGGTTGGTCTTGATGCGTTCGAATTCCTCAGGACTGATCACCCCGGTGTCCCGCAGGCGCAGGAATTCCTGTAATTCCTCCCGCACCCGTGCGGGTTGCAGGCCATCTCCTGAACCCTCCATGGAGGCCGGGGCTGCCAGGGCCAAAGGCGCGGCCGCCAGGGCCGCGGGCAGGGCCTCCTGGCCCTGCTGTCCCCGGTAGCGCAGGGTGAGAACGCCGTTGAGCAAAGAGACTTCCACGTCTTTGCCGTCTTTAGCCGCCTCGCGCATGATATCGTTGAGGTTACTGGCCTGGCCGGCCAACTTGGCCTT
>JAKAKP010000144.1 GCA_021813445.1 Deltaproteobacteria bacterium
CAGGCTGATGTAATCCGTAATCCGGGTGCCCTTGGGGAGCTCTGCAAGTGTCCGTGCCATCTGCGGCCCTCCTGTGATAAGTTGACACAGGATACCACAGAATTATTATTAAGTGAACAGTATTAGACTTAGGGGGATTTCGATGCCTGCCAAATCCCCCCCAGCCCCCCTTTTTCAAAGGGGGGAGTTAAAAACCATATCTGCAGCTTATGCTCAAGCAAGAAATTGGTGGGCCATGCCCACCCTACACCTTGAACTTTGAACTTATAACCCCAGAAATCCCCGCACCTTGGCCAGGACCTCTTCCCTGGTGCCGGGGTCGAACTCCCACATGGTGGTCTGGGTGAGGGAGTCCTTGTCGCCATCCTGGCAGTCGCCGAAGCCGCAGACTGAGGGGGCGGAGCGGGGCTTTCCCAGGATGGGGACCAGATGATCGGCGACTTTCACAATCTCGCCTTTTACCGGCCAGACAGTCAGGACCAGGTGGTCCCGGGCCACCCGCAGGTGCAAATTAAAAGCCTCTTCCGGGTCGCTTCCCCCCACCTCGATTCCCTCGAAATTGGTGCCTCCCCTTCGGTCTTCTTTCACCGTGAATGCGAATTTTACCGGCAGCATCATTCCCTATCCTTGTATCCGGCCAGAAAATAGCCGGTTAATTCCATTTCTTGCATTATAGCAAAGATCCTGCTATTTTCCAGAACTCGGGGCAGCACCGCGGGAATCTCCTATTTTCAACCATTTCCGCCTCATTCTACCCCTATTCTCACCCCATCAGGGAAAATTTCTAGGGCTCCGGTATGCATTTTCCTTTTGAATTCTTTGACATTATCGTGGTATGTAGAAAATTCACATTAGTGTAAGAGGACTGGGAATCCGGCAAAATCGATCAAAATAAGGAGAAGGGCGACATGGCGAAGCAAGCGGTAAAAGCAGCAAGTAAACGTTTCTGCTATGCCTTTGAGGAAGGCGATGGCAAAAATAAGAAGCTCCTGGGAGGTAAAGGGGCGGGCCTGTGCACCATGACTCAGATCGGACTGCCCGTGCCTCCCGGTTTCGTCATTACCACCGAGGCCAACATTGAATTTCTGGAAGGGGGAGATAAATTCCCCAATGGCCTCATGGACGAAGTCCATGAATATATGGAGGCCCTGGAGAAGAAGACCGGCAAAGGTTTCGGCGACCCCGGCAAACCCCTGCTGGTTTCCGTGCGCTCCGGTTCGGCCCTGTCCATGCCGGGGATGATGGACACCATCCTCAATCTGGGCCTCAATGACGAAACCGCCAAGGGCATGATCACCCTGACCAAGAACGAACGCTTCGTCCAGGACGCCTACCGGCGCTTCCTCCAGCTCTTCGGCAAGATCGGCCTGGGGGTGCCGGACGCCGAATTCGATAAGATTTTTGAAGAAACCAAAGAAAAATACAAGGCCCACGTGGACACGGAACTCTCCGCCGAGGCCCTGGCGGAAGTGGTGCAAAGGTTCAAAGACGTGATCAAGCGCGTCACCGGCAAACCCTTTCCCCAGGACCCCTGGGCCCAACTCTTCCTGGCCATCGAGGGCGTCTTCAAGTCCTGGACCGGCAAACGGGCCGTGGACTACCGCCGCCAGTTCAACATCACCAAGGACCTGGCCTACGGCACCGCGGTGAATATCGTCACCATGGTCTTCGGCAACATGGGCAACGACTGCGCCACCGGCGTGGGCTTCACCCGGGACCCGGGCACCGGCGAAAATAAGCTCTACGGCGACTACCTCATCAACGCCCAGGGCGAAGACGTGGTCGCGGGCATCCGCACCCCCCGGCCCTTGAAAGAACTGCGCACGGACATGCCCGCGGTCTTTAAGGAACTGGAAGTCATGCACAACACCCTGGAAAAGCACTACCGGGAAGTGCAGGACTTCGAGTTCACCATCGAGCAGGGCAAGCTCTACATGCTCCAGACCAGAAACGGCAAAATGAACGCCTGGGCCCTGGTCAAGACCTCGGTGGATATGGTGAAGGAAGGCCTGATCACCGAAGAAGAGGCCCTGCTCCGCATCGAACCGGACATGCTGGAGCAGTTCCTGCACCGCCGCATCGACCCGGACTTCAAGCAGGAGCCCCTGGCCGCGGGCATCTCCGCGTCCCCGGGCGCGGCCATCGGCAAAGTGGTCTTCGACGCCGACCGGGCCGAGCGGATGGGCAATGAAGGGGAAAAGATCATCCTCACCCGCATCGAGACCAAGCCGGAAGACATCCACGGCTTCTTTGCGGCCCAGGGCATCCTCACCAGCCGGGGCGGCAAGACCTCCCATGCCGCAGTGGTAGCCCGGGGCATGGGCAAACCCTGCGTCTCCGGCGCCGAGGGGCTGGATATCAACTACGACTTGAAAGAGGCCCGGGTCAATCACACGGTCATCAAGGAAGGGGACATCGTCACCATTGACGGCACCAACGGCCGGGTCTTTTTAGGCGCGGTGCCCATGCTGGACCCCGAACTCCCCAAGGATTTGAACACCCTGATGGAATGGGCCGACAAGATGGCCAAAATCGAGGTCTGGGCCAACGCCGACACCCCGGCCATGGCCGCCAAGGCCCGGCATCACGGCGCCAAGGGCATCGGGCTGTGCCGCACCGAGCGCATGTTCAACGAAGCGGACCGCCTGCCCCAGATGCGCAACCTGATCCTGGCCGACACCCCGGAAGAACGCAAACGCTGGGCCGATAAGCTCATGCCCATGCAGCGCCAGGATTTTGTGGAAATCTTTAAGGCCATGGACGGGCTGCCCGTCACCATCCGTCTCTTGGACCCGCCGCTCCATGAATTCCTGCCCAGCATCGAAGAGCTCCTCAACGAAGTCAGCCGGCTCAGGGAATTCAGCGCCACCATCAACGCCCTGGAGCAATTGCCCGGCACCGTCTCTATGCTGGACCCGGAACTCTATAAATTCGTCCCCTCCATCGAGGCCGTGGCCCGGGAGTTGGGCGAAGTCAAGGCCAAGGGCGTGGATCAGAAGCTCCTGGAAGACAAGGAAAAGGTGCTGCGCCGGGTCCGGGTGCTCCACGAATACAATCCCATGCTGGGCAACCGGGGCGTGCGCTGCGGCATAAGTTTCCCTGAAATCTACGACATGCAGATTCAGGCCATCTTTGAGGCCGCGGCCATTGCCCTCCGGGAAAAGATCGACGCCCGCCCGGAGATCATGATCCCCAACGTCTGCACCCGCCAGGAACTCGTCTGGGTGCAGCCCCGGGTGGAGAAGCTCCATAAGGAAGTGGAGAAGCGCTACAACGTCAAAATCAAATACAAATTCGGCACCATGGTGGAAATCGCCCGGGCCTGCGTCCGGGCCCACCGCCTGGCGGAGACCGCGGAGTTTTTCTCCTTCGGCACCAACGACCTGACCCAGGGCACCTTCTCCTTCTCCCGGGAGGACGCGGAAAACAAGTTCCTCCCCATCTACAACACCGAAGGCATCCTGCGGCACAATCCCTTCGAGATCCTGGATGAGCTGGGAGTAGGCTGGCTCATGCAGCATGCGGTGGAGGCCGGCCGCAAGACCCGGCCGGATCTGAAAATCGGCATCTGCGGCGAACACGGCGGCCAACCCCAGGCCATCGACTTCTGCCACCGCATCGGCTTGAACTACGTGTCCTGCTCGCCCATGCGCATCCCCATCGCCCGCATGGCCGCAGCCCACGCCCACATCAAGGAAAAACGGGGCGAAGCGGTGAGGTCGAAGGCGCTGTAGCGTGCGTCTTACGCATCAGTAGGGTGCGCATCGCGCACCAAAGGTAGGGTGTGTCCTATGATATGGGGACAGACACCGTTTTTATCCTGTCAGGGTAAAAATAAAATGGTGTCTGTCCCCATTTTTGCTCACCCCTATAGGCCCTCCCTGGCATGACTTCATATGCGGGGAAAGATAGATGATATTTGTGGAGTATATAAAGGCCATTTTTAAGAAGCCCCCCGTATTTTAAAAGAGTTCTCCCCGAAGAATGGGAAAGGAAAAAATGGGATACATTTTCTAAGATAATTATTTGGATAGTTCCTATTATACTGGGATACTTAGCTTTTAGCGAAGATGGTTTTCGCGGGTTCTTCCTTGGTAATGTATGTGGCTGGTGGATAACCTTCTGGGTATTTAAATGGGAAGAAGAAAAACAGGAAGAGAAACAGCGCCATATAGAATACCTGAAGATGGGTTATAAGGATTATTTAGACAGGTTGTTAAATGATTTCGATGGCGAGACCAAAGGGCAAGAAGACATAAAAGACCTATCTCCCCTATGGGACGGATTGACACCGGAATTAAAAATAGAAATAGCTCGTGACGCGGGCCTGTCCGTATCCGAAGTGGAGCCTGATAGCAATTGGGTTGACTTGAGCCAAGAGGCCAAAGGTGCCCTTAGCGAAGAACTCACCAATATCTTCTTTCACCAAAAAAATGACCTTGGGTGAAAATAAACAGTGTCTGTCCCCATTTTGTCGTTAGGCCGAGCTATGTGAGCCTAATCAACATCAACACTGAAAAGGAGTACAGCATCAGATTTATCAAAGCCATAGGGCGGGAAAGCGCAGCGCATCCCGCCTTTCGAGTTCATCTTCATGCTGGATAACACCCGGTGAACCCGGAATATATGGAAAGCTTGGCTGAAAGCACGGTATGCGGTATGATAAATAATAGTTCCAAGTGAAATATCTTTTTTCGGGAGGCTGGGCTGTGCCGAAACTTACGGTCATCTATTGGCAAGGTGAAAAATCCTATCTGGGCAAGATCCTGGAGCACCCGGAGATTATGACCCAGGGAGAAACGTTGGAAGAGTTGTTTGAAAATATCAAGGAGGCCTATTCCCTGATGATATTTGATGAGGTGCCGGAGCACTATGAAGTAAAAGAAATTTCTTTATGAAAAGGCAGGAGTTGATTAGGGAATTGGAAAAAGGTGGGTGCGTGCTCCACCGTCATGGCGCCAGACATGATATCTACCTCAACCCCAAGAATGGAAAAAAACAGCCGGTCCCTCGACACACCGAAATTGAAGAAACTCTTGCCAAACATATCAAAAAATATTTGGGTTTATTATGAAATCTCCCCCCTCCATGAGAAAAAGACCAAACGGGGACAGGGCCGTAGGGCAGGAAAGATCTGTAGGGCGGAAAAGCGAAGTGAATCCCGCCTTTACCGCATACCCTGCGGAGCCGGTCAAAATGCCTCAACCTACGCCGCAGGATAAAAACTATGGTATAAAATGACCATGGAAAATCCAGACATCCAGGAATAATTAGTGAAACCAAGAAATTACTCCAACGCCTGGCACAAGGAAATTTGCAGAATGTCCTTTTTGCCGATCTCCTCAATCTGGTGGAGGGCTTTGGGTTCAAACTCTTGCGCACCAGCGGCAGTCACCACATCTTTGGCCATCCGGGCATCCCGGAACTGGTCAACCTCCAGGAGGTCGGGGGCCGGGCCAAGCCCCATCAAATCCGCCAGTTTTCTCCGGCAGGTGGTAAAGGTATAATATTAAGCTGGGGAAGGGTGATGAGCGACTACCATATCAATATCTTTTATAGTGACGAAGACGGCGGCTACATCGCCGACATTCCCGACCTGGATTCCTGTTCCGCCTTCGGGCACACCCCGGAGCAGGCCCTGGCCGAAGTAGAACAGGCCAAAAAGGCCTGGCTGGCTGCGGCGGAGCAGGCTGGCAAGCCCATTCCCCCACCCCGCTATCGTCCCGTGATTTACCAGGTCTCACATTGAGAAAGCCTTCGGTAGCCCTGGCCGTGGGTAGACAAAGATAGAGTGAATCGGCGGAAACACGGGGTTCCTTTCCGAGAGGTCACCAGTGTTTTCCGGGATCCACCGGGTTTAACTATCTTTGATCCTGACCATTCCGAAGAGGAAGATCGGTTCATCACCATTGGTTTATCGGATCAGGGTCGGCTTCTCATAATAGCTCATACCGACCGCGGCCAGAGAATCCGCATCATTAGCGCGCGGGAGCTAACCCGTGAAGATCCAAAAGCATATGAAGAAGAAATCCGAAAGCGAAAAATTTGATGATCTTCGTCCAGAATACGATTTGGGCAAACTGCTCAAGGGCGGAGTTCAGGGTAAATATGCCAACCGTTTCCGGGAAGGCACCAACCTGGTTCTCCTGGACCGGGACGTGGCCGAGGCCTTTCCCAGCGATGAGGCCGTAAACGCGGCCCTGCGCCTGGTGATGCAGTTGCAGAAATTATCCCGATCCGCAAAGCGGAGTGTGCCCAAAGGGTCAGACCCTGCGACTCAGTGACGGGCGAATAGTTGGTTGAAGACGGGAAATAGAGTCTGTCACATTTTGCTAGACGAAAAAACCTTCACCTCCCTTTCGACCTTCTCTGCTAGGCGATCAGCAGCCGTATCCAGGTCATAGTCAGCCTGGAGGCCCAGCCAGAATTCCGCCGAGGTGCCGAAATAACGGCTCAACCTCAGGGCCGTGTCCGCGGTGACGCTTCTCTTGCCGTGCACAATCTCATTGATGCGCCGGGGGGAGACGCCCAAGTCCCGGCCCACCCTGGTCTGGCTGAGCCCCAGAGGCTTCATGAATTCTTCCAGCAATATTTCCCCAGGATGAACCGGAGCTAATTTCCCCTTGCTTCCCATAACCTTATCCTCAATGATAGTCAACTATCTCCACCTCATAAACATCGCCTTGTTCCCAAATAAAACAGATCCGCCACCGGTCATTGATTCTGATACTATATTGCCCCTGGCGATCCCCTTTGAGGGCTTCTAAACGGTTTCCTGGAGGAACCCGCAAGTCTTCAAGGGTTCTTGCGCGGTGGAGCATCCGCAGTTTTCGTAGACCGATTCGCTGAATTTCCGGTGCCAATTTTCGGGTTTGTTCGCGGTTAAGGAGTCTTTCCGCCTCCTTATCCTTGAAATTCTTGATCATGGAATGAATTTATAACGCATAACGTTACAAGTCAAAGAAAATCTTCTACAGTACAACCTTCATCCCATCCTCAGCCTTGATAATCTCCCCGGGAAATTCCGTCGCGGCCAAGGCGGCAATGTCCACCTCATCGCAGGGCGGATAAAAGTGGCTTAAGACCAACCGGGGCACCCCGGCCTGCGCGGCCAGGCGGCCGGCCTCCGCCGGGGTGAGGTGGCCCGGCACCTTGAAAGGATTGGCGCACTCCAGCACCAGCAAATCCGCGCCCTTGGCCAGCTCCACCAGGGAGGCGCTCTCATCCGTGTCCCCGGAATAGACCAGGGCCTTGCCCGCCGCCTCCACCCGAAAGGCCAGGCTGTGGTCCGTGTGGTTGGTGGCCGCGCTTTTAATGACTAATTCCCCCAAAGCTGCTTCCTCGGTCCTGGCCGGGTCCAGCTCCCGCAGCTGCATCAACCCCGGGGGCGGCTCCACCCACTGGCCGAAGGCCTTTCGCAAGTTCCCGTAGAACTCCTGGAATCCCCGGGCTGCCAGGAGGTGGAAAGGCTCCTTCCTGGTATAGCCGAGGGCATAGCGGGTGGCAAAAAGAAAGGGGACCAGGTCCCCCACGTGATCCGGGTGCAGATGGGTCAGACAGAGCGCATCGATCTCCGAGAAATTGAGGCCGTAGCGCAGCATGGCCCGCAAGACCCCGGGCCCCAGGTCCAGGAACACCAGCTTGCCCCCGGCCCGCACCCCATATCCCGGCGAACCCCGCCTGAGAGAAGGCACCCCGGTGCCCGAACCAACGATTATCAATTCCATAAAGTTTCCAGGGAGATTTTGGAGGATGGTTCCTTTAATGGTGAGCAGCAAGCTGTGAGCAGTAAGCAGTAGATGATAAAGATTACCGTGAGTTATAACTGCTCAATGCTTACCGCTCATTGCTCACTTCCTACTGTCCGTCCACGTGCCCCATTTGGGTAACATAGAACCAGTCCGCGGGGTCGGACAGGTAGTTGTGCATATCCTGGAGGGCCAGCAGGTGGCCCCGTTCCTCGTGGGCGATGCTCATGAAGAAGCGCCGGGCCAGGGGGTTGACTACTTCCTTGGCCAGTTTGGTGTAGTGGTCGATGGAGCATTCTTCCATCTTGATGCCGGTGCGCAGGGCCTGGAGATCGTCTTTGCCCCCGGTGCCCTGGTTCTCCTTGGCCATGGCCATGACACAGACATAGGGTTCCTGCTTCGGGGGGGTAAAAGCGGCCATGGACTCGGTCCAGGCCGGGTCTTTCTCCAGGCTCTGGTAAATCTCTTTAAATTTCTCTATATGGTAGACTTCCGCTTCCGCCAGGTATTCCAGGATCTCCCGGACGCCTTCGCTCTTCACCTTCTTGGCGGCTTCCAGGTAAAACTGGCGTCCGTCCACTTCCATCTGCACTGCATCCTTCAAGGCTTGCAGCAGGTATTCTCGCACTTTGGTCATCGCTCTCTCCTGGCCGGGGCCGGAAGCGCCGGCCCCCTCCGGTTTCTTGGTTTACCCCAACATAAGGCTCCTGCCCGTCCTTGTCAATTCTTGTTCCGAGCCGACGGGGTGGCCGACTCGGGAAGCCGCGTTTCTCTTCCCTGCCTTGCTAAGGGGCGTTTTCCATGGTACATAAGGACATGGTCCGGTTCACCCTTAACCTCCTCAAAGACCGGCTCTCTTTGAACCCTGCTCCCCAGGCCCCACCCCCGGATTTGCACGCCGCCGGGGTTTTGGCGCCCCTGTTCTTTTCTGGAGATGAGCCCCACCTCCTCTTTACCCAGAGGACCATGACGGTCAAGAACCATCGGGGCCAAATCTCTTTTCCCGGGGGAGTGAAGACCCCCCAGGACCCCGACTTTCTGGCCACCGCCCTCCGGGAGGCCCAGGAGGAAGTTGGTATCGCCCCGGAGCGGGTGGAGGTCCTGGGCCGGCTCGACCCGGTGGTCACCGTTACCGGTTATTGGATCACCGCGTTCGTAGGCCTGATTCCCTACCCTTATGATTTCCGCCTCAACGCCACGGAGGTCCAAAGCCTCCTGCTGCTGCCCCTGGAAGGGTTTTGCCATCCCCGGCGTTGGCATTCGGGGGATTACACTTATAATGGCCGGACCGTGCAGGTCTGTTGCTGGCAGCACCAGGGCACGGTGATTTGGGGCGCCACTGCCCGCCTGCTGTTGGATCTGCTGGCGCGGCTGGGGGAAAACCCTTTTCCGGGAGGAGAGCATGTCCCCTGTGTGGACTGATTTGGCCGGGGCCGCGGCCCTGGTCCGGAACGGAGACCTGGTGGCCTTGGGCGGCCACACCCGCCAGGCCCCCATGACCCTGATCCGGGAACTTCTCCGCCAGGGCCACCGGGACCTGGGACTGGTCACCGTACCCACCGGCGGCCTCAACGTGGACCTGGCCGTGGCCGGGGGCGCGGTCTCCCGGCTACACTTCGCCCAGGTGTCGCTAGAAGAATTCGGGATGGCCCCCCACTTCCGCCGGGCCGTGGAGCAGGGACGGCTCAAATTATTCGAATATCCCTGAGGCGCGTTGCTGCGGGCCCTCCAGGCGGGGGGCATGGGCGCCCCGTTTTTGCCGGTGCGGGGAATTTTGGGGTCGGTTTACCTGGAGGTCAATCCCAGGTTCAAAATTATTCCCGATCCCTTTCTCGGCGAAGACCTGGTGGTGGTGCAGGCGCTCACCCCCGACGTCACCATGGTCCACGGCAGCCAGGGGGACGAGGCGGGCAATATCCTCATCCCCCGGGTCTCTGATTGGGCCCTGGCCATCCGGGCCAGTAAAACGGTCATCGCCACTGTGGAAGAGCGGGTTAGGGGGCCGCTGACGGACCAGCCGGATTGGCGCCTCATCCCCGCTATTCATATCACTGCGTTGGTGCACCAGCCCCGGGGGGCCTGGCCCACGGAGTTCCCCGGCTATTACGGCCCGGACTCGGAGCATATCGCCTTATATCTGCAACACGCCAAAGACCCGGCTGCGTTTGGGGATTATCTGCAAGAGCAGGTGCATGGGGGAGAATAAATTATAGGGATTCGCCTCAAATTACATATTTAATAGCGAATTGTTATTATGACGCGGTGTAAAATTCGACTCTGTGAGAAGGAGCACCTCCCATGCCTCAAAAGCTGCTGACCCAGGAAGAAACCCTTGATTTTCTGGCCCGCGAAACCGTGGGGCATTTAGCGACTTTTGACCCCAGCGGCTATCCCTATATTGTTCCCCTGAATTATGTCTATTACCAGGGGAAAATCTATTTCCATTGCGCCCTGGAAGGCCGCAAACTGGATAATCTGGCCGCCAACAACCGGGTCTGCTTCGAAGTCAGCCGCGTCGACAAGAAGGTCTTTGCGCCCCTGCCCTGCAAATGCTCCACCCGTTACACCTCGGCCCTGGTCTTTGGCACCGCGGGCATCGTGACGAACCTGGAACGCAAGATGGAGGTTCTCACCGCCTTGACCGCCACCTATGCCGAGGGACAACCCTTTCCTTCCATCGACGCCGCAGCCTCGGCCCGGGTTAACCTCGTGGAAATCACCATTGACTCGATCCACGGCAAACGCAACGTCGACCTAGAAGAACTATAAAGACTTTTACCACAGAGGCACTGAGGACACAGAGTTTCACAGAGGTAAATATAAAAAGGATGGTGGGCTTCAGGCCCACCATCCTTTAATTTTCTCTGTGTTTCTCTGGACTCTTTGTGTCTCTGTGGTGAGGTATTTGTCTTTTATTTGCTCCCGTTCACCCCACCGTTGACCAGCCGCACCACGGCCTGGTCCGGGAAATAATCGATGATATTCAGGCAGCCGTAGTTCTGGTCCAACCGGAAGAGGTGTTGCAGGGGCAGGCCCATGGCCTCGCTGAGGATCACCCGGTTGACGCCCGCATGGGCCACCAGGAGAAAGGCCTGTTCGTGGTGTTCCTCGATCAAATCCTTGAGGGCTGGCAGGGCGCGGGCCCGCACATCCTGGAGACTCTCGCCCCCGGGGATGCGAAAATTGGTGAGGTCCTTAAACCGGGCTTCCAGGTCCGCGGGGAACTGCTCCATGATCTCCCCGAAGCTCAGGCCTTCCCAATGGCCGAAATGGACCTCCCGGAACTCCGGCATTATCTGGAGTTTCAGATTACGCCCCCGGCTGATGATCTCGGCCCCTACCCTGGCCCGGGTCAGGTCCGAGGCATAGGTGGCGGCCAGGTCCACGTCCTGTAGTTGGGCCGCGGCCCGCTCCAGTTGCTGCACCCCCTGGGGGCTCAACTCAACATCATTATTCCCGTGATAAAGGTGGGTATGGCCGTCGGCCACCTGCCCATGGCGCAGCAGGTACAGCCGGGTGGCCTTCAGGGACCCTTGGGCCCGCAAGGCTTGCATCCGCATAGTCATAAGTTTATGCCCCTGGTATTAATGTACCAGGAAACGGCCATTTTTTGTAGCGGACATTTCCCGCCCTTGCCCAGGGCCCTGCGTCTCTGTGGCAAAAATAGTCATCGCAGGGCCCTTAAGTTCACCGGGATTTGGTCTCAAAGGGGATGCCTGGATGAAAAACAAAAATTATTATCCAACTCCATCAGGATTGACTTCCCTAGGGTGAAGCCATTGGCTCATGACGGGATTATGGTCCCCGGAAAGGCTTCCTTGCACCTCTGGAGAATTCTGCATAGGTGGCGTTGAAAAAGGATAATTCCAGGGGTCTGGTTCCACCGGCCGCGCGCCGTAAGGGTACTGATATTCGTAACTCCCCCCGCCGTTACCGCCGCACCCCATCAGGAAAACCAACAGCATCAGGGCCAGCCAAGTTCCTATTTTCATGGTGATATCCTCATCATTTACCTAAATTCGACGTTTTTCTTTCCCCGGCCAGGGACCGGGGCAAGAGGCACTGGCTAAGACTTCGATTCCTTGCTGAATATAATCACTCCTGGGTAATTTTCAAATTAAGAGCTCTGGGAAGGGTTTATTTCTGTCATGAAGGGTTTATCTTCAACTACTCTGAAAATGTCCATCGTAGGACGCGTCTCACGCGCCAAAATGGTGCGTAGGACGCACCCTACACGGATTTTCATGGTTTTGGGTGTTGCGGAAAACATGAAGGGTTCGTTCTCAAGTTGTACTTGGGAACGCCAATATCCGCCAAGTTTAACTTGGCGAGGATAAAAAACGTTCCCAAACTCAGCTTGGGAACGAGGGGAAAACGCAAAGAATGTCAGAAATCAAAAGGCAGGCTACATCTTGCAGCAATCCCTACTCTTCAAAAATCACGTTATTGGGCACCACCACCACGCCGCCTTCGGTCACCGGGAAGCGGCGGGCGTCGGCTTTGGAGTCCAGGCCGATGGTGAAGCCCGCAGGCACCTTGACGCCGTCTTCAATGATGGTCCGCTGCACCTGCGCGCCGGCGCCGATCTCCACGCCGTCCCAGAGCACGGCCGCGTCCACCCGGGCCCCCGGCCCGATGCGCACGCCCGGAGACAGGACCGACTCCCGCACCGTGCCTTCGATGGTGCAGCCCGAGGAGATGAGGCAATCCTCCACAATGATGCTTTTGCCGGAATAGAGATACTTGCTGGGGGGATAAACATTGGGGCGGTGGCGCAAGGGCCATTCCGGGTCATAGAGGTCAAAGACCGGCTCGGTGCCCAGAAGGTCCTGATGCGCCTGAAAATAGGCGTCCAGCAGGCCAATGTCCCGCCAGTACCGGGGGCCGCCGGTGATGGGATTGTGGAAATTGAAGGCAAAGACCTTTTTCTTCCCCACCATCTGGGGGATGATGTTGGCCCCGAAATCGTGCTTGCTCTCCTTCTTCTTGGCGTCCCGGATGACCTCCTCCACCAGCACTTCCGCCTTAAAGAGATAGACCCCCATGGAGGCCAGGGCGTAATCGGGGTTGCCCGGAATGCCGGGAGGCTCCGGGGGCTTCTCCAGGAAATTGACGATCTGGGAAGAGGAGTCCACATGGAGGACGCCGAAGGACCTGGCCTCCGGCCGGGGCACCATGACCGCGGCCACGGTGAGGTCCGCGTCCCGGGAGAGGTGAAAATCCAGCATCTCCAGGTACTTCATCTTATAAACGTGGTCCCCGGAGAGGATCAGCACCTGGCGGGGCCGCTCCGCCTGCAGCAAACTGAGATTCTGGAAGATGGAGTCCGCGGTGCCCCGGTACCAGCGGTTGACCATGATCTGCTGGGGGGGCATGGAGTAGATGTATTCCCCCAGGTCCGGGCGCATGATGTCCCAGGTCAACCTCAGGTGCTGGTCCAGGGAGAAGCTGCCGTACTGGGTGAGCACATAGATGCGGCGGATGCCGGAGTTGAGGCAGCTGGACAGGGTGAAGTCGATGATGCGGTAGCTGCCGCCGAAGGTGATGGAGGGCTTGGCCTTGTCCCGGGTCAGGGGGAAGAGGCGCTCCCCTTTGCCCCCGGCCATGATAATGGTGGTAAGTCCTTTTAAGCGTTCCATTTTCTTATGGTAGCGGGAAGTATTTCCCCCCCTTTTCTCAAGGGGGGTCAGGGGGGATTATGGAAGCGATAGAAAAATCCCCCTCAATCCCCCTTTACCAAGGGGGACTTAAAAGCCATTTTTCTTGGGACGGGTTGGTGAATAAGTAACGTGCTATCTCTGGTTTAAATTAATTCTTTAATCTTCTGCTTCAACTCGCTCAGGTCCGAGGACTTCACCACGTAGGCGTCCGCGGCCCAGCTCATGAAGCTCTCTTTATATTGGGAGTAGGCGGTATTCAGGATCACCGGCAGGCCCTCCTTCATCCCCAAAATGCGGGGCAGGGCCTCCAGGCCGTCCATGCCGGGCATGCGGATATCCAGGATCACCAGGTCCAGGTGTTCCGTTTCCACCATCTTCAGAGCGTCCCGGGCGTTGCTGACGGTGAGGACCCGGTAGCCTTCTTCGGTCAATTCTTCTGCCAGGAGGTCGCGGATCGCTTCTTCGTCGTCCGCCACTAGGATGGTTTTCATAATACGCGCTCTCCGGAAAAATTAACCCACACCCTAATATATGTCAGCCGGGGGCAGGGGGCAACCGGAGAAATGCTAAAAGTCTTTGGTTTTCGGCCATTTTTTTTTTTGGTCTTCGGTCATTGGTCTTCAGTCTTCGGTTATTATAAAGAAAAAATAACTCTTCCTTCCCAAAGCTTTTGGTTAGAACAAGAACCGAAGACCGGTGACCTTAGACCCAAGACCGCTTTACCCCCCCGCCGGCGGCTGCCACTTCTCCCCCAGGAAAAGGGGCAGTTCCGCGGCGCAGATGGGCCCGGGCACGATCTCCCAGCCGCTCAGGTAGCCGGCCAGTTCCTCCCGCATGGGCGCCAGGACCCCGGGGATGATGAGGCGGCGGTGGCTCACCCGCTGAGCCAATTTGTGGGCGGTGAGGGACTGGTCCAGGCGCTGGGGGGTGAAGCTGCGGTAGATCATGGCCATGTCCGCGGTGTCGCCCCGGCAATCCGCCAGCAGCAGGTATAGCGGGCTGACCGTCAGGGCCAGCAGCCCGGTGAGCACGGTCAGGGTGTATTCGCTGTTGCCGGTAACCAGCACCGGGGATGCGGCATCCGGCTCATTGATCTCGTAGAGTTCCAGCGGCAGCGGCCGGGGCAGCTCCAGGGAGGGCACCGGCGGCAGGATTTCCTTGGCCCGCAGGGCTAAAGACAAAGCGTAGCGCTTGGCGGGGCTGAGAGCAGGACAATCCTCCGGCCGCACCTTGCCTTCCTTGAGGGCCAGGACGAATTCCCGGCAACTGCCCGCGCCCGCGGCCCGGCACTCCTCTGCGGTCAGATACGGGGCCAGTTCGATCTTATCGATATAGAGGTTAGCTTCCACGGTAGGTTCCCCCTGGTGCGCGGATAATCTGGTCCACCCTAACAGGAAGCGCCGTCCGCGTCAATGCAGGAGCTATCAGCTTTCGGCTAATCCCCCCTTCCCCCCTTTAGGAAAGGGGGGTGATCCTTGGTTAAAAAGCTGAGAGCTGACTGCTGTTAGCTGATAGCTTACTAAAAGCCCTTGCTTTTTTTCGCCATTTGCGGTATAAAAACCATTGTTCTTTAATTATAAAAAAACCCATGTCTTGGGCTTGGTCGCGGGTAACTGGTTTAATTAACACAAAAAACAGGTGAAGGAGGCGGGCCCCCGTAATCGCTGGCAGGAATTCCTAAACGGGGAGCCCTGTACTTCGGACATCGCTCCAGCGCCACCTCACTGAACTCCCTTTATACCGCCTTTGCCGCCCTGCTCAGGCCAGGAGCCTGATGATACCGGTATGACAGACAGGATACCTCTCAACTCCCTAATTCAGCCGCATATCACCAATCTGACCCCATATCAGGCGGGTAAACCCCTGGAAGAATTGGCCCGGGAAATGGGCCTGACGGACGCCATCAAGCTGGCGTCCAACGAAAATCCCCTGGGCCCCTCGCCCCTGGCGTTAGCTGCCATTCAAGAAAACTTGCACACTCTGCATCGCTATCCCGATAGCCATGCCTATTATCTCAAAGAGGATTTGAGCCGCCACCTGGGGTTGTCCCCCAGCCAACTGATCTTGGGCAACGGCTCCGACGAGGTCCTGGACCTCCTGGTCCGGGCCCTGGTCCCCCCGGGAGGGGAAGTACTCAGCACCGACCACACCTTCCTGATGTACGGCCTGCTGACCCAGGCCGTGGGGGGAGTCTTCCGGGAAGTTCCCCTCCAGGAGATGCGGGTGGACCTCCCGGCTGTGGCCCGGGCGGTGACCGACCAGACCCGGCTCATCCTCATCAATAATCCCAACAATCCCACGGGCACCGTATTTCTGCGGCAGGAATGGGAGGCTTTTCTGGATTCCGTGCCCCCCCAGGTGACCGTGGTCCTGGATGAAGCCTATATCGACTTCGCGGACGACCCCCTGGTCCCCCAGAGCCTGGCCTATGTGGCCGAAGACCGGCTCCTGGTGGGCCTGCGCACTTTTTCCAAGGCCTATGGCCTGGCCGGGCTGCGCATCGGTTACGGTTTCGGCCCCAGCAAATTGATGGATTACTTAAACCGGTTGCGGCTCCCCTTTAATGTCAACCGCCTGGCCCAGGTCGCGGCCCGGGCGGCGCTGACGGACCATCTCTTCCTGGAGCGCACCCTGAAGGTGGTGTTCAGCGGCAGGGCTTGGATCTGCCAGGAACTGGAACGCCTCGGTTTGAGTTATCTGCCGTCCCAGGCCAACTTTATCCTCATCCGGGTGGACCGGCCGGGAAGGGAAGTCTATGAAGCCATGCTGCGGGAAGGGGTCATCATCCGGGCCATGGAGGAATACGGTTTTCCGCACCATATCCGGGTCAACGTGGGATTGCCCGAAGAAAATCAGCGTTTTCTTAAAGCATTTACCAAGGTCATGGGGTTGAGCGACTGAGTGGAACCCCGGACTGTTATTACCATCGACGGACCGGCAGGTGCGGGCAAAAGCACCGTGGCGAAGCTATTGGCTGCGACCCTGGGCTACCTCTACCTGGACAGCGGCGCGCTTTACCGCCTGGTGGCCTGGCAGTCGTCCCGGCTGGGCCTCGACCTGGCCGATAGCCCGGCCTTGGACGCGTTTCTGGCAGGATTGCAGCCGGAGATGGCCGCCGACGCCCAGGGGTTTCACCTGTGGGTCGACGGCCAGGAGGCCACGCCCTTTCTCCGGGAGCCCCAGGTGAGCCAGCAGTCCTCCCGGGTGGCGGTGCTGCCCCCGGTACGGGCCTGGGTCACCGAGAAGCTGCGCCACTGGGCCCAAAACGGCGGGGTGGTGGCCGAAGGCCGGGACCTGGGGACCGTGGTCTTCCCCCGGGCGGAATGCAAATTTTACCTGGACGCCGCCCTGGAGACCCGGGCCGCCAGGCGGCGCCGGGAATGGCAAGAGGATGCCGCAACGCTGTCTCCGGAGAAGGTGGCCCAGGAGATAGCCGACCGGGACCGGCGGGATGCCAACCGGGCCGAGGCCCCTATGCGGGCGGCCGCCGATGCCCTGGTCATCGACACCACCGATCTGAACCCGCAAGAAGTGGTGAACCAATGCCTGGCCAAGATCAGGGAATTACTCCCTGATACCGCCGGACTGAAAATAACACGGGAAATGAAAACTGGTTAACGGGGGTAACTTAACATGGACGGTATGGAAAAGACGGAACTGACTAATAACCACACCCAGCCGGAAGAAGAACAAGAGTTCCGGCCCCAAGCCGAAGACGCACCCGCGGCTGCCGAACCTTCTGCCCTGGCCGCGGAGCCTGGTATTGAAGAGGCGGAGATGGAGACCATGTCCGAACTCTATGAGGAGAGCCTGCGCCGGGTCCAGGAAGGAGAGGTGGTAAAAGGCCGCATCGTCTCCATCACCAAGGACTTTGTCATGGTGGACATCGGCTACAAGTCTGAAGGCCAGATCCCCATCCACGAATTCACCAACGCGGAAGGGGAGATCACGGCCGAGGTGGGCGACACCGTGGAAGCCTTGCTGGAAAGCCGGGAAGATGAAGAAGGTGCGCTCATGCTTTCCAAGAACAAGGCCTCCAAGATCAAGGTGTGGGAAGAGATCAGTTACGCCTACCACCACGACAGTACCGTGGAAGGTACGGTGGTGGCCAAGGTCAAGGGCGGCCTGTCCGTGGACCTGGGAGGGATCATCGCCTTCCTGCCCGGTTCCCAGGTAGACCTGAACCCCATGCGCCATACCGACCATCTCATCGGCCAGCGTTACACTTTCAAGGTGCTGAAATTCAACCGCAAGCGACGCAATGTGGTCCTCTCCCGGCGACATCTCCTGGAAAAGGCCAAGAGCGAAGCCAAGGCCACCCTCCTGGCCACCCTGGAAGAAGACAAGGTCCTGGAGGGAGTGGTGAAGAACATCACCGATTACGGCATCTTCGTCGATCTGGGCGGCCTGGACGGCCTGCTCCATATCACCGACCTCTCCTATGGCCGGGTGCGCCACCCCGCGGATCTCTATAAAGTGGGAGACCCCATCACCGTCAAGGTCCTGAGTTTCGACCGGGAGAAGGAACGCATTTCCCTGGGTCTGAAACAACTCACCCCCGACCCCTGGACCACGGTGGGAGAGAAGTTCCCTCTAGGCTCCCGGGTCACCGGCCGGGTAGTGAGCCTCACTGATTACGGCGCGTTCATTGAACTGGAGCCGGGCGTGGAAGGCCTCATCCATATCTCCGAGATGTCCTGGACCCGGAAGATCCGCCACCCCTCCCAGATACTCACGGTCAACGACGTGGTGGAAGCCACGGTCCTGGAGTTGGAGCCCACGCGCAAACGCATCTCCCTCAGCCTGAAGCAGGTGGAGCCCAACCCCTGGGAGGTGATCGGCGAGAAATATCCGGTGGGCTCGGTGATCGAAGGCAAGATCAAAAACATCACCGACTTCGGCATCTTCATCGGCATTGACGAAGGCATCGACGGCCTGGTGCATATCTCCGACATCTCCTGGACCAAGCGCTTCAAGCACCCCTCGGAACTTTACAAGAAGGGGCAGGTGGTGCAGGCCAAGGTCCTCTTCATCGATAAAGATAACGAGCGCTTCTCCCTGAGCATCAAAGACCTGAATCCCAACCCCTGGCAAAGCATCGACATGCGCTTCCCCGTGGGCGCCACGGTCACCGGCCCCATCACCAACATCACCGACTTCGGCCTCTTTGTGGAAGTGGAAGAAGGGATCGAGGGCCTGGTGCACATCTCCGAAATGGGCCGGGATAAACAGAAAATGGCGGGCTTGAAAGTCGGGGACCTGATCAAGGCCAAGGTCATTCACAGTTCCCCCACGGAACGGCGCATCGGCTTGAGCATCCGCCGCCTGGAAACCGATGAGGAGCAATCCCACTACCGGGATTACCTCCACAACCGCCAGGAAGCCACTTCCAACCTGGGGGACATTCTCCGGGAGACCTTGGAAGAGAGCGGAAAACTAAAAAATAACGGCTAAACCCTATGAAACGATCCCCTCTCTGGACCGCCTTTCTGGTGACGCTCGTGCTGGTGGCCTTCTTTATCGGCCTCTCCCTGTTGACCATGCCCTGGCTCCGGCAGGGTGAGTTCTGGAGCGGCGGCGGCGAAAAGGTGGGGGTGGTGGAGGTCAAGGGCCTGATCGCCGATTCCCGGGCGGTAATCAAGCAGCTGGACCGCTACAAGGATGACCGGAGGATTAAGGCCGTGGTGCTGCGGGTCAACTCCCCCGGCGGGGCCGTGGGTCCGTCCCAGGAGATCATGCGGGAGGTGACCAAGCTCCGCCAGAAGAAAAAGGTGGTGGCCTCCCTGGGCACCCTGGCGGCCAGCGGCGGTTATTATGTCGCCTGCGCCGCGGACCTGATCATGGCCAATCCCGGCACCACCACCGGCAGTATCGGCGTGATCATGCAGTTCGCCAACGTGGAGCAGCTGACTAAGAAGCTGGGCGTAGATATGTTCTCCCTCAAGGCCGGCCGTTACAAGGACATCGGCTCCCCCTTCCGGACCATGACCCCGGAGGACAAGGCCTATGTCCAGAATCTGCTGGATAATGTCTACCAGCAGTTTGTCCGGGACGTGGCCAAGAACCGCAAAATCCCCCTGGACAAGATGAAGGAACTGGCGGAAGGCCGCATCTACACCGGCGAAGAAGCCAAAAAGATCGGCCTGGTGGACGAGCTGGGAGACCTCCAGGACGCCATTGAAAAGGCCGGGCGGCTGGGCGGCATCAAGGGCAAAGTGGAGGCCGTTTATCCGGAAAAAGAAGGCTTCTCTCTGTTGCGCCTCCTCCTGGGCCAGGATACGGAGGAGACTCTGGCCCATTGGCTTTCCCTGTCTTACCCCGAACCCGCCTTCCTGCCCGCCTGGTTTAAATAAAAGACTTACCACAGAGACACAGAGAGCACAGAGTCACACAGAGAAAAAAATTAAAGAGGGTGGGCCCACCGGCCCCACCCTCTTTTTTTTTTCTGCGAATCTCTGCGTCCTCTGTGCCTCTGTGGTGAATCTCTTACGCGAAGCTGGACACATCCCCCTTGCCTTCCCGGATCACCTCCGGCGCGTCGTCGATCAGGGAGATGACGCTGGAGGGCGCGGGCAAAATGATGCCTGCGTCGATGACCAGGGAGAGATGGGGTTTGAACTGGGCGGCGATGTCCTCCGGGTCGCTCAGCACCGGGCCATCCGGCAGATTGGCGCTGGTGGAGATGATGGGATGCCCCAGCAGTTCCAGCAGGCCGTGGCAGATGGGATGGTTCGGCACCCGGATGCCCACGGTGTGCCTTTTGGTCTGCAAAATCTTGGGCACCAGCCGGGAAGCCTCCAAAATGAAGGTATAAGGCCCGGGGAGCAGGCGCTTCATGGTCTTGTAGGCGTAATTGCCCATCAGGGCGTATTCGCTGATGTTTTTCAGGTCCGCGCAGATGAAGCTGAAGGGCTTGCCCAGGGGACGGCGCTTCAGTTGGTAGATCTTGGCAATGCCTTTGGTGTTGTACAAGTCGCAGCCGATGGCGTAGCAGGTGTCGGTGGGATAGGCGATGATGCCGCCGCCGGTGAGCACTTCCACGGCCTGGCGCAACAGCCGTTCCTGGGGGTTTTGGGGGTTGATTTTGACGATCATGGTCACCTTTCCTGGAGGCCTCAAGGGCCGGGATTTGTTGCCTTAGACAAATATAATCGCTAAAACGCTAAATGCCAAGGGCTGGCTCACTGGGGCGGCCGCTTATGCTTCACGGTTCTGCCTCTGCCCTTACTCTTCCTGGCCTTGGCCGGCGCGGCCGCAGCCTTGGCCGCGGCAGGCGTGGCCCCGGGTTGCTTCCACTGCCTTTCCACCTGATCCCGCAGCCAATGGGGGTCCCACCATTCCAGGGGGTCCACGAAGTCTCCCTGGATCAGCATGGAAAAATGCAGATGATCTCCCCCGGCCAGCCCGGTGGTGCCGGTTTTCCCCACCACCTGGCCTTTCTTTACTTCCTCGCCCGCTTTCACGTCAATCTGGCTCAGGTGGCTGTATTGGGAAAAGACTCCCAGGCCATGGTCCACCACCACCGTATTGCCATAAATACCCAGGGGTTCGGCCATCACTACCACCCCGTCATTAGCCGCGGGCACCGGGCTGTGCACCAGGGAGGCCAGGTCTTCTCCCAGGTGCTCCTGCTGGTCAACCTGCCGGTTCTGGAAAAAATAGGAGCGGCGATCGCCGAAACGGGCCATGGATTTCCCCAGGTAGCGCTGAAAGCCCCCGTTCCACAGAGGCTTGGGGGCGCTCTGGGAGCACACCTGGTGCAACTTTTCGTGGTTGGCCTTGCGCATCTCCCGGTTCACTTGCAGGTAATCGCCCAGGGGATCAGCGGGGTTCATATTAAAGTCCGCGGCCACCCGGCGCAGGAAACTCTCCGGCAGGTTCAGGCGATCCGCCCGCCAGCGCCGGGGCTTCACCTTTAAAGTCACCCGCTGCACCACCGCCTGTCCTTCCCCGGGTTTGGCCGTCACCTCGGCGATGACCGTCCCCGGGGTCTCCCGGGGCAGGGCAAACAGGACCACGTATTCCCCTTCAGGCCCTCCGGGCTCGGGATAACCGGTATAGAAACGGCCGTCGATGACCACTCCGCTCTCCTTGGCCGGCTTGCTCAAACGGTAACGGATCAGGCCCGTGCCTCCGGCGTGCAGCAGAGGGTTCACCGACAGAAACGAGAGATTCAGGGGCACCAAGTCAATGGTTACGTCCCGGCTCAGGATGGCCCCGCGGCCTTGGAACCACTCACGCCAGGAGCGATCCCGGACAGTGGCGGTGATCCGGGCTTTGCCTTCTTTCAGACCCAAAGCCTTTGGTTCCAGGGCAAAGGGGATTGATACCTTCTCACCCGGAGCCCCGCCGGGTGGAAATCGGCGGTCCAGCACCACCTTTTCCAGGGGTCCCTGGGTGATGGTGACCTTCACTTCCTTCAAACCGCTGTCCGGGTCTCCGGCCTCCAGGGTGAAGTCGGTTTTGCTTCCCACTACTTCCCCTGGAGGCTGCAGGTTGACCCAAGGGGGCTCCTTATCCAGATGGGCCAGCCCCAGCCAGATAAGAGCGGCAATGCAGCCCGCGGCTAACAGGGCAAAAAAAATGAGGCTCCCCGGCCCTCTCCAGTACATCTTCCATTTGCTTGTCATAGGGCTATAGTACCAAATTATCCGCCATGGGGGCAAGGCGGGGAGGCCATCCGGAATTCACAAAAATTAAAGAAATGCGCCCAAAATGCCGAAAAATTATTAACTACAGATATGGAGACTGGCATGAGAAAAAATTGGCGTCAGCGGATTTTGGCATTCATAGCTGATGCGAAGGCTGCGGTTAGCGCTGAATACGCTTTGCTGATCGGTCTCATTGCCATGGTGATCTTCGCCTCAGTGGGGTTTTTTGGCACCATGGTCTATAATCAGCTTTATCAGGTCTCTATCACCCTCCTTCCCTTTGGTAACTGAAGATTAACCCGGGGATACTTTATTCTCCCCTCTTTTTTCCCCCGCCCGCCATCTTCATCTTCCGCTCCATCTTGCCTTGAGTTATAGTGTCATTCATTAATTGTCTAAAAGCTATTTCAAGACCTCAAATAACCCTGAATTGTCATTCTGAGCGCAGCGAAGAATCTCGTATTTTCGAAGGGTTGAGATCCTTCACTGCGTTCAGGATGACAAGAAAGGGAGGTTTTGAAATGGCTTCTAAATTTCCTTTGAGGCAGGAATATGGCCGTACGTTTGGAAATAGGCTGGCAGCCGGACTTGGCCGACGCCGAAGGTGAGGGAGTATGCCGTCAGGCCCGGGAATATTTCGGCCTGGAGATTGACCGCGTCAGAGTCCTCAAATTGCTCATGCTGGACCTGGACCTGACCCCCGGGGAATTGGAGACGATCCGCACGGAAATTTTTACTCACCCCGTCACCCAGGTCTCCAGCTTCCAGCCTCTGGCCCAGGACTTCGATGGCGCTATCTGGGTGGGCTATCGCCCGGGAGTGCGGGACAGCGCCGGGGCCACCGCCTTGGAGGCCATCGCCGCCTGCCTGTCCCGGCCCTTACCGCCGGAGGCCGCGGTCTATACCTCCAACCTCTTCCTATTTAAAGGCAACAGCCTCACCACTGCCCAACTGACCCAGGTGGCCCGGGAGCTTCTGGCCAACGACCTGATTCAGGAGTTCCGGGTCTATTCCCCGGATGAGTGGCGCCCCGGCGAAGGCGTGGGCCTCATCCTGCCCCGGGTGGAGCTGGCCCACCAGCCCGCGGTGAGCGTCTTTGAGCTCTCTTCCCTGGAGACCCTCCGGGAGCTCAGCCGCCAGCGCCACCTGGCCCTGCGGGACGCGGACCTGCCTATCATCCGGGACTATTTCTCCCGGCCGGAGGTCCTGGCCCGGCGGGCGGAACTGGGGCTGGGCGCCCCCACCGATTTGGAGTTGGAATACCTGGCCCAGGTCCGGAGCGACCATTGCAACCACAACACCTTCAGGGGCCGCTTCCATTACCTGGACCTGGCCAGCGGTGAGCAAGAGATCCTGGATAACCCCTTTAAGGCCTGCATCGAAGCCCCTACCCGGGAGATCGCCGGCAGTAAACCCTGGGTGGTCTCGGTGCTCTGGGACAACGCCGGGGTGGGGCAGTTCGATGACTCCTGCTCCTATGTCATCAAGGGGGAAACCCACAATTCCCCCTCCAACCTGGAGGCCTACGGCGGCTCCCTCACCGGCATCGTCGGCGTCTACCGGGACCCCCTGGGTACCGGCAAAGGGGCCAAGCTGATCGGCGGCATCTACGGCTTCTGCGTCGGCCCCCGGGATTACGCCGGGCCGCTTAAGCCCCGCCTGCACCCCCGGCGTCTGCTGGACGGCGTCATCAGGGGAGTGAAAGATGGGGGCAACAAAAGCGGCATACCTACCATCAGCGGCACCCTCTACTTCGATGATAGCTATCTCGGCAAGTGCCTGGTCTTTGTGGGCGCGCTGGGCTTATTACCCCGGGAGGTCAAAGGCGAACCCGGGGCTTCCAAAAAGGCGCGGCCGGGGGACCTGATCATGATGTGCGGGGGCCGGGTGGGCCGGGACGGCATCCACGGGGTCACCGCCTCCTCCGAGGTTTCCAGCGCCGGCACCCCCGCGGGCCACGTGCAGATCGGCGACCCCTACACCCAGAAGAAGATGCACGACTTCTTGCTCGAAGCCCGGGACCTGGGGCTCATCACCTTCATCACTGACTGTGGGGGCGGCGGGCTGTCCTCCGCGGTGGGGGAATCCGCGCAGATGGCCGGGGGCGCCGAGGTCTGGCTGGAGAAAGTGCCCCTGAAATACGCGGGTCTGGACCCCTGGGAAATCTGGATCTCCGAATCCCAGGAACGCATGGTGGTGGCCGTCAGCCCGGAAAACGAGGCCGAGTTTCTGGCCCTGGCCGGCAAACATACGGTGGAGGCCACGGCCATCGGCCGTTACACCTCCTCCGGGGTGCTCCAGGTGAGCCACCAGGGCCGCATCTGTGCGGCCATCGACTTCTCCCTCCTGGAAGAAGAATTCCCCTGCTGGGAATTCGCCGCGGAATGGCTGCCGCCGGCCCACCGCCTGAGCGAGCCGGTGTTGGGAGAAATTGGGGACCATGAGGCCGCGCTCCTGGCCCTGTTGGACCGGCCCAACATCTGCGCCCGGGACTGGATCACCCGCCAGTACGACCACGAAGTCCAGGGAGCCAGCGTAGTCAAACCCCTGGTGGGCCGCAATCTGCCAGTCCCCGGGGACGCAGCCCTCATCCGCCCCCGGCTGGATGGCAAGCGGGGCTTGGCCCTGAGTCTGGCCCTGAATCCGGCCTATGCCGCCATCGACACCTACCAGATGGTGGCCGTGACCATTGACGAAGCGGTGCGGCGCCTGCTGGCCGTGGGCGGCACTCTGTCCCATATCGGCGGGGTGGACAATTTCTGCTGGCCCAATGTGGAATACCACCCGGAGGACAATCCCGACGGCAAGTACAAGGCGGCCCAACTGGTCCGGGCCTGCTGGGCCCTCCGGGACCTGTGCCGGGCCTATGAGATTCCCCTGCTGTCCGGCAAAGACAGCATGTACGTGGACGGCATCCTCCCCGGGGCCTTTGGCGAAACGCACCGCGTGAGCGGCCTGCCCACCCTGTTTTTCACCGCGGTGAGCGTGCTGGAGGACCTGCGCCGGGCCTTGACCCTGGATTGGAAGCGACCCGGCGACCGCGTCTATCTCTTGGGGGAGACCCGGTCCGAACTGGGTGGCTCGGAATTTTACGAGATGCTGGGCTACGTGGGCTTAAGCGTCCCGGAAGTCCGGGTCCAGGAGTTCCTGCCCTACTACCGCCTCCTGGAACAAGCCATTCGGCAGGAATTGCTGGCCTCCTGCCACGGCCTCTACCGGGGGGGCCTGGGGGTGCACCTGGCCCTGGCCAGCCTGGCCGCGGGCCTGGGCGTGGACGCGGACCTGAGCCGGGTGGCCCCGGACATGCCAGCTTACGCCGCCCTCTACTCCGAATCCCCGGGCCGTTTCCTGATCAGCATCGCGCCGGAGCACCAGCGTCGGGTGGAAGAACTTTTTCAGGGCCAGCCCCTCCAATTCCTGGGGGAAGTGCGCCAGGAGAGCACCCTAAAAGTCACCCGGGGCAGCCGGACCTTGCTGGCTACCCCTTTGCCGACCTTACAGGAGAGCTGGCAGCGGCGCTTCGGCAATTTGGTTTGAACCACCTGCTTTTTCTGGTAAAATTTTTGTAGGGGCGAACCTTGTGTTCGCCCGATAGAACAAATTGACCTCTCTGTCAGGCACCAATTTGTCATCCTGAGCGAAGCGTAAGGATCTAGCAGTTAATTGAGAAATTATCTTCTTTGAAAACTAGGGCCTCATAAAAAACAAAGGCTTTAAAGTCCCCCTTTTCAAAAGGGGGATATAGGGGGATTTCGGGGCGCTGAAAAATCCCCCCTCCCCCCCTTTTTCAAAGGGGGGAATAAGAACCGTCCAAGGACTCAACCATGCACGCCGAAATGCTGATCCTGCATTTTTCCCGGAAGGTGGTGGACCAGCCCATCATTTACCGGCTGGTCAAGGACTACGACCTGGAATTCAACCTCCTTAGGGCCGCGATCAACCCCCTCCAGGAAGGGGTAATCGTCATGGAGCTCCGGGGCCACCCCAAGAACTTCCGCCGGGGTCTCAAGTATCTCCGGGATGCCGGCGTGGAAGTCAAACGCGTCGCCCGGGAGGTGACCCGCAACGAGGAGCTCTGCTACCAGTGCGGCACCTGCACCGCGGTCTGCCCTTCCGGGGCCCTGTCCGTACAGCGCCCGGAGATGGCGGTGGTCTTCGACGCCACCAAGTGCAGCGCCTGCGAGCTTTGCTGCCCGGTCTGCCCGGCCCGGGCCATGGAGGTCAGGCTCAACCGTAGTGCGGTCTGATCCCGGCTGAACTCCGTGCTCCCTTTCTTCATCGGCGCTTATTCGGTCATCAGCTCCTCCATCTATTTCTTTCTGCCCCTCTATCTCAAGGACAGCCTGCACTTCAGCGGCGCCGAAATCGGCCTCCTCTATGCGGTCCTGAGCCTGAACGCCATCCTGGTCAGCTTTCCCGTGGGCGTGACCGCGGACCGCTACCCGGCCCGCATCTTGACCCGGGCGGGCTTGGTGGCCACCGCGTTCTGTCTCTGGGTCCTCCCCGGGGTGAGCCGGTTTTGGCCCTTCCTCCTGGTCTTTTGGGGCTTCGGTTTGAGCTTGCAGCTCTTCCGCCAATCCCTGGACATCCTCCTCTTTAAGGAAACCCCCGAGGACCTCTTCCGGGTCTTCGGCCGCTACAACGCCTGGCGCATGGCGGGGATGATGGCAGGCGCGCTGGTGGGCGGTTGGTTATATTACTCCCTGGATTTCCCCCTGACCCTCAAACTCCTGGCCCTGGGGGTGCTGGCCCTGCTCCTCCCCACCAGGCGCCTGCCCCGGAGCCCCGGCACCCGCACCTCCCTGTGGCAGTACGGCCGGGATTTTCTCAGCGGGCCGGTCCTCTTTTTTGCGGCCTGGCTCTTTCTCTTCACCCTGCACTGGGGCGCAGAGGTGACCAGCCTCAGCCTGTTCCTGGAAAACAACCTGCACCTGAGCCCCCGGGGCATCGGCGCTTACATGGCCGGGGAATTCGCCACGGTGGGCCTCACCGCCTACCTCTACGGCCGCTTCGGCGCGGGCCGCTTGACCCCCTTGACCTTCTTGTGCCTGGCGCTTCTCCTTTCCGGGACCGGCCACATCCTCATGACCTCCCCGCCCCTGGCCTGGTCCTTTCTCTGGCGGGTCGTCCACGGCTGCGGCGACGGCCTCATCCTCATGGAGTCCTATACCACCATCGCCCGGCTCTTCCACGTGGACCGCATCGGCGGCAACTCCAGCCTCATCTCCCTGGTCACCACCCTGGGGACCTTTGCCGGGGCCCTGGTCTTCGGCCCTCTGGGCGCGCATTACGGCTACGCCTGGCCCCTGATCATCTCCGGGGCCATCAGCCTGGCCCTGCTGCCGGTAGCCTACCTGGGATTGAAAAAGAGTGAGCAGTGAGAACCGGGAGCGTCGGGCTGCTTTTTGTCACCGTTTATACCGAGTTGCCAGCAAACAGTTCCGGTTTTTGTAGGGGGGCACCCATGTGTGCCCCCCGGGCGCTGATCAAAACACCATCCTCCGCCCCATCAAATCAATGTTATTTTAGAATAAGACGCCGCGGAATTTGCGGTCGCCGGGGCGGACACACGGGTCCGCCCCTACAAACAAATTGCCATTAGTTTGCGACTTGTTGGAAAAAGGCAGGCTGATTCTCGCCGGTGCTTACTGCTCACTGCTCACTCTTTAGCCAGCGCCGCCCCGAAAAAGCCGTCCAGGTCGCTGCTGGCCGGGGAAGTCTGGAAGTAGCCGGAGGGGTTGAGGAAAGACCGGGCTGGCGCGGGCAGCAGGTGGGGTTCCGCGAGCAGATGAAAATCTGGATGGTTTTCTAAAAACGCGGCGATCACCTCTTCATTCTCCGCTGGTTCCGTGGTGCAGGTGACGTAAAGCAGGCAGCCCCCCGGCCGCAGCAGGCCCCCGGCCCCTTCCAGCATCGCCAGCTGCCGGGGGGGAAAGGTGGCCAGATCGGCTTCCCGGAGCCGGGTCTTGATCTCCGGGTGGCGGCGCAGGATGCCCAGCCCGGAGCAGGGCGCGTCCACCACCAATAAATCGCAAGATCGTTCTTTAAGGGGCAGAGATCGGGTGGCGTCCGCCCACAGGAGTTGGACCCGGGCCGCGCCCCAGCGCTGCAGGTTGCTCCGGGCCTCCTGGAGGCGGCCCCGGTGGTAGTCCAGGGCCAGGAGCAGGCCCTGGTTGGCCATCAGTTCCAAGAGATGGGTGGTCTTGCCGCCCCGGCCGCAGCCGATCTCCGCCACCCGCATCCCCGGCGCGGCCCCGCTGAGATGGCTCACCAGTTGCGCGCCTTCGTCCTGGAAGAGCCAGAGCCCCTCCTTATAGGAAGGCAGCTCCAAAGGCGCGGCCCCCAGCCCGGTCAGGCGCAGGCCCTCGGGGGCAAAGCGGCAGCGCTCCCCGCTCACCCCCTCCCCTACCAGCCGGAACAGCAGCCGATCCGCATCGGTCTTCAAGGTGTTGACCCGGATGGTCAAGGGGGGAATGCGGTTGTTGGCGGCCAGGCGGGCCGCAGTCTCCTCCGGGCCGTAACGGCTCAGCCAGCGCCGCACCAGCCATTGCGGGTGGGAGTGGCTGACGCTCAGGGCCAGGACCGGGTCCGCGGCCAGATCCGGCAACTCCGGCACGTCTCCCCCGGCCAGCCGCCGCAGCACCGCGTTGATGAAGCCCACCTGAGCCCTGGATAAGCCCCGGGCTTTGGCCAACTTTCCCGCCTCGCTCAACACCGCCCGGGCCGGCACCCGGTCCAGCCACAGGAGCTGATAAGCCCCCAGGCGCAGGCTGGCCAGGGCCAGGGGATGCATCTTTTTGAGAGGCTGCGCGGCCAGGCGGGCCAGGAGATAATCCAGGCGGATTTCCCAGCGTTTCACGCCCTGGACCAGTTCCAGCAGCAAGGCCCGCTCCCGGCGGGGCAGCAAGGGATAGCGCCGCAGCGCCGCGCTCAGCAGGTCTTCCACGGACTCCCCCCGCCTCTGGGCTGCAGCCAGGAGGTCCAGGGCCAGGGCCCGGGCGGCCGGGGTTTTGGTAGATATTGGATTAGCCAAGGTTTAACCAGATAGTTTCTTTTATACTTTTCCTGTTGCCACTTTATTCATTTTTTCTGAATAAATTAATAGCAAGCCTTTCTTTATTCTTGTAAACCTGCGATTATCTTGCGGCAAGATTCTTTTTTCTTAACTTCTAGAAAGATAGGTCGAACCTTCCACCTCTGGCGGCAGCAGCATGATAGAAGCTGTTCAAAAACCTCAATTACCCCTAATTTGTCATTCTGAGCGCCGCGAAGAACCCCGTTTTTTCGAGGCGCTGAGATCCTTCACTGCGTTCAGGATGACAGAAAAAAGAGGTTTTGCAATGGCTTCTAGAAATTGAGGTCTCTCTAAGATCAGGATTGGCTGGAATATGGCCAAAATCATGGAGGAAACCACCCATGGATTTTTACCGGTCTAAGCTTTTTTGGAAGGTGGTTGGGGCTGTGGTTGTGGTCCTGGCTGTCTATGGCGCCATACGTCTGATCCCTGGCAAATATTTTGAGCGGGGCGACCGTTATGTCACCTACTTCGATGAATCCGTCCAGGGGCTCCCGGATAGTTCCCGGGTGTGCTACCGGGGCGTGGACGTGGGCGTGATCATGGATGTCAGGCTGGCTCCGGATCATAAGCTCGTGGAAATACCCATGAAGATCAGGCTTAAAAAGGACGTGGCGAAAACGGTGGTGGCCCAGCTTAAAGTCAACCCCATTAATGGTCAGGTCTACCTGGAGCTGGAGCCCCGCAAGCCCGAGGAAAAAGTGCGCACCTTCAAATTGACCTTTACCCCGAAATATCCGGTCATTCCCTCCCGCTTCTCCGATATCCAGAAGGCCATGGCTGGCGTCAATATCCTGGTGAAACAACTGGAAGAGGCCGACGCCAAGGGCATTTTCGATCAGGTCAGATCCACCGTCAAGGAGGTGGAAGTATTTTTCCGGGGACCCCGCATGGAGTCCATCCTGGAAAAGGTCGAGGGGACCATGGCCAATCTCAAAAGCGGCACCGGCAGAATTGACAAGATCCTGGCCTCGGGGCGGGTGGAAGAAGTCATGACGGAGGCCCGGAATACCTTAAGTGAGACCCGCTCTACCTTAGTCAAGGCTCAAGGCCTCTTAACCCGGGCTGATGAAGCCATGAGCCGCACCGCCACCCTGGCCGCGGAGATTAAAGCCACTAATGACAATCTGCGCCACGCCACGGCCACCCTGGACACTTTGGTGAACCGCATCAATGAGCGTCCCTCCGACCTCTTGTTCGGCAAACCGGCTCCCGGCCGCTTCAACGAATAACCAGAAAGGGACAAGACAATGCAGGACTATCCTCCTATCTCCAAGCGGGCACTTTGCCGGTTCACGGTGCGGCTTCTAACCGCCTGCAGCTGCTTTCTGCTACTGGCCCTGGGGCTGGCCGGCTGCGGCAAACCGCCGGTCATGGTCTACAAGCATCTCCTGGAATACCCCTCCCCGGAGCTGCCCCGCCGGGCCCAGGTGCCGGAAGGCCTGAAGGTGGAGCTCTTCTCCGTGGCCCAGGCCTTCAATAGCCCGGATATGGTCTATCGCCCCAATTCTTACCAGAGTGAGACTTATCGCTACCACCGTTGGCGGGTCAATCCCGGGCAGATGGTCACCGACTTTCTCCTTCGGGACCTAAGGCATGCCCGCGTGTTTAAGGCGATTTTCTCCTATGAAAATACGGCCAAAGCCCGCTTTCAGTTGGAAGGCGCGGTGGAAGAGTTCCAGGAGGTGGATACGGGAGATAACTGGACCGCGGTGCTGGCGGTGAATATTACCCTCCTCGATACCTCCAGGGAGGAGATCACTCAGAGGGTCTTATTCCAGAAGAACTACCGCGCGGCTGAGCCCATTATTTCCAGGACCCCCCAGGGACTGACCGCAGCCATGAGCCAGGCCATGCAAAAACTTTCGACGCACATCATTTCTGACATCCAGCAGGCGGCTTGGAACCGCTGGTCTTCCAAGGAGAAGAATTAACTGTTAACTGGGGAATTTCTGCGCGCTGGCGGCGTTCCCCCGTCGCCGAGTCAAAAAGGCTGGCCGCCCTCCAGCACCTCCCGCACCTTTTGCAGCAGACTGAGGACTTTCACGGGCTTTTGGACAAAGTTGATGCCTTCGTCCAGGACCCCGTAGTGGACAATGGCGTTGGTGGTATAGCCCGACATGAAGAGCACTTTCATCTCCGGACGCAGTAGGGCCATGCGTTCGGCCAGTTCCCCGCCGCCCATCTGCGGCATCACCACGTCCGTGAGCAGCAGGTGGATGGGCCCTTTTTCCCTGTCACAGATGCTGATGGCTTCCTGGCCATTGGCTGCTTCCCAGACCTGGTAGCCATATCGCCGGAGGGCTTTGGACATCAACCCCCGCAGGGCCGCATCATCCTCCACCAGCAGGATGGTCTCCCAGCCGCCGGGGGCCTTGAGCAGTTCCCGGCTGGGCCGGAGCGCGGCGGGACTCTGGCCTTCCGCCACCCGGGGGAAATAGACTTTGAAGGTGGTCCCCCGGCCCGGTTCGCTATAAACCCAGATATGGCCGCCGCTTTGTTTGACGATGCCATAGACCATGGCCAGGCCCAGACCGGTGCCTTTGCCGCTCGCCTTAGTGGTGAAGAAGGGTTCGAAGATGTGGGCCAGCTTGTCCCCATCCATGCCCACCCCGTTATCGGTGACGGCAATCATCACATAGGGGCCGGGGGTGACCTCCGCATGGGTCTGGGCGTAAGCTTCGTCCAGAAAGACATCGGCCGTCTCAATTGTAAGTTTGCCGCCGTGGGGCATGGCGTCCCGGGCATTGACCGCCAGGTTCATGAGGATATGCTCCACCTGGCCGGGATCGGCCTTCACCAGGCCCAATTCTTCAGAACAGTAGGTAACCAGATCAATATCCTCGCCGATCAGACGCCGCAGCATCTTGTCCATACCCGTAACAATGGCGTTGAAATCGATCACCCGGGGCTGCAAAATCTGCTTGCGGCTGAAGGCCAGGAGCTGCTTGGTCAAGGACGCGCCGTGCTCCGCGGCGTTTAAAATCTCCTCCACATGATAGCGTAGCGGGTCTTTTTCAGGAAGGTCCAGCAGCATGATTTCGCTGTAGCCGGTGATGGCCGTGAGCAGGTTGTTGAAATCGTGGGCCATGCCGCCGGCTAGCAGGCCTATGGCCTCCATCTTCTGGGCCTGAGCCAGTTGATCTTCCAGGGTTTTGCGCGCGGTGATATCGAAGAAAACGCCGCTGATATATTCCGTCTTGCCCGCGGCGTTGACGATGATTTGATTCCGGGCCTGGATCCAGCAGGCCTCGCCATTCTTTTTGCGGATGCGGTGTTCCGTAACGTACCGCCGATTGCCGCGGCGGGCCTCGGCAAAGAGCTTCTTGGCCGACTCCAGGTCTTCGGGAAAGATCAAGTCAAGCCAGGTTACCCGGCGGGAGTCGAAGTCCTCTTTGGCATAACCGGTGGTTTTTTCGATTTTGTCATCAAAGTAATCGATGCTCCAATCCAGGTACCCCTTATACACCACCACCGGGACCTGGTTCACCAGCAACCGGTATTTCTCTTCGCTTTCCCGGAGCGCCCTCTCCGTGCGGCGGCGGGTGGCGACATTGACTATTAAAAGAACGATGACGATCCCTTGGAGGACGATGAAACCCAGCACCAGCTGAATCAGCCCCTTATGCAGCCGGTAAAAGGAATAAGGCCGGTTAATGATCTTACTGCCTGCGGGCAACTGGGCCGGGAGGATTCCAAATTTCTGCATTTGCTGATAGTCGAACATGTAATGGTTGGGGCTTTGCCGGACCACCTCAATGGCAGACGGTTTTTCTCCCTTCAGGATACGGACGGCAATGCGGGCCGCCAGTTCCCCCTGGGCATAGCCGCTGGTCAACATGCCGCCCACGATGCCCCGCCCCAGATAAATATCCCAAAGACTGTAAATGGGAACCCGGGTCTGGGCCTTAACCATCTGGAAACTCTGATCGTAAGAAAAGACCCTGCCAGTCTTATCCCGGAAAAAGATGAGAAAGAACATGAGGCCGTCCTCAGGTATCTGGGCGGCCTGCCGGGCTATTTCCTCAATTGACATATTTTCCAGAAAAACGAATTGCACCGCGCGGTAAAGTTGGGGCACCGTCTCCAGGACCTGGGCATGGAGCGCCCGGCCAACCTCGCTGGTATCCACGACCACATAGATCCGCCGGGCCTGCGGATGCAGCGTCAAGGCCGTATTCAGGGTCTCCCGGATGCTGACGTCTTCCAGCACCCCGGTAAAGTCCTGCCGTTCCCGCATCGCTGCTGCGGAATAATTATTGATGCCGCAGAAGATTACCGGCGTATGGGGCCAGAGTTCCGGCTGGTAGCGCAGCATAAAGTTCAAGGCGTCGTCGTCGGAGACCAGGATCGCGGCAAAATGGATGCCCTGATATTTATGCTTGTAAAGACGGTAAAGGTTTTGCAGATGCTCGGGATCTTTAATCCTCTTGGTGTCCATATATTCGGTGTGGATTTCCGCGCCGGGGAAATCCGTATTTAACACCGCTTCCATGCCCTCGGCAATTTTATCCGTCCAAATATAGCCGTGATTATAGGAATGGAGAATGAGGATGTGGGGTTTACTCTGTCCCTGGGCCGCGGCCGGTGGGGGGAAAAGCAGTAGTGCACAGCAGACGGCCAGGGGCCAGAAAAGCAAGTGTCTTTTTACCCCGTGGCTCATGGCGGGTCGCTCTCGGGACAAGGTCAAAGGAGGGTTGCGCCTCAATATTATCCGTTTCTGCATCTGCTAATTATTGCCGGAGTTTACCGGCACCGCCACTAATTCGTGCACTCATTATTACATCAGTACAATCATTTTCCCAAGAAAATTTTCTTTTATACTTATGGAGGGAAAGAAAATGTATAATAATATCAATTAATCTCTTTATGAGATTGAAAAAATTTTTTTAACGGTTGGAATGGGCGATGGGTAGAATTCATTGGACGGAGCTCGTTTTCGGCGCGGCCACTTTCCTGGTCTTAACCACCTACCACGTGTACTGGCTGCACCAGGTGCGCCAGGCGCCGCTCCGCACCTACCGGGGCATCACCCGCTATCTCCGGCGCATCTGGGTGGAATCCGTGATGACGGAGAAACGGGACATCCTTTCCGTGCAGAGCCTGCGCAACTGGATCATGGCCGCCAGTTTCCTGGCCTCCACCGCCATGATCATCGGCCTGGGGCTGCTCAGCTTTCTCTTCCGGCCCGAGCATGCCACCGAGATCCCCTTCGAATTCACCCTCATCTTTTCCCGGATGAAGACCCTCTTCCTGGCCAAGCTGATGCTCTTGATGGTGCACTTCTTCTTTGCCTTTTTCAGCTTCACCCTCTCCATCCGCTACCTGAACCAGGTCAACTTCATGATCAACGTGCCCATCGAATGCGACCCTATGCTGACCCCGGAATTCATCGCCCATACCCTGGATCTGGGCATGATGCACTACACCCTGGGGATGCGGGCCTATTATCTGTCGGTGGTCGCGGCGCTGTGGCTCTTCGGGCCGGTGTGGATGTTTTTAGGGAGCCTGATTCTGACCTTTTTCCTCTATAAGCTCGATCATTGCTGTTCCCTGGATTATTCCACCGCCAGTTGCGATGTGCAGTTGCACACCCTCAAGGAGCCCCTCTCCGGGACCAAGGGCTAAGCGGCAGTTCTGTTTCAAAAAGATTGCCCGCACGCAAAGACGCCAAGCCGCAAAGAAAGTCGCAAAAAATATTGTGTGGGGTGCGTCCCACGCGCACCATCCCATATTCTTGCGTCTTTGCGCCTTGGCGTCTTTGCGTGAGATATTTTTTCGCTTAGTCTCTCCGGCTTCCCAGGATCCGCAGCAGCATCAAAAAGAGGTTGATAAAGTCCAGGTAGAGGGCCAGCGCGCCCAGCACCGCGGTTTTGCCCTCGGTTTCCGCATCGGCAAAACCCGCCATCGCCATGGCCTTCAGCTTATTGGTGTCATACGCGGTCAGGCCCACAAAGACCAGAATCCCGGCGTAGGTCACCACCCAGTAAACCATGGGGCTGCGCAAAAAGATGTTGACCACCGAGGCGATGATGATGCCGATCAGGCCCATGAAGAAAAAACTGCCCCAACTGCTCAGGTCCTTTTTGGTGGTATAGCCGTAAAGACTCATGGCCCCGAAGGTGCCCGCGGTGACAAAAAAGGTGCTGGCAATGGAGGCCTGGGTGTAGGCGATGAAGATCACCGACAGAGTCAGGCCGTTTAAGGCCGCATAGACAAAAAACATCAGGGTGGCGGTGGAATAGCTGAGGCGGTTGATGCCCGCGCTCAGGGCAAAGACCAGGATCAATTCCCCGATAATCAGCCCGAAAAACACCAGGCTGTTGCCGAAGATCATCTTCAACAACTGGGGGTTGGACGCGGTGTACAGGGCCACCAGCGCCGTGGCCGCCAGTCCCAGCCCCATCCAGTTAAAGACCCGACGGATGAACTCCCCCTGGACCGCCGCGGCCCGTTCGCTTTGATATGATATTTGACCGTTAGACATTTCTTGTTTCCTCCGTTAAGGTTCACCAGGCCGGCAATCTGCCTGCCCGATTTCTTTCCTCATATATTCCTGGATTATTAAATAATATCTTTTTTGCCTTCAAGCAATGTCCTTATCAAAAAAGTAGTGATAGGTCCACAATGCCGTAAAAATGCCCACAAAGGCGCCAAGAAGCACATCGCTGGGGTAATGGGCGGTCACCAGCACCCGGCTGACGCCGATGAGTGCGGCCAGGGAGAGAAAGACCGCGGTCCCCCGCCGGTACAGCAGGGAGACCGCGGTCAACAGGGAAAAGGCCCTGATGGTGTGGCCGGAGGGGGTGGAGTTCAAGGCCCACGTGTGGGCAAAAAAGTGGAGCCCGTAGAGATGCTCTTCAAAGAGCATGGCCGGGCGGCAGCGTCCCAGGAGATATTTCAGGCCGTCCCCGATAATAATGGCGCAGGCCCCGGTGACGCAGACATAGAGCAGATTCCTGGTCCATTTTTTTTGTAAGCCGGAATCAACCGCGATGACGAGAATGAAGCCCAGGGCCAGCCCCAGCTTGATGACCTCACCCTGGCCCAGCAGCGAGATATACGCACCCCAGCGCGGCACCCAGGTCTGGGCCCAATTCGCTTGGATCCACAGATCCACGGATCGATCGACAAAGAAAAACATGACCAGATAAACGATAAAAGTTATCGCGGCAGCAATTCCCGTCTTCTTCAAGAGATTGTCCATGTCGTTCTTCGGTCGGAAATCCTTCCAGTAGGGTGCGTCTTACGCACCATCTTCTGTCCTGAAAAGTCTAAGTACCTGGTTCCAAATTGGTGGGGCGGGCCTCCGTGCCCGATCTTCCTTCATGGTTCCCAAGCAATTGGGGTGGCTAACAACTATACTTTCCGTTACAAGTTCTTACCAAGGTATAGCTTGGGGACGATAAGATAAAACCCAACTCTATATCCCATAGTATTTCGCAATCGCCTGAGCTAAAAGACTTCCAGCAGCCCCAAGACTAATCTTCCACCCCCCCTCTGCTGCTTTCCCCATCATTTTTGCGATCCAAGCTGATACCCGGGGGCCAAACTTGTCTTTGGCTATCGCTTTTGGTTCAGATTCTATGCTTTCCTTTAATTCAGCAATGTCCTCTGGGTGAATGCCGTGGTAAATAAGTACGCGTTCTAAAGACCCAAAGTCATTTGCTCCAATATGAAATGTTATTATTGAATCGTTCGCTGTGCCGATTATATTGGCAGAACCACCATAAATAATAGTATTGAAAATATGAGTTACCATTTCAGATTCAAGTGGTGCGGTTAGGGCCTTTCCAACTTCGCCAGCATTAGGCGATTCTTTCCACAACGCAAGGACAAAATCCAATACACGATTGCGAACAGAATTGAGTAACTCGACTAGAGCGCCAGTTCCAAATTGAGCCTTGACCTCTATGCAGTTCATGCCTTGGTAAACGTTTTGACCTAATAAAAGCATAAGGTCCGCGGTGTCTATATACAATATATCTTCTTTAGCCTTACTTAACACTGCTTCAATCGCAGCTATACTTTGCCTGCACTTATAATTTTCATAACTTTCCATAGCCCTCTCTGGAAGGCTTGCAAAAGGTATAGTAACATTCCGCAAGCTTGAGCCACCCCACCCTGCAAAAGTTCCTCTAATTTCAAGTCGCCAAATGCGGTAATCTGGGACTTGCACATCATCAGGATAACCATTTGACTCCCATATAAGCCAGTCCTCTAATGGCTGGCTACCCAGACGTGCCGCCAGTATCTTACATTTCCGCAAGAGTGTCCCGAGGTCACTCTTTGCATCAACAGCAGATTTCTGAATGTCTTCCAAGAGTGTCATAAGAACTCCTGCATTAAAACATTCTCTTAATATTATTACTGAAAACTGGATATATTTCAGGCTTCTGCGCCTGGAGAGTCATTTTTGATAGGAAGGTCGGTGAGCGCGGAAGCCACCAAAAACGTCTGTAACGCCTCTTCCACCCTTTCTAAGTTCACCAGGGTGTCGTAGCAGGGGCCGTTGGGGCGGGAGTTGAGGATGCCGAAGACCGGCAGGGGGTAGCTGTCCTGGATGCCGCTGGAGAGGTCCCGTTCGCAGGCCACGGCGATGATCATCTTGGGCCGCCGCTCCACCACGATGCGCCGGGCCAACGTGCCGCCGGTGGCCACCGCCAGGCCCACCCCGTATTTCTCGGAGAGCTCCACCAGGCCCTTGATGGGGCACTTGCCGCATTTTTTGCAGTGGACCACGCTGCCGGTGATGCGGAACTGGCATTCGTGGAACTGGAGGCAATGGGGCATAAGCAGCAGGAGTTTATCCGGGGTGGTCTTGAGGTGCTGGGCCAGGACCAGTTGGTTGTTGATGGCGATGAAGGAGCGCCGCACCTGGTCCTTGGAGACGCCGCAGAGTTTGCCCACCCCGCTCATCAGGGGCAGCAGCAGCTTGATCACCACCCCCCGGAGCCTTTTGGAGAAGAACAGGTCCCGGCCCAGGACCACGGTGAACCCCAGCATGGCCACCAACATGAACACCAGGACCAGGAGGGCCAGGAAGAATACGCCCAGGATCAGGGGCAGGCGCGGGCTCAGGTTGGAGAGGCCCACGTAAGGCACGTACCAGAGGACCGCCAGGATGGCGGTAAAGAGGACGCAGGTCACCGCCAGCAGGCCCAGGAAGATGCGCTTCTGGGGCCTGATGGAGTTGCCGCCGTTCAGGATTTTGGGAGGCTCGTCCATTTAATCCTTGGGAAATTTCATAAATTCTCTCTCCCCCGGCAGGGGGAGAGGGTCAAGGTGGAGGGAATGCCATCGCCAGTTGTCAGTAATCAGGGATCTGTGATCAGAAGGTCTTTCCTGCCCCCTGGCCCCTGGCCCCCGATCCCTGTTTTTATCACTCCCCCAGTACTTGCCCGATCAACCGGTGCCCCCGGAGAAACTCCGCTGCGGCCAGGCGCTTTTGCCCGCCCAGTTGCAGCTCGGCGATGGTGACGCTCCCCTGGCCGCAGGCGATCTCCAGCCCCTGGGGGGTGAGTCCCAGGGCGGTTCCGGCCGGGGCCGGGGACCCGGCGTTTTTCTTGACCCGGGCACCGAAGAGTTTTAACACTTTTCCCTGGCTGAGGGTATAGGCCCCGGGCCGGGGGTCCAGCCCCCGGATCCAGTTGGCCGCCTCGTTTGCAGGCAGATAAAAATTTATCCAGCGCATCTCCGGGGTGAGCCGGGGGGCGAAAGTAACCCCGGCCTCATCTTGAGCCTGGCGGATAACCTCCCCCCGGCGCAGCATCTCCAGGGACTGGACCAGCAGGGCTGCGCCCCGCTCCGCCAACTTGGCCGCCACACTGCCGGCGTTGTCCTCTTCCAGGAGCGGGAGCCGTTCCTGCAGGAAAACCTCCCCGGTGTCCACTTCGTATTTGAGCCACTGGATGGTGACCCCGGTTTCCCGGTCGCCCCGGATCAGGGCCCAGTTGATGGGCGCCGGGCCCCGGTAGCGGGGCAGCAGCGAGGCGTGGACGTTCAAGCTCCCCACCGTGGGCAGCGCCAGCACTTCATGGGTGAGGATGCGGCCATAGGCCACGACGATCAGCAGTTCCGGCTGCACCGCCCGGAGTGCGGCCATGAAGTCCGGGGCTTTGAGGCTCCGGGGCTGTAAGACCGGCAGATGCCAGGCCAGGGCCAGTTCCTTCACCGGCGAAGGGCTGACCTTCTGCCCCCGGCCCCGGGGCTTATCCGGCTGGGTGACCACCGCGGCCACCTCTTCCCCCGCGGCCAGCAGGGCTTCCAGGGAAGGCAGGGCAAAGGCCGGCGTGCCCATGAAGATCAGGCGCCAGGGTCCTGTTTTCATCGCCTATTTGCCGCCAGCTTTTTAAGCCGCCTTAGATAGAGCCCCCTTTTCAACCGGCCGATATGATCAATGAACAAAATGCCATCCAGATGGTCGATCTCATGCTGCAGCACCACCGCCAGGAGCCCTTCACCGCTGATCTCCAGGGGTTTGCCCTCCCGGTCCAGGCCGGTGACCGTCACCCGGGCGTGCCGCCGCACCTCCGCGGAAAAATCCGCCACCGACAGACAACCTTCTTCCCGGACCGCCTCCCCTTCCCCGGACTTGATGCAGGGGTTGAGAATGACTTTCAGGTCCTTGGCCCCGTCCTTATGGGCCACATCCAGGACGATGAGCCGCTGGAGCACCCCCACCTGGTTGGCAGCCAACCCCAGTCCTGGTGCGGCGTACATGGTCTCCGCCATGTCGTTGATCAGGCGCTGCAGCTCGCCGTTGATTTCCGTGATTTCTTGAGCCTTCTGCCGCAAAACCGGATCAGGCAATTGAATAATCGGTAATTTAGCCATAGCAATGTCTAACAACTGGTAATAATTATTGATTCTACGACAAATAGTGACGTTTTTCAAGGGATAGCTGCGTATTGGCAGCGAAATTTGCGGGGGGGTGGTTGGTTCACCGGGAGAGAGACCCATTCTTCCGGGAGATGATCCCCGGAAAAATTTCTAGAAGCCATCTGAAAACCTTTTTTTCTGTCATCCTGAAGGCTGTGAAGGATCTCAAGGCCTCGAAAATACCAGATTCTTCGCGGTGCTCAGAATGACAAATCAGGATAATTGAGGTTCTGAAACGGCTTCTAACCTTGCCTGTGCCGCTCCGGTATTTTCCCGCATAACGCCGCCAGGGGAGCCGGGGGATGACAGGCAGACGCCCGAATCAGTGACATATGTCTTCGATATAACTACAATTAAAGTACAAAAGCGCTTTTTTTTGTTCCCTTTCAGAAATTTTTATGTTAAAAGCTTCACAATCTCTCACATAATCGCAAACCTTTTAGCAGGGCGACTAGATCAAGCACACCCTTCTGAACGCGGCAGCCCTCAATTTCCAGCGATAACCTAAACAAATCACCCCAAAGCCCAAACCAAGGAGGTACTCTGGGTATGAAAGCTCTAGGTATATTCTTAGTATTGACTACTGCGGCGACTACCGCGGCGGTGGCCCAACCCCCGCAGTTTTGGCCCAAGACCGCGCCCAGAATCGGCAACCTTTACCTGAAGCAGGAATACTGGAACTACATCAAGGAAGCAGCCCAACGCTATGACATTTCTCCCTTTCTCATCCAGGCGGTCTGCGCCATTGAATCTAGATATGACCCGGAGGCCAAGTCGGGGAAATGCTACGGCCTGATGCAGTTACATAAGGATACTGCCAAGAAATATGGGGTGGACGCGCATAATCCCCGGGAAAACATTATGGGGGGAGCCGCGGTCCTGGCCCACCTGCTGGAGAGGTTCCACGGCAACATCAGCAGGGTGCTGCATGTCTATAACGCCACCTGCGATGCTTCCTATGAGCGCGAGGTCCTCCGTGCCTATCATCAGGCGCAGCTCATGGAATCTCAGACTCCGTTCCTGGAAGCCTCATCCCGGCTGTCCCATCACTATCGCAATTAGCGAGCCGCTGAAAAGCGGAGGTCGCCGAAAAAAGGAAAAGCCGCCTGGTCCAGGCGGCCTTTCCCCCATCATTGACTCGGGCTGCTGTAGTCGCCCCGGATTACTGATACTGGATATAAGTCGGTCTCGGGGTCAGCTTCAGCAGGTCCTGACAGGTCAGCAGCGGGTCACCTTTTTTGGTGTCATTGTGATAGAAGAGCTTGAAGCCCGTATATTGGACCGGCTCCTTGATGATATAATCCCGGTACGAATCACGCTTCAGCCAAGGAGGGCCCCAGCCGTCCATATTCATGACGATCTGCACCTCGGGGCGGAGCACGATATTCTTGGCATTGGTGACCATGTTGCGGGTGAAGCGGTGGACAATAAACACCTTGGGCGGCAGGTGATACTTTTTCACCAATTCCTGGAGAAAGCCTGAGGCGTAGTTGATGTCCGCGGCATCATAGGTGCCGATCTTCTTCCCCGGTATCTTGCCGCTCTTGATCATGTTGAACTCCGGGTCCATGGCCAGGTGCACGTCCGGATTCTTCAAGATCCACTCGAAGCGGGGCAGGATGGTGCGGATGTCGGAATGTCCCGTCTGGATGTCGATGAAGAGGATGGCCTTAATCTCTTTGGCCCAGCTGTAAACCTCGTTGACCACCGCGTCCGGCATAATCATCCGGTATTTGCCGGCCTTGCCCGGCGCCCCCTGGGCCACCACCGTCACCAGGTGCAGGGCGGGTTGTACCGGGGTGGACGGGTCCGCTTTCTCCCATTTGGCCACCTCGGCTTGCAGCCGGCGCAGCATCTCGTCCTTGGGGTACTCACCCAGGGCCCCCATTTTCTTGGATTTAGGGTTGCCATAGTAGGCGACAATCCGCTTATAGGGCAGAATTGCACCCGGCAGCGGCTGGGCCAGTTTCAACGGCCAGCCGCACTTTTGGGCATACTCCGGGTTCTCGCCTGCCAGGTACTTGATCTTGGCCGGTTTACTCTCGGGGCCGGTGGCCTTGACCATTTTCATCGGGGGTCCGGCGGGAGGAGCAGGGGCGGCCTCGGCATTGGGGGGCGAGGTTTTCTCGCCTGCGGCTGGAGCCGCCGGCGTATCGGCTGGGGCCGCGGCCGGGGCCGGGGCAGTAGCCGGCGCTGGGACCGAGGGCGGGGTCTTTGCCGCGGCCGGGGCCGGGGAGGCAGCAGCGGCCTGATCATTTATCGCGGTGGTGGTCGCCGCGGCATCGTCAGGACCATCGCTGGCACAGCCGGCCAGGATGAACGCCAAAAATAGGGCAGCCGGCAGCAAATAAGCAAATTTCCGGATAGACCGATGTAAATGCGGGTGGGTCACAGACTACTCCTTGAATGAAATAGGCGGCGTCAGGGGGCTCAACCGGCTGGCAGGATAGTCTCGGGATTACCTCAGGATAACTTGGACCTCATTCCCCGCCTCCCTTGGGGGAAGGAGGAGGAGGAGTGGCCGTCTTCTGGGGTGGCTTCGGCTGCCTTGGCTGGCGGGTCCGGAGGCTTGCGTCCACCCCGAATTTCACCCCCCCGTCCCCGCACCCAGGCCCCGGCACGGGAGGGAGAATAGGCCTTCAAGATCAACTACCGGTAATTTTCAGACTATAATCTATTGCCTCAAAAAATATCATTAATCACAGGTCTGCCCCACAGCAGCCTGAGCCATCTTCCACGCCCTTTACCAGGACCTTCTTAGGTAAATTCATCTCTGTCAAGAGAGGTCATGGTGTTCATATAATAACAGTTACTCTAGAACATCGGCAAAAGTTTATCCAGAAAATTTTTCCAAGCAGAATTATTTTTTGGGGGAAAGAGTTCCCTACACTCCTTCCAGCCCCCGGAGGGCTCTCCCCAAAGACTAATCTTTGCCAACAATTTTTTTTTAACCGGCGGCGCAGCCTTTCAAGGCTGCGCCAAAAAACTGCGCAAGCCTGCGCTCCCAAAAAATACCTTAAATCAAGCACTTTCTTACTCCCCCTTTGAAAAAGGGGGCTGGGGGGATTTTGAGGCGCTCCAATCCTAAGACCCCGTGGTTCATAAGAATTTAGCCCTGGTAGCATCTGGACACAATCAGAAATGCTTTCCCGCCAAATTAAGACTTGTGGCTAATGATAAGCCCGAAAAAAAAGGGCGGCCCCAGAAGCGCCGCCCTCCCCTGGTTTTAATCTGGGGGTGGCTTATTGGTCTATCGGCCCCAGACCCGGGCAGTCACCAGGCATGGCCATGCCCATCTGCATGCCCATACCCATGCCGGGGCCCATACCCATGCCCATGCCTCTACCCATGCCTTTACCGGGTCCGAAGGGGATAGGAGCAATCTTCCGGGCCTGAATCCGGAAGGCCACCATCTTTTCCTGCAACTGTTCCCTCAAAGCGCCGATCTCTTTCTGTTTGGCCGTAATCTTAGCCTGGTCCGGGTTTTCGGCCTTCCATAGGGCCGCCATCTCTGCCCGTTTGACCCACAGACCCTTGCGGATGCTGGCAGTCTCATCCATAAATTTCTGCTTGAGGTCGAAAAGCTGCCCCGCCTGCTCCGGGGTGAGATTCATGCCCCGGAAGCCGCAGCGGAAAGGCTGGGCCCAGGCCGCGGTGCTCAGCCCCAGGACCAGGGCCAGCATCAGCAGCACCGGCAATCCTTTAGTCAACATTTGGTGTTTCATGTGCGAAATCTCCTCTTAATTTGCTCGCAAGATGGGGGAGCCGAGGTGCGGCTCTTACCCTATTAAACCCTGGACCCACCCCAATCCGGCGCGGGGGGAGAAAAAAAAGGGACCAGGGGTCAGGAAATGATAACTAGAGCCACTGCCCACTGATCACTGGAGATAAAGGGAGGAAAAATTACTGAGATTACTTTTTCAGACGCAGGCGGCTGGTCAAACCCTCCAGGCGCTCGCGCCAATGAGGCCAGGAGACCGGCAGCACCGGCAGCTCCCGGACGGTGCGGTTCCAGAGGAAGAGGGCCACCCCGGCGAAAAGGAAATTGGAGATCCAGGGGGCCAAAAACGGGTTCAAGCGGGCACTGAAGGCCAAGCGCCAGGACGCGGTGAAGACTACATAATAAACCAGAAAAACCAGGAGGCCCAGGATCAGGCCCCAGGTGCGGCCGTGATGGCGGGGGCTCATCCCCAGGGGCATGGCGATGAGACACAGGAGGAGCGCACCGCAGGGCAGGGAAAATCTCCGGCTCAACTCCACCGCGTAGCGGATATGGTTATCCGAACCCGCGGGCGCCTGACGCAGGTTTTGCCATAATTCCCCCACATACATCTCGTCTTCTGATTTCTTGCTCTTCATGCCAAAACTGAATAGGTTCAAAGGCAGCTGGTAGCTCTTAAATTCCACGGTTTGCCAGCGGGTCAGAGAAGTTCCCCAGCGCATCACCCGGCCATTCTCCAGATGGAGCACCAGGGTTTCCTGGGATTCATCGAAGGTCAATTGCCCCTTTTGGGCATAGACCGTGTTGGGATTGTCCTTGTCCCGGGAGTCATAAATGAAGACGCCGTCCAATTGGCCGCCCTTGGGGGCCACATGGTTGACAAAGAGCATCAGCCCCTGGAAGTCCGTGTTAAAGACCTGCTCCTTAATGCCCAAATCAGCCCGGCGTTTGACCACTTCCATCATCAATTGCCGGGTGGCCTTTTGCCCCCAGGGACTGCCGTAAGCGGTGAAAAGCAGGGTCAGTATGGCAGTGGCCAGGGAAAAGATGAAAATCGGCGGCAGCAATTGGGTATAGCTCAGGCCCGCAGTCTTTAAGGCCACCACTTCCTGGTCCTCGGTTAGGCGCATGAGAGCCAGCAAGATCCCCACCGTCCCGGCCATGGGCAGAGTAAAGACCAGGAGATAGGGGAAAAGATAGGCGCAGGTTTTGAGCACCTCGATCAGGCCCACCCCCTTGACCACAATCATTTGGGTCACCCGCATCAGCCGGCCCAAAAAGACGATGGTGGTGAAAGCCAGCAGACTGGCGCCAAAGGGGGCCATAATCTCCTGGAGGAGATAACGGTAAATGATATAAGGCAGGGTCAAGGCGCGGCGCATGGAGGTGTCAGTTGCTGTTAGTTAGCATCGGACCTGCGGGAACCATTCGGTTCTCCGCATGCCAGGAGCTTCCTTCATAACTTACTAGAATACTATTTTTATACCAGCCCAGTAAGCGAAATTTTCCCGGCAATTCCTCCTGCAGGCGTCCCAGATCCCGGGGTTTCATGAAAAAGAAGACCATTGGCCGGGCCTTCGCCCAGGAGAGCATCTCCTCGGGGGTGCGAAAAAACAGAGAGTTCTGCGGAACCAACTTCCGGCCGTAATCCAGCTCCGTGGAAAACTCCAGGATGTGAAAAATCTGCCCGCTGTAAAACGAAATCCCCTGGGAATAGAGCCGGTAACCTACCAGCCCCGCGCCCGGCCGCCAGCGGGATTTCAAAATCAGGGCCAGGTCCCGGGGCGAGCGCTGTTCACTCACTTTTTCCATCCCCCAGAACACCAGCGTGCCCAGCAAAAACGCGCCCACAAACAGCACCCCCACCCGCCGCAGGATCAGGGTGAAACTGGGGGTCAGGGCCAGAATGACCACTCCCAGCAGGGCGCAAGGGGTCACCAGGGCCCCCTGGAGCACCAGGGGCTTCAAAAAAGCAGGAGGCCAGATATACAGGCCCAAGGCCACCCAGCACAGTATTGCCCAGAGGCCCAAGGTGAGCCGCAAGCCGCGGCTGTCAGCCAGCCGCCGGCCGGCTACCTCCCACAGGGCCTGGCCCACCAGGAGGGCCAGGGGCAGCAAGGCCGGGAGGATATAAGGGGCCAGCTTGCCCCGGGACAGGGTAAAAAAGCAGAGAACCACCCCGGCCCAAATGAGCAGAAACACCCGGTCCGGATTGCCTCTGACCTTCTGCCGCCCCAAGGCCCAGGGCAGGAGCAGGCACCAGGGCAGCATGAAGGCCAGGAGGATGGGCAGGTAATAGAAAAAGGAGTGCTGGTGGTGGATGTAGGGAGTCAGGTAGCGCCCCAGATGCTGCTCCAGGATAAAAAACCGCCAGAAATCCGGATAGCGTATCGTTACCACCAGGAACCAGGGCAGGGAGACCGCGGCCAGGAGCGCCAGGGGCCAGGGATGGAGCCAGGAGCGGACCCAGGGACGCGACTGGGCCCAGGCCGTGGTGGTCCAGATGATGGCCGCCAAGACCAGGGCCACCGGCCCTTTGGTGAGGACCCCCAGGGCCAGGGCCAGATAAGCCCACCACCACAAATAGCGGCGCTCCCGGCTCATGGCCAGGTAACCCAGCCCCACCCCCAGGTTGAGGAAGAAAGTCAGGGCCATGTCCAGGGTCAGGAGCCGGCCCATGACCACATAGCCCCCGCAAGTGGCCAGGACCAGGGCGCTGAGCATGCCCGCGGCCGCTCCCCAGAAGGCCTTCCCCAGATAATATGCCAGAATGATGCCCCCCAAAGCGCACAGGGCCGAGGGCAGGCGCGCGGCCAACTCGGAAAACCCCAAAACCTTAAAACTCAGGGCCGTCAGCCAGTAGACCAAGGGGGGCTTTTCCAGATAAGGCAGGAGATTGAGGTGAGGGATGAGCCAGTCCTTTAAGAGCAACATCTCCCGGGCAATTTCGGCATAGCGGCCCTCGTCCGGGTCCATCAGGCCGGGGACCTCCAGCCGGAAGAAGAAGAGGACCAGCCCCACCAGCAACAGGGCCGGGACGGCATGCCTTATTCCCAGGGTCGGCCCCGGCCTTATGTCCCCTCCGGTCTCAGAGGTCAAGCTGCCTGCTCCGCTAAATAGGCAAATCTTGCCGGTTTTGCTCCCATCCGTCCCTCTTTTATCAATGAATTTAAATAGATTAGCCAATGGTCCATTTATTGCAAGATTGGGCTCCATAAATAGAAATAATTCCAGAACCCTGGAGGGAATGTAGCATTTTTGCCAAGAATTTTCTCCTGATTTTCCTCTGGATTTTCATGGCGCCGCAAGGCGGCGCCGGGGGCAAGTTGAGCGCACCTGGAGGAGCGGGCAGATGAAGGTGGTCATTTTAGCCGGTGGTCTCGGCACCCGGTTGGCAGAGGAGACCGAAGTCAAACCCAAGCCCATGGTAGAGATCGGCGGGCGCCCCATCTTGTGGCATATCATGAAGCTCTATGCCCATTACGGCTTCAACGAATTCCTCATTGCCCTGGGCTACAAAGGGGAGGTCATTAAGCGCTTCTTTCTGGACTACTACCGCATGAACGGCAGCATGACCATTAACCTCTGGAACGGCGATGCCCTCATGCACCACAAAAAGGCGGAGGACTGGACGGTGCACCTTCACGACACCGGCATGAACGTCAACACCGGCGGCCGGGTCAAACGCCTGGAGTCCTGCCTGCGCAATGAGACCTTCATGGTGACCTACGGCGACGGCGTCAGCAACATTAATCTGGACGAACTGCTGAAATTTCACCACGCCCATGGCCGGTTGGCCACCGTCACCGCGGTGCGGCCCCCGGCCCGCTTCGGAGGCCTGATCTTCGACGGCGACATGGTGGCCCAGTTCACGGAAAAACCCCAGATCGGCGAAGGCTGGATCAACGGCGGTTTTCTGGTCTTCGAACCCGGGGTCTTCTCTTATTTGAAGGGAGATTTGGCCAGCCTGGAATCGGACGTCCTGGAGCAGTTGGCCGCGGAAGGGCAACTGGCAGCCTATCGTCACGGCGACTTTTGGCAATGCATGGATACCCTGAGGGACAAGTTCCTGCTGGAAAACCTCTGGCAAAAGGGAGAACCCCCATGGCGGGTGTGGCAATGACCGCCGGGCAAACCCATTCCTTCTGGCAGGACCGCCCCACCCTGGTCACCGGGGCCACCGGTCTTTTAGGGGGCTGGCTGGTGCCGCGGCTGCTGGCTCAAGGTGCGGACGTGGTCTGCCTGGTGCGGGATTGGGTCCCCCAGAGCGCCTTAATTTCCGGCGACTGGCTCAATCGGGTCAAAACCGTCCGGGGGGAAATCGAGGATCAGGCGCTCCTGGAACGGGTGCTGGGGGAGTACGAGATCGACACCGTCTTCCATCTGGCCGCCCAGACCATAGTCGGCATCGCCAATCGCAACCCGGTGTCCACCTTTGCCTCTAATATCGGCGGCACCTGGGCCCTCCTGGAGGCCGCCCGGCGCAGCCCCGGGGTGCGGCAGATCGTCCTGGCCTCCTCCGATAAAGCTTACGGCGAGCACACCGGCGAGCCCTACCGGGAGGACAATCCCTTGCAGGGACGCCATCCCTACGATGTTTCCAAATCCTGCGCCGATCTCATTGCCCAGTCTTACGCGACCACTTACGGCCTGCCGGTAGCCGTCACCCGCTGCGGCAATTTTTTCGGCGGCGGCGACCTCAACTGGAACCGCCTGGTGCCGGGGACCATTCGCGCCATTCTCCGGGGACAACCGCCGGTCATCCGTTCCGATGGCCGCTACGTGCGGGACTATTTCTACATCGAAGACGCCGCGGCCGCGTATATGCTCCTGGCCGAAAAGCTGGCGGCCCACCGGGAGCTCAAGGGTCAGGCCTTCAATTTTGCCCACGACACCACTTTGACGGTCCTGGAACTGGTGGAAGAGATCCTGCACCGCCTGGATTCCAGCCTGACCCCGGTGATCTTGAACGAGGTGCAAAGCGAAATCCTGTACCAGGCTTTGGATGCGGACAAGGCCCGCCGGGTGCTGGGCTGGCGGCCCAGGTTCTCCCTGGGGGAGGGCTTGACGCGGACCATCTCCTGGTACCGGGATTTTTTCGGGGCCGGGCAACCGCCGCTGCAGGCGGTTATGGGGAGTTAGAAACTGGTAGGGTGGGCGTCTCGCCCGCCCAGGCAATTCGCCCAGGCGGAAAGCCTGGGTCACCGGTACAAATACTTCGAACTTTGGGCTTCTTAGAGAAGAAGACATGATAATTCGCCCCCTGCCAATAGACACCGCCACCTTGATTGAGGCCGAGCCCTTCGAGGACCACCGGGGCCTCTTTGCCCGTTTTTTCTGCGCCCAGGAACTGGCCCAGATCTTGGGGGAGCGGCAGATCGTCAACGTCAATTTCTCCTGCACCCGCCAGGCCGGGGCGGTGCGGGGGATGCATTTCCAATTTGCCCCGCACCAGGAGATGAAGCTGGTGCGCTGTATCCGGGGGGCCGTCTTTGATGTGCTCGTGGACTTGCGGCCCTCGTCCCCCACTTTTCTTAAGTGGCACGGCGAAGTCCTGTCAGCCGCCAACTTGAGGATGCTCTGCGTGCCTGAGGGGTTTGCCCATGGGTTCCAGGCCCTGGAGCCCGACAGCGAGGTGCTTTACCTCACCACTGCGTTTTACCAGCCGGACGCGGAAGGGGGCCTCCGCTACGACGACCCGGCCCTGGGCATTGAGTGGCCCCGGGAGGTCACGGATATCTCCCGGAAAGACGCGGCCCATCCGCTCCTGCAACCGGGGCAGCAGCCCTTGGAGAGGAATGGGGCGGAGCGCGGCCCCTGGACTTTAGGATCTAAGGAATCGGTGGGCAGTGCCCACCCTACATTAACTTTGAACTTTGAACCTTGAACTATTTGAAAGAACAGGAGCAAGCGTGAAAGTCTTGGTGAGCGGCGCCACGGGGTTCATTGGCCAGCAGGTCGTGCCCTTCCTGCAGGGCCTGGGCCGGTGCCGCATCCTCGCCAGCGCCAGGGATGAAGCCAAGCTCCAGGAACTGGGTGCGGATTATGTTGTCTATGACCTCAATCAAGAGCCCCATGATTGTTACGAGCGGCTGGGGCGGCCGGAGGTCTTGATCCACCTGGCCTGGGAGGGTCTGCCCCATTACCAGGAATCCTTTCACCTGGACCGCAACCTGGTGAACCATTACCGGTTTTTGCAAAGCATGATTGCGCAAGGGTTGCCCAGCCTGACAGTCACGGGCACCTGCTACGAATACGGGTTGCACAACGGCTGCTTGCCGGAAGAGACGGCTCCCAACCCCACCACCTGTTACGGCCTGGCCAAGGATGTCCTGCGCCGCCGCCTGGAGGCCCTGCAACAGCAGCATCCCTTCCGGCTGCGCTGGCTCCGCCTTTTCTTTCTTTATGGCCCAGGCCAGCCGGAACGGACCCTGATGGCCAAAGTGGACCAGGCCCTGGACACAGGGCAGGAGACCTTCGATATGTCCGGGGGCGAGCAGCTCCGGGACTATCTCTCCGTGACGGAGGTCGCGGCCCTGATCGCCAAAGTGGCCCTGCAGCCGCGCTATGACGGGATTTTCAACATCTGTTCGGGGCAGCCCATTTCGGTGCGCCGCCTGGTAGAGGAGCATATCGCCGCCAGGGGCGGCCGGCTGCGCCTGAACCTGGGGGTCTTCCCCTACCCGGCCCATGAACCCCTGGCCTTCTGGGGCGACCCCAGCCGGCTGCGCCTCGCCGTAGCCGCATTTGAGGAGGAACAGCACCATGCCGCACACCCCTGAATCGAGGCTAACAACCGTAACCGACCGCCTCCGGGACCGGGAGGTCTACCTCTGGGGAGCCCGTCAAGACGGCCTGAGCATGTGCCGGGTCCTGGAGCGCCAGGGGCGGCGGCCCGCAGGTTTCATCGACAGCAGCGTCTCCCTCCAGGGGAAAACCGTCCTGGAGTATCCGGTCAAGGCACCGGCGGAGATCCTCAAGCATAACGGCCACCGGCCCTATATCATCATCACCTCCGGCTTTTTCGCGGACGAAATCGCGCTCCAATGCCAGGACGCGGGTTTCACCACGCCCGAGGATTTCATCACCTTCTCGGAAATTCAGCGCTTCGACTACCAGATCGATATTTCCGGGGCCTGCAACCTCCGCTGCATCTCCTGCCCCCGGGGGAATTTTTCTCCCCAGCCCCGGGCCGGTTTCATGACCGCGGCCATCTTTGAGCAGGTCCTGGCCAAGATCCTCCGGGAAGACCCCTTTGTGGGCGCGGTCAGCCTCTATAACTGGGGCGAACCCTTGCTAAATCCGGATCTGGCCGCGATCATCCGCCACGCCAACGCCAAAGGGGTGCACACCGCGGTCTCCAGCAACCTCAATATCCGCAAGGACTTTGCCGAGGTCATCGCCGCCCGCCCCACCTGGTTCCGGGTCTCGGTGTCCGGCTCCGGGGCCAACTACGAAACCACCCATACCGGCGGTTCCTGGGACCTGTTTCTGAAAAATCTGTACCGGCTGCGGCAGTTGCAGACGGAACTCCACCCGGACCTCCAGGTGGAAGTCTTTTATCATATCTACCGCCATAACAATGGCGAGGATTTCCGGCTGCTGCAACGGCTCTGCGAGGAACTTGACTTTACCCTGCGCTTTCGCCACGCGGCCCTGGCCCCCCTGGAAAACATCGAAGCCGTCATCGACGGCAAGCCGCTCAATCCCCAGGTGCAGCGCACCATGGAGTTGCAGGCCCTGCCGGTCCCGGAAGCCATGGAGATCGCCCGCAGCCAAAAGGACCGGCCCTGCTTTTACGAGCGCTGCCTCTGGATCACCTGGGACCTCAAGGTGAGCCAGTGCATGGAATGGTTTGACCCCAAGCTCCTGCTGGTGCCGGGGGATTTTTTGTCCACCCCCATGGCAGAAATCGAAGCTGCCAGGAAGAACAACGCCTTTTGCCGCCACTGTAAGGAAAAGGCCATTCACCGCTGCTACGCGGTTTACGGCGACGAAAAGCTGGTGCACGAGCGCCAAAGCGTGGCTTTGTAAGGGAGATGCCGTGATGTCGGAATCGAGGCTGAGTTCCACCCCCTTGCAACACCTGAACGGCAGCCGCCCCATTTATCTCTGGGGCGCCAGCCAGGCCGGCATGGGCATGCTCTACGCCCTGCGCCGCCAGGGTGTTGACATTACCGGTTTCATCGATAAGCGCAAGGCCCTCCAGGGCGGCGCCATTTACGACCAGCCGGTGTACAGTCCGGAAGAGGTCTTATACGGGCCGCGGCGGGCCTCCAGGCCTTTCATCATCAACACCACCTTCCAGCATAAAAATGAAATCAGCGCGGTCTGTGAGGCCGCGGGCCTGCTCCCCGGTGAGGACTACCTCTATTATGAGGAATTGAGCCCCTTCGATTACCAGGTGGTGGTCTGCGGCATCTGCAACCTCCGCTGCATCTCCTGCCCCATGGGGAATATGCCGGCAAAGGAGCCCGCGGGCATGATGTCCGCGGCCACCTACGCCCGGGTCCTGGACAAAATCCTCCAGGAGAATCCTTACCTGGGCATCATCCAGCTCTACAACTGGGGGGAGCCCCTCCTTAATCCGGAGCTGCCGGAAATCATCCGCCTCACCAATGAGCGGCAGGTGCTTTGCGCGGTCTCCAGCAACCTGAGCCTGACCCGGGATTTCGAGGAAGTCATCCGAGCCCGGCCCGGCTGTTTCCGCATTTCTTTGTCAGGTTGGGGCGAAACTTACGCCATCACCCATACCAAAGGCAATTGGAGCCTGGTGCTAAAAAACATGCGTCGCCTCAGTGAGCTGCGGGCCCGGCACTGCCCGGAGATGCCCGTGGAGGTCACCTACCATCTCTACCGGCACAACCAGAACGACGCCATGAAGATCGGGCTTTTATGCGCGGAGTTGGGTTTTGTCTTCCGGCCCCACATGGCCGCACTCCTGCCGTTGGATAATGTTGTCACCTATATTAACGGCGGCCAATTGACCCCGGCGGCGGAACAGACCCTGGAAATCCTGCTCCTCCCCATCGACCAGGCCGTGAAAATGGCGGCCGGGGAAAGACACCTGGCCTGTAATTTTGAGCACGCCATCAATATCGATTGGGACCTGACCGTCAAACACTGCGGCTTGTACTACAGCCGCGCCGATAACCAGGCTGCGGACTCTTATCTGGAGACCTCTCTGGCCGAGATTATAGCTCGGCGCCGGACCAGCCGGTTGTGCCGTACCTGTCGGGGGAAAGGCCTCCATCGGTTCTGCCGCCTCTATACCAGCGAGACCCCCGAACTCGAAGAACAAACTCATACCATCAGGGAAGCTGCCTCATGACCACGGAAAGAACGGCTGCCATCAAGTGTATGGACCTTAACGACCTGGAGGCGCTGCGCCGGGGCCGCCCCGTGTATCTCTGGGGCGCGTCCATCGTCGGCCACGGCGTCTGCCGGGCTCTGGAGCGCAGCGGCCTGGCCCCGACGGCCTTTCTCGACCGCAGCCCCCGTCTGCGGGGCAAAAAGGCCCTGGACTACCCGGTCTGGCCCCCGGAGGCCCTGCTGGAGCAGGCCGACGCCCGGGAGAAAGCCTTCATCATCATCGCCTCGGGGCATTATGAGGATGAAATCGCGGGCAACTGCCGGGAGGCTGGCCTGGAACCGGGGCAGGACTTCATCTCCTCCCGGGCCCTGTCTCCCCTGGACCCCAGTGTGGACATCGCCGGGATTTGCAACCTCCGCTGTATCAGTTGTCCCCGGGGCAATATGGCCGAAAAGCCTCCCAAGGGGTTCATGACTCCCGCCACCTTCGAGCTGGTGCTGGACAAGTTGCTCAAGGAGCTGCCTTTCTTGGGCAATATCCAGCTTTATGCCTGGGGGGAGCCTTTGTTGCACCCCCAGATAGCCGAGATCATCCGCCTGACTCGGAAGCGCCGGCTCCTGAGCGCCATTTCCACCAACCTGAACGTGCGCCGGGACCTCACCGAGGTGATCCAGGCGCAGCCCGACTGGCTGAAAATTTCCGCGTCCGGCTTCGGGGCCAATTACGAGATGACCCATACCGGCGGCAAATGGGACCTGTTCTATAGCAACCTCTTCCGGCTCCAGGAGTTACGGGAACGCCACCACCCCAGCATGTATGTGGAGATGAACTACCACCTCTACCGCCATAACCTGGGGGAGGACTACCGGCAAATGGCCCAACTCTGCCAGAAGCTGGGGTTCGCATTCCGTCCCAATTGGGCCTATCTCTATCCCCTGGACAACGTTCTGGCCTATTGCCAGGGACAGCCCCTGAGCCCGGAGGCCGAACGCACCCTGGACCTCTTGCTGTTGAGTCTGGATCACGGTCTGGCCCGGGCCCGCAGCCAGGCCCATCTGCCCTGTGCCGAGGCCCGCTGCTTTCCCATTGCCTGGAATCTGAACGTGCGTTCCTGCGGCGCGTTTTTTCTCCCCACCGTGGTGGACAACTTTCTGGAAGTGCCTCTCCCGGAAATCCTCCGCCGCCGGGACGCCAGCGGTATTTGCCAGGAATGTCAGCGCCATGCCCTGCATCGCTTCACCAGCGTCTATCTGGAGGAGGCCATGCCCATTGCTGCCGGCGCCACCCAGCAAGGAGCCACAGGCTGATGCAGACCTTCCAGGCACATAGTCGGATTCGCCCGGTCCTGGAGCGCCTCTCCGGACGCCCGGTCTATATCTGGGGTGCAGGGCAGCAGGGCCGGGGCATGGGCCGGGTGCTGGAACGCCAGGGGGTAGAGCTCCGGGGCTACTTGGATTCCAGCCCGCAGTTGCACGGTCGCTCCGCCTTGGGCTATCCCATCTCCCCGCCCGAGGCGGTCCTGCAGCCCGCCGTCCCCAACGGCAAACCCTTCGTGATCATTGCCTCCTTTTTCTTTGAAAAGGACATCATGGAGCGCTGCCGCCTGGCCGGCCTGGAAGCAGAGCGCGATTTCATCTCCTACAAGGACCTGAAACCCTTCGATTATGCCATCGACGTCTCCGGGGCCTGCAACCTGCGCTGCCTCTCTTGCCCCCGGGCCACCCGCAGCCACCGCCACCCGCCGCCGGGGTTCATGACCCCCGGCGTTTTTACCCAGGTCCTGGATAAGATCCTGGACGAAGACCCCCTGGTGGGCAATCTCCAGCTTTATCAATGGGGCGAGCCCCTGCTCAACCCCCAGCTGCCGGAAATCCTGGGCCTCGCCAACGCCAGGGGGCTCCCCTGCGCCCTGTCCAGCAACCTGAATTCCACGACCAACCTGGAGCCGGTCATTGCCGCAGGCCCGGCCTGGTTCCGTATCTCCGTCAGCGGCGTGGGCCGGGAATACGAGCGCACCCATACCGGGGCCACTTGGGCCAAGTTATTGAAAAACATGGAAAGCCTGGCCGAGTTGCGGGCCCGCCTGCGGCCGGACATGAAGACCGAGGTCTACTACCATCTCTACCGCCACAATCGGGACGGCTCCCTGGACGAAGTGAAGCGGCTGTGCGAGCGCTTCGAGTTCGAGCTCCACCCGGTCTGGGCTTATCTCATCTCCCTGGACGACGTGCTGGAATATCTCGAAGGCGGCGAACTCACCCCCCAGGCCCAAGAGGCCGCAGAGATGCTGGCCCTGGGTCTGGAGCAAGGCATGGCCCTGGCCCGCAGGGAGATTCGGGAAAAGTGCCTGGTGGACCGGTGCATCCATGTCAATTGGAACCTCACGGTGAGTAACTGCATGATGTTCTTTTATCCCCAGGACAATATTGCCGCGGCCAATTTTCTGGAAACGCCCCTGGAAGAGATTTTGTCGACCCGGGTCAAAAGCAGCCTCTGCCGGCGCTGCCGGGCCCAGGCCCTGCACCGCTACTGCAACGTCTACAATACCGAACAGATCGAAGGAGCCGCCGCCTGAAATGAGCACGATCTTACATATCACCCCCCACCTGGGGGGCGGGGTCGGCCGGGTCCTCCGGAATTTTTTGACCTACAGCCGGGATCATTCCGCGGATACTCACCGTCTGGCCTGCCTGGATTACGCCAACGCCCCCTCCCAGGCCTGGGCCGCGGCCGCAGGGATCGACTTGAGCGACAACCTGGCCTGGCGTCTGCCGGCATTGCTGGAGATGGTGGCCGCCGCCGACCTGGCGGTGGTCAACTGGTGGAACCACCCCCTGCTCTTCGACCTGCTGGTGCGCCACCCCTTGCCGCCAGCCCGGGTGCTCCTGTGGTCCCACGTTTCCGGGCATACGCCGCCCCAAAATTTTTCCCGGGCCTTGCTGGATTATCCGGACCTCTTCGTGGTGGCCACCCCTTACAGCTTCGAGGCCCCCGCCATCCGCCGCCTGCCCCGGAAAAAACGGGAGGCCAAAGTGCGGCTGGTTTTCAGCTGTGCCGGGATCGACCACGTCGCCCAGGCCAGCCCCCGGCCCCATGCCGGTTTCCGCATCGGCTACATCGGCACGGTGGATTATGCCAAGATGCACCGGGATTTCCTGCAGATGAGCGCCGCGGCCCGGATTCCCGGGGTGCGCTTTGTGGTTTGCGGCGGCCCCAGTGAGGAGGCCATCCGCCGGGAAGCTCTAGCGGCCGGCATTGCCGAGAAATTTTATTTTCTGGGCCAGGTCGATGATGTCGCCCAGGTGCTGGCCGACCTGGACGTCTTCGGCTATCCCCTGGCCCCGGGCCATTACGGCACCGGCGAGCAGGTCCTGATCGAGGCCCTGGCCGTGGGAGTGCCGCCGGTGGTCCTGGATAACGGCCCGGAAGGCCACGTGGTTGCGGACGGCGTCACCGGTTTGGTGGTGCAAAATAGCCGGGAGTATACCGTAGCCCTGGAGCGGCTCTTCCGGGAACCGGCCTGGCGCCTGCGCCTGTCGGAAAACGCCCGGCGCCACGCCCGCCAGAGATTCACCATCGCCCAGACGGCCCAGGCCTGGCAGGCCCTTTTCCAGGAGGCCCTGGAGTTGCCCAAGAGCCCCCGGGCCTGGCCTCAAAAGAACGGCGGCGCCACCGCGGCCGAGGTCTTTGTAGCCGCACTGGGGGAAGAAGCCAAAGAATTTGCCCGGAGCCTGGACCAGGACCAACTGAAGCGGGCCCTGGCCGCGGATCGGCGCATCGCCCGGAAGCCCGGTCTCTTCCGCAGCGCTACTCGGGGCAGCGTCTTCCATTACCAGTCGTTTTTTCCGGACGACCCGTATCTCAACCTCTGGGCGGGGCTCATGCTCCTGGCTGACGGCGACCCCGTCAAGGCCCGGGAGCGCTGCGCGGCCGCGCAAAGCCTTTTGCCGCCCTGGCGTCTCTCCCAGTATCTGCGGAAACTGGGCATCCCGGCGGGCGACACCCGGCCCCGGGAGAGCGCGGCCCCTTGCCGCGCCTCGGCCTGACCGCAGCTCTTGGGGGACGATTTTAGCAAGTATGCACCTGAACGACCGTATAAGGGGAATAATATGAAAATCCTACTCATCCCGTCCTACACGCTGGATTCCGTTACCCGGGTGGGGCGCACCCCGCCCTTGTCTCTGCTTTTCCTGGCCGCGGTTTTGCGCCAGGCCGGGCACGAGCCCCGGATCCTGGACTTGGATTCGCTCCCCGCCCCCCGGAACCTGGACCGGGAAACCTTTTATCTGCAAACCGTGCTGGCAGCGGTGGCGGAGCAGCGTCCCGGGATGGTGGGGATCAATTGTCTGCTCACCACCCATTTCCCCTTTGTGCGGCGCACCGCCGAGGCCATCAAGGCCCGGCATCCCTCCCTGCCTCTGGCCATCGGCGGCATCCATCCCACCTTGTTCGCCCGGGAGATCCTGGAGCATTGTCCGGCCATCGACGCCATCGCCCTGGGGGAGGGGGAAGATCAGGCGGTGGCCCTGGCCCAGGCCTTTGCCCAGGGCAACCGGACCGCTCTAGGCCATATCGAGGCCCTGGCCTTCCGGGACCAAAACGGCGCGGTGCAGGTCACCCCCCGCCGGGGCTACATCAAAGATCTGGACCGGCTGCCGGCTCCGGCCTGGGACCTGATCCGCCTGGAGGACTACTACACCGATCATTCCACCTGGTACAACCCCCGGGGCCTGGAGATCAAGATGTCCATCCCCATCCTCTCCAGCCGGAGCTGCCCTTACAATTGCAGCTTCTGCTCCGCCCACAAGATGATGGGCCGGGGCCACCGCCTCCGCAGCCCGGAGCTGGTGGTGGACGAAATGCAGATGCTCTATGAGCGTCACGGCATCAATTATTTCGGCTTTGTGGACGACAATCTCACCCTGAATAAACCGCACATCCTGGCGATTTGCCGGGAGATCGTGCGCCGCGGCCTGGTCATCCAGTTCGAATCTTTCAACGGCTACAACCTCAACTCCCTGGATGAGGAGATCATGGAGGCCATGGTGGAGGCCGGCTGTGTTTACGTCATCCTCCCCATTGAACACGGCTCCGACCGCATGCGCCAGGAAATCATCGGCAAAAAGATCAGCCGGGGAAAAATCTTCCAGGTGGCGGAACTCTGCAAGCGCTATGACCTTCTGACCAGAGGGGTCTTCATCATGGGCTTTCCGGAGGAGACCCGGGAGACCCTGACCGACACCTATAATATGATCCACGACCTGCAGCTGGACATGAACCTGGTCTTCAATCTCATCCCCTATCCCGGGACCAGGATCTTTCAGCAGGCCCTGCGGGATAACCTCTTTTTAACTGAAATCGACGCCGGACGGCTCTGGGACGGCACCTGGGACCTGAACGCCCTCCAGAGCCAATTCTATCTCCGGCCTTATCACCTGAGCCTGGAGGATTTGCAGGAGTTTCGGGAAAAGTTTGACGCCCTCAAGTTCTTTTCGCCCCGGGCCCAGGCGTTGCAGGCCCCCAGGACTCATGAGCATGTGCTCCAGACTTGAAACCAGCCGCGCCTTAACCAGGCCCTGCCCGCAGTGCAGCGGCCGCCGGGGCCGGGAGCTCAGTCGGCTGCGCTTCCAGGGCTTCGACGACTCACCCCTGGCCGGGGCCTTCTCCCTGGCCGTCTGTGCGGAATGCGGCGCGGCTTTTTACGATACACCTTCGCAGCAAAGCGATTACGACCGGTATTACCGGGGCAACGCCTATTACTTCACTTCGGCCGCCAGCGGTAGCGGCGGTGCCACGCCCGCAGACCGGCGGCGTTTTGCAGAACTAGCCCGGCGTCTGGTCCCTTATCTGCCCCGGCAGGACGCGGCCATCTTTGACGTGGGCTGCGCCAAGGGCGGCCTCCTGGCAGTTCTGGCGGAGCACGGCCATACCCGTCTCTACGGCGTGGACCTGATGCCCGCCTGTATTGATTATGTCCGGAACCACCTGGGGCTGGCCGCGGACTTCGGCTCGGCCTTGGATCTCCCCTTTCCGGAAGTCCGGGCCGATGTCTTGATTTACTCCCATATCGTCGAGCACGTCATCGACTTGCCCGCGCTGCTGGCCGCGGCCCGGGAGAAGCTGAGTGACCAGGGGCTGGTCTATGTGGAAGTGCCGGACGCGTCCCGTTACGGGGAAAATTCCCGTTATCCCTACCGGGACCTGTACCTGGAGCACGTCAACCACTTCGACCGGGACACCCTGGTCGGCCAATTCCAGGCCGGGGGCTTCTCCCTGGTGAGCAGCGGCGGCTTTCTCCTGGAGCCTTTGCCCCAGGGTCCCGTGCCCTGTCTCTGGGCCATCTTCCGCCGGGGGGATGAGCAGAAACGAACCGCAAGCAACGGTCTGGAAGGGCGGCTCCGGGACTACCTGGCCTGGTCCCGGCAGCATCCGGCCCTGGGAAAAATCGCCCAACTGGCCTGGCAGCAAACCCCCCTTTACCTCTGGGGGCTCTCCCAATACGCCATGCTCCTGCTGGGCCAAACCGACTTGGGCCGCTGCGCCCTCCAGGGGTTGGTGGACCAGGACCCTTACAAGCAGCAGCGGACGGTGGGCGGGAGGCCGATCCACGCCCCCGAGGTTTTACGGGAGGCCGATCCCCGGGCCGCGGTCCTGGTCACGGCCCTGGGGTACGAGGACCAGATCGCCGCGGCCCTGGAGGAGATGGGCTTTCGCGGCCTAGTGGTGACGACTGCGGGCTGAACTACGCAAGCATGGGAGACGCGAAACTAAAAGGTACAAATAAGGCCACCGCAGGTGAAGGACAATGACTAAATACCTCACGGCAGATGGAGACAAATATGTCATATCATAACCAGATCATGGAAGATGCGGGCTTCGAGAAGCAAAAATGGCTGATCAACCTGCTGCAACGGGAAAATGTCACCGTCGTCGACGTCGGCGGCCATGTCGGTGAAAGCATCGAAGAATATCGGACGCTATTTCCAGACTGCCGCGTCTATTCCTTTGAGCCCCATCCCGAATCTTTCATTACCCTGGAACAGCGCTGGGGCCGCTTAAACGGCGTCCACGTCGAGCGGCTGGCATTGGGCGCCAAGTCCGGAGCCGTGTCTTTTTACGCCACCAGATGTTCTTCCGCTTCCTCCTTGCTGCCCCCGGAAGGCTTCCTCCAGGAACGCAGCGCCAAAAGAAATTATGATTATTTGAAAATGGAAGTGCCCATGGACACTTTGGACCACGTCGCCGCCCGCCTTTCTTTGAGCGGCATCGATATTTTGAAAATGGACGTCCAGGGCTCGGAACTGCAGGTTCTACAAGGCGCGGCAGGCCTCCTGCGGGCATCGCAGATCGACCTTATCTTCTCTGAAGCCCTGTTCGCTGAAACCTATGCGGGGCAGAGTGATTTTAATGAAATTTGGAGTTACCTAAAGAATTACGGGTATGTGCTTTGGGACCTGTTCCCCTTTGTCCATACGACCCTGGGCCGGTTGTGGACCGCCAACGCCATCTTTCTAAGCGCCCCCATTGCCGCCCAAATCGACCGCTGCCATCCGCCTGTCTCACCCAGGCCTGCGGACCAAATGGAGTATGGTGCCAAGAATCTTGCTGATCATTTCTAGTTGCTCAAGGAGAACTTACCGCCATGCAAGGCCATGAGATTAACCAACACCCCCTGGTCTCCATCGGCATGTTGGTTTACAACGGCGAACGATTCCTGGCGCAATCACTCGAATCACTGCTTTCCCAAGAATATAAAAATTTTGAACTCATCATCTCGGACAATGCCTCGGAAGACCGCTCCGGGGAGATCTGTTTAAAATACCAGGCCCGGGACTCCCGCATTCAATACTCCCGCAATGAAACCAATATGGGGTCAATCTACAACGGCACCAAGGTCAGGGACCTGGCCCGGGGCAAATACTTCATGTGGGCCTCCGATCATGACCTCTGGCATCCCACCTTACTGACCAAGGCCGTGGCAGTTATGGAAAATGATCCAGAGGTAATCTTGTGCTATTCCCGGGCCCAGCGGATCGATAAAGAGGGCAATTTCCTCTGCCTGGGCCCCGACTATTTGGATACGCGAGGCATGTCGCCGCCGGCGCGCTTTCTCCATCTCATCGGTTACCATTGCGGCGGCGAATTGATTTATGGACTTTTCCGCCGGGAAAACCTCAGTCGTATCAAAACGAAAGCAATTTGGGCCTCAGATATTTATATCTTATCGGCTTTAGCCCTGGAGGGCACTTTCGTCCACCTGCCCGAGGTGCTTTTTTCCTTGCGCAAGATCCGGGATGAAGAGATAGAAAGCCACAAGAAGACCCAGGCCCACAACCTGGACCCGGCCAGGACCAAGGAAATGCTGGCCATGGACCTGCATGCGCTCTGGCGGGAATTGGGGGAAGAATGCCTGTCCGTGGTACAAGGCAGTTCCTTCCCGGACCTGGAGAAAGAGGTTCTGCTGGAGGAAACCAAGAACTGTTTTACCACGCGTTTTGAGGTGCAATGGCCAGGCTCCCCGGAGGCTGCCGAAAACAAGGGCATCCGTGGCCAGGTTGACGCCCCCGCCCTCCTGACCGATACCGCCGCCAAAGAAGCCTGGAGAGAACGCCGCGCCGCCAGGCTGGCCCGCAAGGAGGCGAAACAAAGAATTGTGGAGGAGGCAATGCGGCGGCGGCAATATTGGGGGGGACAATGGCCCCTGGTCTCGGTGATCGTCCCCACTTACAACCGGCCGGATACCCTGGGGGCCGCCCTGCAAAGCATCCTCAATCAAACTTATAAGAACCACGAAGTCATCGTGGTCAACGACGGCGGCCTGGACGTGAGCGGCATCGTGGGCTGGCTCAATCAGCAGGGCAACATCACCTACGTCCAGCATGACCGCCGCCGAGGCCGGGCCGCGGCCTGCAATACCGGCCTGAAACTGGCCCGGGGCCAATATATCGCTTACCTGGATGATGACTCCCTCTTCTACCCCGAGCACCTGGCGGTTCTGGCAACCGTGCTGGTGGACAGCGAGTACCGGGTGGCTTACACAGACGCGCTTCGGGCCCGTTTAGAGAATCAATGCGGCCGGAATGTGGTCGCCGCCAAAGACCTGCCTTATTCATATGAGTTTGATCAGGAGCGGTTGCTGGTGGCTAACCAGTTTCCGAGCCTCTGTCTCATGCACGAGAGATCCTGCCTGGAGCAAGCCGGCCTCTTCGATGAAAGCCTGAGTAGCCATGAGGATTGGGATTTATTGATCCGGCTTTCTTTCCGCGATAAATTTTTCCACATCAAACGGGTCACCTGCGAGTTCACCCAGGGCCAGGAAGACGACGCCACGGTCGGCCAGAAGCAGGCGGATCTCGTGCGCACCATGGAAATCGTCCATGGCAAGTATCAAGATCACCTGCAGGACAAACCGCAGATTCAGGAGCAGCAACGGCAATTCTTGCAGCATCAAAAAGATGCCGCCCAAAGGACCTGCGCCGGATCCAGGCCTGAGACCCCCAACCCGGATCAACTGCTGCAATTGACCAATGAGGCCCTGGAGCGGGAGGACTGGGAAGCCGCGGAAACCTGTCTCCGGGACCTGATCCGCAGCCACCCGGACCTTCTGGATGGTTACCTCTCTTTGAGCGACGTCCTCACCTTGCAGGGGAAAGATCAGGACGCCAGGGAAGTCTTGCGGGCCGCCCGGGAGCTGGCCCCCGAGGCCCTGCCCCTGCTGAAGCGCCTGGGCGCCAATTGCCGGAAGCGGGGTGACTTCAGCGGCGCCTTGACCGCGTTTACCAAGGTTTTGGAGCACACCCCCAGAGATACCGAGGCTCTCTGCCAATTAGGCGCCACTTACCTCGATCTGGGGCTCTTGCAGGAGGCCCAGACCCATTTAACCGCAGCGCTGCAGATCAATCCCACGAATCTTGATGCCCGGAAGTTACTGGCCCAGGTGGCCCAATACCTGGCAAGTGGCGAGACCTCAGACCCGGTCTCCTCCCAGGCCCCCGCGCCTGATGCCGGGCACCGCGCTCCGGAAAAGACCGGGACCGGCCAAGCCGGGGAATTCGTCAATATCTGCATGGTTACTTATAACCGCTTGGATTTCACCAAACAGGCCATCGACGCCCTGGTCCGGCTTACCCACTATCCCTATGTGTTGACGGTGGTGGACAACGGCAGCACCGACGGCACTCCGGCGTATCTGGAAAGTCTCAAGGCCCGGGGAGTAATTAAAAACCTGATCCTGCTGGATGAAAACCTGGGAGTGGCCAAGGCCTCCAACCTGGCTTGGAGCCTGGAGCCGGAAGCCGCCTGCTATCTCAAGCTGGACAATGACATCATCCTGCAAAAGGATGGCTGGCTGGAAGACATGGTGGCGGTGATCAATCAGGTGCCTGAAATCGGCGTCCTGGCTTACAGTTTCGAGCCCCGCTCCTACCCGCTGGAAGTGTGGCACGACGTGACGATACGCATCAAAAAGGGCACCCTGGGGGGGGCCTGCCTGCTGATCCCCAAACGCACCGAACGTCTCTTGGGGTATTTTTGCGAAGAATACGGGCTTTACGACGAAGAAGATGCGGATTACGGGGTGAGAGTCCTGGCTGCCAACCTGTTGAACGCCTACATGGAGGATGAACACGTGGGCCTGGCGGAGCCCGGGGCGCCTAACCCCCAGGAAGCCTCCCCTGCCACGGGCGTCCAGGAGGAAAGCGCCTCCGGTAATTATAAGCAGTTCAAACACCAATCCAAGCGGGCCCACATGCCCTTGTTTATCCGCAATCGCAAGGCTTACTTAAATGGCAGCAAGCCCTTATTTATACCCAACCCTTATCTGCGGCCGCAGCAGCCCGCCGCGCCTGGCCCGGTGACTGCGCCCAGCCAACCGGAGTCTGATTGCCCCGCTCCTGCAGGTGAGTCGGACGGCACGCCGCCGCAGTCCCCTCTCTCCTCTGATTTTTCTGAATCTTTGGCGTCCATTATTATTCCGGTTTTCAACAACCTCTCCCTGACCCGCCAATGTCTGGAGTCCATCGAGGCCAACACCGATGCCCCCCATGAAATCATCGTGGTGGACAACGGCTCCAGCGACGGCACCCGGGACTATCTGCTGCAGCTGGAGGCCCAGGGCCGGCTGCGGGTTATCAGCAACCGCCTGAATCTGGGCTTTGCCCGAGCCTCTAACCAGGGGGCCCAGGAGGCCCGGGGCCATTTCCTGGTCTTCCTCAACAACGACACCATCGTCCAACCCGGCTGGCTGGAGGAATTGGTGGCCTGCGCCCGGAAAGAAGAGAAGGCCGGGGCCATCGGCGCCAAGTTGTTATATCTGGATGACACCATTCAGCATGCCGGAGTCGTCTTTAACGAAGAGATCACCCAAATCCTGCATATCTACCAGCATTATGATAAGGACCATCCTGCGGTTAACCAAGGGAGGGAGTTCCAGGCCGTCACCGCGGCCTGCATGTTGGTCAGGAAGGACCGCTTCTTTGAAGTGGGCGGCTTCGAAGAGTGTTACCAGAACGGCTATGAGGACGTGGACCTCTGTTTCAAGCTCAGGGAGCAGGGCTACAAAGTCATTTATAATCCCCGGACCGCGGTCTATCACCTGGAGTGCCAGACCCAGGGAAGGCACGACCGGGATGCGGAAAACGGCCGCACCTTCAAGTTAAAATGGTCCGGCAAGATCCGGGGTGATGCCGCTAAATATTATCAGGAAGACAACATTACCGTGGAAGTGATGGCGCCGCCGGACGCCGATCCCTATATCGTGGCCCATGACGGCAATGACAATGTTTTTTGGCAGGAAGCCCAAAGATACAGGCAGCAGGGCCTCTGGGATCAAGCCGAAGCCAGCTATCGCCGGGCCTTGGGGTTCAATCCCTTTGACCCCCGGAAGTTAACCATAGGCAGAGAACTGGTAAATTTGTACGAAACTCAGGGCAAACTTGACCAGGCGCAGAGATTACGCCAGATCATGGCGGCACAGGCCTCTCGCTTTAATCGTCAGCAACAGGCGCAGGAGGCCAGCAGGCCCTCTGCCCCGGAGCAGGCAGACGGTGACCGGGCCTGCCGCCAGGGCGAGGCCCCTGCGGTCCAGCGGCCCCGGCCGCGGCCCCAGGGCCTAGCGCCCGGTAACGGGGGCGGCCCGCCACCGCCTCCGGAGGCAAGCCCCCAGGATTTTTCCTCCAACCCCATGGGGGGGCTATCCTCCATCATCATTCCGGTGTTCAACAACCTGGCCCTGACCAGACAATGCCTGGAATCCGTGTGGCGTGACACTAATGCCCCCTGTGAAATCATTGTGGTGGATAATGCCTCCACCGACTGCACCCGGGACTACCTGCACCGCCTGGAAGCCGCGGGCCGGGTGCGGGTCATCACCAATCGCCGCAACCTGGGTTTTTCCCGGGCTTCCAACCAGGGCGCCCGGGCGGCCCGGGGCGAATACCTGCTGTTTCTCAATAACGACACCATCGTCCAACCCGGCTGGCTGGAGGCCATGGTGGCCTGCGCCCGGAAAGATGCCAAGATCGGGGTCGTGGGGGCCAAGCTACTATATCCGGACGACACCATCCAGCATGCCGGCGTGGCCTTCAATGACGAAAAACTGGTGCATCACATCTATCGCCAATATGACAAAGACCACCCGGCCGTCAATAAGGAAAGGGAATTTCAGGCGGTAACCGCGGCCTGCGCCCTGATCAAAAAAGACCTGTTTTTCCAGGCAGGCTGCTTCGACGAAAGCTACCAGAACGGCTTTGAAGATGTGGATCTCTGTTTCAGGCTGCGGCAACAGGGCTACAAAGTGGTCTATACTCCCCGGGCGGTAGTCTACCATCTGGAGAGCAAGACCATGGGCCGGCACGACCGGGATACAGAAAACTCCCGGGTCTTCCGCATGAAATGGCAGGACAAGATCGTCGGCGATGATCAGAAGTACTATGAAGAAGACCACATTACCATCGAAGTCCTGGGCAAGGAAGGCAATGTCACCATTATTTTTGCCCATGACCGCAACGGCAACCCTTTTTGGCAGGACGCGGTGCGGTTCAAACAGCAGGGCCTCTTTAATCAGGCCGAGGCCTCCTATTACCGGGCCTTGAAGTTCAATCCCTTCGATCCCCGAAAGGGCTACATTGCCGAGGAGCTGGCCGACCTTTATGAAGCCCAGGGCAAACATGCCCAGGCCGAGGAACTGCGCCAGCAAGCCGCGCCCCTGACTAATCGCCTGGGAATCCGGAAAGAAACAGGGAAAATCCAGGAGATGGCGGCAGCAGTTTGAGGTAATGGTCCTGGCAGGCTGAGCCGGCGCCTGCTGGCCGGTGAGCCGGGACTTCATCCCCCCGCGCCATCAAAAGTCACGGAATTCCAGGGGCGCCCGCTCCCGGGCAGCCCCACAAAAAAGGCCGGCTCTTTGAGAGCCGGCCTTTTCTTTAGCTGAAAATTACGCGCTTACTTGATGAGCAGAGGCACCAACAGCAGGGCCACGATGTTCACCACCTTGATCATGGGGTTGATGGCCGGGCCAGCGGTGTCTTTGTAGGGGTCGCCCACGGTGTCGCCGGTGACCGCGGCTTTATGGGCATCGGAGCCCTTGCCGCCGTAGAGGCCGTCTTCGATGGCCTTCTTGGCGTTATCCCAGGCGCCGCCGCCGGAGGTCATGGCAATAGCCAGGAACAGACCGGTGACAATGGAGCCGATGAGCATGCCGCCCAGGGCCACGGGACCGAGACCGGGGCAGAAGCCCACGACGACCGGAGAAAGGACCGGGATCAGGGCCGGAACCATCATCTGGCGCAGTGCGCTCTTGGTGACGATGTCCACGCAGGTGCCGTATTCGGGCTTGGCGGTGCCTTCCATGATGCCGGGGATTTCCCGGAACTGCCGCCGCACTTCTTCCACCACGCCGCCCGCGGCCTTACCCACGGCCTCCATGCACAGGGCGCCGAAGAAGTAGGGCAGCAGGCCGCCGATGAACAGGCCGGCCAGGACCCGGGGGTCGGACAGGAAGAAGGTGACGTTCATGGATTCCGGGAAGGCCCGGGAGTACTCGGCGAAGAGCACCAACGCGGCCAGGGCCGCGGAGCCGATGGCGTAACCCTTGGTCACCGCCTTGGTGGTGTTGCCCACTGCATCCAAGGGGTCGGTGATGTTGCGGATGTCTTCAGGCAGTTCCGCCATTTCGGCGATGCCGCCGGCGTTGTCGGTGATGGGGCCGTAGGAGTCAATGGCCACCACGATGCCGGTCATGGAGAGCATGGCCACCGCGGTCAGGGCAATGGCGTAGAGGCCGGTGCCGGGGTGAGCCAGGCCGCCGCCCAGTTGGAAGGCCGCTAGGATGGCGCAGACGATGACGATAACCGGGGCGCCGGTGGACTTCATGGAGATGGCCAGGCCCTGGATGACGTTGGTGCCGTGGCCGGTGGTGGAGGCCAGGGCAATGGATTTCACCGGGGTGAAGCTCTTGGAGGTGAAGTACTCGGTGATGCCCACGATCAGACCGGTGAGGAGCACGCCGATCACCGCCAGCAAGAAGACGTTAAAGGTCGGAATGGCAAAGCCCGCCGAGCCCTTCAAAGCCTTGGAGGCCACGCCGGTCATGAACTTGCCGGCCAGGGGATAGAAGGCGATGATGGCCAGGACCGCGGCCACAATCAAGCCCTTATAGAGGGCGCCCATGACGTAGGCGGATTTGCCCAGGCGGACGAAATAAGTGCCGATGACCGAAGCGATGATGGACACGCCGCCCACCACCAAGGGGAAGAGGATGGCCGGGGAGCCGGCGCCGTACACGGTGTAGGCCAGCAGCATGGCGGCCACCATGGTGACGACGTAGGTCTCATAGAGGTCAGCGGCCATACCCGCGCAGTCGCCCACGTTGTCGCCCACGTTGTCGGCGATAACCGCGGGGTTCCGGGGGTCGTCCTCAGGGATGCCGGCTTCGACCTTACCTACCAGGTCGGCGCCCACGTCCGCAGCCTTGGTGTAGATGCCGCCGCCCAACCGGGCAAACACGGACACCAGGGAGCAGCCAAAGCCCAGGCCCACCAGGGCGTGCATGGCTGCATGGGGATCAACGTTCATCAGGAACTTGAAGTAGCCGGCCACGGACAGCAGGGCCAGGCCCACCACCAGCAGACCGGTAACGGAACCGCCCCGGAAAGCCACGGTCAGAGCATGGGCCATGCTGGTGAAGGCCGCCTGCGCAGTGCGCACGTTGCTGCGCACCGACACGTACATGCCCACGTACCCGGCCAGGGCCGAACCCGTGGCGCCAAGGGCGAAGCCCACCGCCACCCATTTGCCCAGGCCGAAGAAGAGCAGGACAAAGACCACCGCACCCACCATGGCTACGGTTTTATACTGCCGGTTCAAGAAGGCATTGGCCCCTTCCCGCACCGCCGCGGAGATTTCCTGCATCCGGGCGCTCCCTGCATCCTGTTTCAGAACCCAGGTGGTGGTGAACAGGCCGTAGGCGACGCCGATCGCGCCGCACAACAACGCAAAACTCATAATATCCATCCGCTACCCTCCTATGAGTAATAATTCCCTAAGGTTTTAAGGTTCTTAACGCCGGCAAAAAAAATCGATCACCTCCCCAGCCTATTTTTTCCTCCTGAAAATACTAGCTTTAGATGAATGACAATACATACCCTAGATTACCCCGCCCTGTAAAGGAAAAATTTCACAAGTCTAGAAGCTATTTTTCCCTCCCCTATTTTTCCCTGGCGAAGATTTGCTCTAAGCTTAATTTGTGGATATTATTACAAATCACCTGCGGCCTGGAAATTTTTCCTTGCGCCCGACGTGGAGGAACAATTTGAAAAATTAATTGGATTCAGGTTCTTCCGGGGTTTTTTCCGGGGCTGGCAGGGATGGAGACCTCGGGGAGATAATTTTTTTTCCCTCCCCTGCGGGCCTCAGGCCCGGAGGCAGGGGCCGGTCCACCAAAAATACCCCGTGCCGTTCCGCCAGAGTGAGTAAGTACTGGTATTCCATGGCCTTTTTCTGCAACCGGTAGCGCAGCAAGAGGCGCAGGGGAAAATACAGCGCGGCCAGGGCCACGAGGGCAATCAGCAGATAGGTCCCGCCCAGGCCCAGGGTCTTGATGGCGGCGGCGAGGTGGGGAAAAGCGAACACTCCTGCCAGGAGCAGCAATACCCCGCCCGAGACCAGCCCCAGCCACCAAAAGCAACGCCCCTTACGTTTCCGGCCCGGGGCCAGGCCTGCCTGGTCCCCGGCCGGGGAGGCCCCTTCCGGGGCCATCAGCTCAAAACCCCGCACCACCACGCCAAAGAGGAACAGCAGGATGATGGGCGCGGTCACCGTGGCCAGCAGGTACTCTTTCCAGGGAAAGGGGACCGGGGGCCGGGCCTGCTCCAGAAAAATGCCGTCAAAATCGATCTTCCAGATGAGGGTGAAGATCAGGATGAGGACCTCCACCAGGGCCACAATCACCAGGAAGGAGTTGAAGACGTAGCGCTTTTCCAGCGGGTCGTAGAAGTTAAAGAATTTAGACATAAAAATATAAAAACTTCCTCACATCTGAAATATCAGATATTTCTTCTTACTATCTCTTGCAATTTATAAATAGATATTATAATCCAAAAAGACGCATTTATTATTGTTACCACTGATATTATAATCATAATTCCATATATAAATTCATGAACACTATGCTTCAATCCAATAATTTTCGTCATTATCCGCCACATATTTTGCCATAACAGATATTATAAGTTGTATTGTTAGATATAAAAACCTATTACCCTGAATATTTAATTCTATTGAATCGCTTTCTTGTTTACAAACCTTGGAGGCACTATAACATAAAGATGATATCCCTATCGCAGAGCCTATTAATGCCAACAATACCGTTGTTAGATGTGCGTTTATATCTTTTGTAATAAATATTAATGCAATAATTAATACAAGAAAGAAAATAATTGGTAGAAATAAAAAAATCTGTAATTTTCTCAATATATTTTTTATCTTAAACATTAAGTTATTCATAATCATTGTCAATTAATTTTTATTACTCATTCCCAAGCCCTACTTGGGAATGCAATTACCTGCCAAGCTAAGCTTGGCAACTATCTTCATTCCCAAGTATAACTTGGGAACGAGATGTAAAGCTGGAGCTTTCTCCTCCAATTGGGATTCCAAAGCAGTTGAACATGAGCCTTTGCCTCACCCATGAACCATGAAAAGGTCGTAGCGGCGGGCGTCTCGCCCGCCCGGTAAGCCGCACAGGCTGGAAAGCCTGTGCTACCGCTCAGGAACTTTTCGGACAGAAACAGCCTTGATTAATCAACCTGCCAAGGTGGCGGGCAATGCCCGCCCTACCACCCCTGGCCCCTGACCCCTGGCCCCTGCTTACTGCCCCCTGCTCACTGTTTGCAATTCCCACCAGTACAGCCCCCCGGCCCAGGCCAAAAGGACCAGGTCTTCCAGCAGGGCTTCCACCCCCACTTGCCTCTGGAAAAAGAGGCCGCAGCCGCAGTCGATTTTCAACCCCCGGGCCATGGTCACCGCCAGGACCACCAGGAAAGAAGCGGCCAGCAGGACGATGAGCAGGAGACAGGAGCGGCGTTTCAGCCCCAGGACCAGCAAGCCGCCCGCGACCAGCTCCACCCAGGGGAGCACCGCGGCCACCAATCCTGCCAGCCACATGGGTGCCAATTGGTAAGCCAGTACTGCCTCGGCAAAATCCCAATCATGGTAATGCTTCTGCAAACCGGCGTAGAAAAAGATCCCCCCTAAGGCCACCCCCAGGAGCCGGAGCAAGAACCGGCCGAGGTTCCTGGGAGATTTTCTGGCAGCGGGTTTTCGGTTTTCGGTTTTCGGTTTTCGGTTTGGCAAAAACTGTTTCCTTTTGTCCCCAATCTCAACGTTAGAACAATTATCCGTGACCCTATGCTCCGTGGTGAATCTCTTCCTTGCGCTTACATACTCGTATCCACCGGGTAGCCGGCCTCATCCCAGGCCTTGAATCCTCCCAGGAACGCCGATACCCGGGTGAATCCCAGGGATTGTAGCTTCTCGGCTACCTTCAGGGCAATATCGCAATGGGCCTCCGCGCAATAAACCACGATTTGCCGGTCTTTGGCGATGTCGGCAACGGCCTGGTTACCTACCTTTTCCACCTTCGGCAGCGGCAGATTCACGGCGCCGGTGATATGCAGCTCTGCGTATTCCTCGGGTTGGCGGGCATCGATGAACAGGCTCTGGCCCTTTTGAAACAACGCATAAGCCTGGGCTAAGTTCAGGGTTTTGACCCCCTGGAACTGGACCTGGCGGCGGTGGGTCCGCATTTCCTCCAGATGCGCGGCTAGGTTCCCTTGGAAGGAAAGGGTCACCACCTGCCAGTGCTTAGCCAGGCCAAATACTGTGGCCAGGAATAGCAAAAAAAAGGCCCAAGCCAGGTCTTCTCTGAGTAAGCCGCGCCCTCTCAACAGCTCCTCTCCTTACTCCGACTCTGGGGTTTGCACTGCCCCGGCGCTGTCGTACTTCTTGCCGCCAAAGTAAAAAGGCAGGGGCAGGAAACCTTCTTCTTCCTTCAAGTGGCCGTCTTCCCGGGTGTAATGGTAGTAGCGCCAAACCCGCCCTTCTTTGAGGTCCGCCAGGAAGGTCTGCTTGCCGTCGGACACTAACTGAAACCGGCCCCCCGGCCCCAGGGGACCAAGAGCCTTCATATCCGGCTTGGTCTTGTCCACCTCCGCGATCTTGCGGGGCTGGGCTTTTTCGCCCTCCCCGATTTGGCGACTCACCTCCTGCTGCAGAGATGGCCCGTAAAGGAAAAAAGCTGTCGTCCCGGCGACACCCAGTAATAAAGCCCCAATGATGCGCCAACCTTGATTTCTAGCCACCTGCCACCCCCAATATGAGTTAGATGCCCCGGGTGTGGAAGGAAGAGGGGCCGGAGCTGCGTCCCTGCCCTCTCCCCATGTTTCTTTCCCCCCGCCATGGCGGGAAAAAGATTTTTATAGGCTGCTGATCCTAATTAATAATTATCGTCTCCAATGTTGCTATGATTTAATAAATCTCTGTTAATATTTATTATAGCCTTTATTTCCATGAGGATTCCAGGGGTCAGTCATGAGCACAGTCGCCGGTTCAGCCATCGCGGCCATCACCTTCGATCTGGGCAACGTCCTGGTAGCCGTGGATCACTTCCGTTTCTGCCGCCCTTTTGCGGCCTTGGCGGGTCTAACGCCGGAAGCAGTTTACCGCGCGGTCTTCGATTCCGACCTGGAGCCCGGCTATGACACCGGCCATCTTTCCTCTGAAGAATTTTACCGGCAGGTCATGGAACGCTTCCGCCTCAATCTCCCCTACCCCCAATTCTGCCATCTCTGGAGTGATATTTTCTCGCCCCTGGAGGATATGGAACAAACCGTGGCGCGCCTAGCTGGCCGTTATCCCCTCTACCTGCTTTCCAATACCAATGCCTTGCATTTTCAGTATATCCGGGAGCGCTATCCCCTGCTCCGCCACTTCCGGCGTTTCATCCTCTCCTTCGAGGTGGGCAGCCGCAAGCCGGAACCCGGCATTTTTCAGGCCCTGATCCGGCAACTGGGCCTGCCCCCGGCCCACTGTCTCTATCTGGATGACAAGCCGCCCTTCGTGGAGGCCGCCCGCACCCAGGGCCTGATGGCCTGGCACTTCACCACGCCCGCTGATTTTCACCGGAGACTCACGCAATACGGCCTCTGGTAAGGATGGTCTTCGGTCCGCAGTCTTCGGTCTCCGGTTTCCCAGCTTTTGGTTTCTTCAGATTTTATGTCAAAACTCGCAATTTGAGTCTTTTATTCCCTAAACACTGAAGACCGTTGACCGAAGACCGAAGACCTAAAAAGGCTTCCCAATGGCTTTATCCAACTGCGCCTCCGCCACCCGGTAGTCGTACAGGGCCTGGACGAACTTCAGGTCCGCCTGGAAAAACTGCACCTGGGCGTCGGTGACTTCGATGATGGAGCCCACGCCCACCTGGTAGCGCCCCTGGGCCAGGCGGTAATTCTCCCGGGCCGCTTCCAGGGCCTTTTTAGTGGCCCGGATCAACTCCCAGGCCGAGGTTAGATCCAGATAGCGCTGCTCTACTTCCTTAGTAATATTTTGGCTGAGCACCTCGGCGTCGGCCAGGGTGGCGCGGGTATTGGCGCTGGCAGTGCGCACGTTATTTAAGGTGAGCAGGCCGTCAAACAGAGGCAGCGTCACCCCCGCACCCACCCACCAGGACTTATTGTCAAACGAATTGTTGCCGAAAGGGGCATCGGGGGCCGACCAGCCGTACGCCGCCAGGGAACTCACCGTCGGGAACCAGCCCGCCCGGGCCACCCGGTAGGAGGCCTTGTTGTAGTCCTGCTGGTAGCGGTTCTTGACGATCTCGGGACGCCGGTTCAGGGCCTGGGCCTTTAATTCCGTCAGGGACTGGGGCTGCGGGGTCACTTCCAGCACGTCCTCCACCCCGGAGAAAGGAAACTTTTTCAGCCCCATGGCCGTCATCAGGGTGACCTTGGCCAGGTCCACCGCGTTCTTGGCCTTGATCAGATCGGCCTCGGCATTATACAGGTTGGCTTCCGCCTTGGTGACGTCGATCTTGGCCTTCAGGCCCACCTGATAAAAACCCTGGGCCTGCTTCACCAGTTCCTGGTTCTGACGCACCGTCTCTTCGGTGACCTTTCTGGCCCGCTGGGCCGCCAGATAACCGAAATAGGCGGTGCGCGCCTCCAGGACCACTTGCTGGCGGCTGCCCGCGTAATCCTCTTCGCTCTGATGGAACGTCGCCCGGGACTGGTCGATCTGCCCCGGAGTCTTGCCGAAATCGTAGATCAGCTGGCTCAAAGAGAAGCGGTTGACATAGTAGTCCGTGGTGGCGCCGCCGACGCTGCTGCCCAAGCCGGGGGGCCCCCCGCTGACCGCGCCGGAGGTGGCGGGAAACGCGTTTCCCCAATAGGCGTTATAAGTATAGGTGACCTGCGGCAGGTACGCGGCCCGGGCGGAGCCGATCTGGTACTTGGCCGCGCTCACTTTCTCCCTGGATTCCTTCAATATGGGATGTTCCTTCAGGGCAATCGCCGTGGCCTCCTGCAGGGACAAGCGCCCGCCGGTCTCTCCGGCCGCCACCGCAGCCGGAGTCAAGGCCAGAAGGGCCAGGAAGATCAGTGCCGCCTTCGCTTTTCCCAGTTTCACCCAAAACTCCTGATCACCAAGCCGTCATCCACGAATTTTTTTGTAGGGGCGAACCTTGTGTTTGCCCAGCACGCCCAGGGCGAACACAAGGTTCGCCTAATACCTTTATGAGGGAAATTTGGTAGGAAAGATTCTCAAACGGCATCTTTTCTTTGGGTTTGCAAACCAGTTCTTAACCATCATTATTCCGAAAACCGGAAACCGAAAACCCTTTTATAGTTGCGGCTTGCGCTTATGCCAGTCCGTGGCCTGCTCAAAGGCGTAGGCCGCCTGGAACAGCGCGGCCTCCCCCAGGGGCGGCCCCATGAGCTGCAGGCCGATGGGCAGGCCCCCGGAGCTGAAGCCGCAGGGCACCGAGATGCCTGGGATACCCCCCAGGTTGGCGGAGATGGTGAAAATGTCCGACAGGTACATGGTCAGGGGGTCGGCCATCTTCTCCCCCAGGCGGAACGCCGGCGTGGGGGAAATCGGGGTGGCCACGACCTCACATTTTTTGTAAGCCGCATCAAAATCCCCCCTAATTAAAGAGCGCACCTGGGAGCCCTTGCGGTAGTAGGCGTCGTAGTAGCCCGCGGACAGGGCGTAGGTGCCCAGCATGATGCGCCGCCGCACTTCCGCGCCGAATCCCTGGGTGCGGGTGGCCCCGTACATCTCCAGGAGGCTGCGGCCCTCCCCCCGGAAGCCGTACTTCACGCCGTCGTAGCGGGCAAGGTTGGAGGAGGCCTCGGCCACCGCCACCAGGTAATACACGGCCACCGCGTATTCGGTGTGGGGGAGGCTCACTTCCACCAGTTCCGCGCCCAGCCCCTCCAGGGTCTTCAGCGCCTGGCGCACCGCCGCGTCCACGTCCGGGTCCAGGCCGCCGCCGAAGTATTCCCGGGGCACGCCGATTTTTAAGCCCTTGATCTCCCGGCCCAGGCTCTCCAGGTAATCCGGCACGGCCGCGTCCAGGGAGGTGGAGTCCCGGCGGTCGTGGCCGGCGATGCAATTGAGCAGCAGGGCTGCGTCCCGCACCTCCTTGGTCAACGGCCCGATCTGGTCCAGGGAGGAGGCATAGGCCACCAGGCCGTAGCGGGAGACCCGCCCATAGGTGGGCTTTAACCCCACCACGCCGCAGTGGCTCGCAGGCTGGCGGATGGAGCCCCCGGTGTCCGACCCCAGGGAGGCGCTGCACAGATCCGCGGCCACCGCCGCGGCGGAGCCGCCGCTGGAACCCCCGGGGATGCAGTCCCGGTTCCAGGGATTGTGGGTGGGGCCGAAGGCCGAATTCTCCGTGGACGAGCCCATGGCGAACTCGTCCATGTTCACCTTGCCCAAAAAGACCGCGCCCGCCTGCCGCAACCGGGCGCACACCGTGGCGTCATAGGGGGGGACGAAATTCTCCAGGATGCGGGACCCGCAGGTGGTCCGCAAGCCCCGGGTGACTAGGACGTCTTTCAAAGCCAGGGGAATGCCGGTGAGAGGCGTGGCTTCGCCCTTAGCCAGGCGGCCCTCTGCTTCCCGGGCCTGGGCCCGGGCCCCGTCCGCGTCCACGGTGAGATAGGTGTGGAGCTGCCCGTCCAGCCCCTCGATGCGCTCCAGGAGCTGGTCCGTGACCTCCAGGGGCGACACCTCCCGCCGGGCCAACAGCGGCCCCAGTTGACTGATGCTCAGGCTGTATAATGCGTCTGTCATTTATTTAAAACCGTCTTTAAATAATCCGGGGCACCACGAAATTGCCTTCTTCCCCCTCCGGCGCGTTCTCCAGGGCTTCGTCCCGGGGCAGGCCGGTCTTGACCTCGTCTGCCCGGAAGGCGTTAAAGACCGGGATGACGTGGGCCATGGGCGCTATCCCCGCGGTGTCCAATTCCTGCAATTTTTCCACGTAAGCCAAAATATCATTGAGCTGCCGGGTGAACAGCTCCACTTCCGCCGGCTCCAGGCTGAGCCGCGCCAGTTGCGCCACGTGCAGCACTTCTTCCCGGGTCAGGGCCATGTTTGCCTCTCCTCAGCCGGCCCTGGACCCCAGGGCCGCAGCTATCAACAAATTATTATATAACCCCGCTGCCGTTAAGAATAAAAGATAATTTTCTCCGGCAAGCCGGATCTCCGCCTTCTCCCCTGGATATCCAGGTGGATCAGCCTCCCCAGACCCTCCCACGCCTCTCCCCACCCTTCCGAAAAAGGAGACAAAGAGGCTGGCGGCGCAACGAGTATTGAAAACGGTAAATAATTATGGAATTATGGGTCTTGACTAGTGAAACCGCAGTTTTTTTTGGGTTATGGTGGCAAATAATTCAATAATTTATTATATTAATTTTGGGACCATTAAATGGTGAAGAATTCCAAAGAAATTCCGGATATTGCCCGCTTGCGGGAGACGGCCCGGCTGGTCCGGCTCGATATTGTGGAAATGCTGCACCGAGCCAACTCGGGTCATACGGGTGGGTCGCTGTCGGCCACCGATATCCTGGTGGCCTTATTTTTCGCGCAAATGCGCCATAACCCCCAGGATCCCTGTTGGCCCTTGCGGGACCGCTTTGTCCTCTCCAAAGGCCATGCCGCGCCGGCCCTCTACGCGGTGCTCTCCCGGCTGGGCTATTTCCCCCGGGAGGAACTGGGCACCCTGCGCCAGTTCGGCAGTTCCTTGCAGGGCCACCCGGATTCCAGCTGCACCCCGGGAGTGGAGGTGCCCACCGGCTCCCTGGGCCAGGGTCTGTCCATTGCCAACGGCATGGCCATGGCGGCCCGCCTCAACGGCAACGGCGTGCGGGTCTATGCCTTGTTGGGTGACGGCGAAGTCCAGGAGGGGCAAATTTGGGAGGCGGCCATGTCCGCGGCCCATTACCGCCTGGATAACCTGACTGCCATCCTGGACCGGAACCGCCTGCAGATTGACGGCCGCACGGGAGAGGTGATGGGCATCGAGCCCCTGGCCCGCAAATGGGAAGCCTTCGGCTGGCATACCCTCGAAGTCGATGGCCACAGTTTTCCGGAATTGCTGGACGCGCTCGAGGACGCGGTGCAGTTCAAGGGCCGTCCCACCATGATCATTGCCCACACGATTAAGGGCAAAGGGGTGTCCATCTTCGAAAACCAGGTAAAATACCATGGAATGGCCCCCAATAAAGAGGAATATGAGCAGGCCTTGAAGGAGTTGCAGGTTGTCCGCTAAAGAAAGCACCCGGGTCGAATACGGCAAGGCCCTGCTGCAATTGGGAGAAGAAAACTCGGATATCGTGGCCCTGGACGCGGATCTGTCCGGCTCCACGCAGACGAAGCATTTTGCCAAGGCCTACCCCGATCGCTTCTTTAATATGGGGGTGGCCGAGCAGGACCTGCTGGGCACCGCCGCCGGGCTGGCCCTGGGGGGGAAGATTCCCTTCGCCAGCACCTTCGCCATGTTTGCCACCGGCCGGGCCTGGGAGCAGATCCGCCAGAGCATTGCCTACGCCAAGCTCAACGTCAAGATCGTGGCCAGCCACGGGGGCGTCAGCGTCGGCGAAGACGGCGGCTCCCACCAGGCCGTGGAAGACCTGGCACTGATGCGCATCCTCCCCAATATGGTGGTCCTGGTGCCGGCGGACGGTCCGGAAACCCGGGCCATGGTGCGTTGGGCCGCTGCTTATCAGGGGCCGGTGTACATCCGCACCGGGCGCATGGCCTTTCCCGTGATTTTTCCGGAGAGCCATCGCTTTGAGCTGGGCCGGGGCCAGATCTTGCGGGAAGGAGAGGACGTCACCCTGGCGGGTATCGGCCTGATGGTGCATCATTGCCTGGAAGCCGCCGACTTGCTGGCCCAGGAGGGGGTCTCCGCCCGGGTCCTCAACCTCTCCTGCTTGAAACCTTTGGACTGGCAGGTGGTGGTAGACTCCGCTAAGCGCACCGGGGCCCTGGTCACCGCCGAAGAGCACATGGCCACCGGCGGGTTGGGCAGCGCGGTGAGTGAAGTGTTGGCCGAACACCATCCCGCGCCCCTGCAACGCGTCGGTCTCCGGGACATCTTCGGCACCTCCGGCACCGCGGGTGAACTTTTGAAGCATTACGGCCTGATGCCCGATGATATTAAAAAAGCCGCTCTCAAGGCGATGGGGCGTAAGAGCGGCCACTGAAAAATCTTAGCTGGGCTCGTGATTCCGGTCACCTCCATGACCTGGTTTTTCCGGCCTGCAAACGCAGAAGGGTCAGTCGAGTGAAACTTTCTAAGAACCAAAACCTCCGGACCAGCCGTGGTCGGCTCTCTTACCGGATATTTGCCATCTTCTTGGCCCTTTTCCTGGTTACTTCCTGGAGCGGGCCGGTGGCCGCGGCTTCCGCCCAGGACTATGAATACCTGCGGTTGCTCTCGGAAGCTTTCAACGAAATCTCTACGAAATACGTCTGGAAAAAGAGTGAAGAAGAAATGATCTACGGGTCTCTCCGGGGGCTGATGAATTCCCTGGACCCCGATTCTTCCTTTCTCACTCCCCAGGAATACCAGCAGACTTTGAGCGGGCAGAAGGGACTGGGCGCCTCAGCCGGCGTTGATTTGGTCTACAAAGACACCCTGCTCACCGTGGTCGCGGTGATGGAGGGCGGACCGGCGTGGAAGGCCGGACTGCGGCCGGGGGATCACATCCTCAAGATCGATGGGCACCTGGTCCGCAATCTCACCACCCAGGAAGCCAACCGCCGCTTCCAGGGCAAGGCGGGGACCTCGCTCAATGTGCAAGTTTTGCGCAACGGCCTGCTCAAGCCTCTGGAGTTAAAGGTTATCCTGGAGCCCCTGACTCCGCAGCAGGTAACCCATAAGATTCTGAAGGATTCTTACGCATATATCCGTATGCCTTGCTTCACTCCGGAGACGGTGATGGAATTGTCGAAGACGTTGAAGGCGCTGCAGCGGCAACGCCCGGCGCTCAAGGGCTACGTCCTCGATCTGCGCAATGATGCCTGGGGCAATATCGACCTGGCGGTACGCGCGGCTTCCCTGTTCCTGGGGGATAAAGAGGTGCTCTCCACCCGGGGGCGGCCGCCGGAGCCGAACCAGACTTATAACGGCGTAGCCCGGGAAGAAGTCCTAAAGCCCGGCGTGCCCCTGGTAGTGCTGGTGGACGGCGGTACGGCCCGGGCTGCCGAAGTCCTGGCCGGGGCCCTCAGGGACCAGTTCCAGGCGGTGCTTCTGGGAAGCAAGACCGTGGGGCTGTGCGGGGTCACCAAGACTCTGCCCCTCCAGGACGGCTCAGCGGTGATTATGACCGTGGCCCAATGTTACACGCCCAGCGGCCAGAAGATCCACGGCAAAGGCCTGGAACCGGAGGTCGCCGGCCAAACGCCGGTTGCCGCCAGTACCGGCGTCACCCCGGCGGCCAAAATTCCTCCGGAGCAGGACCCCTGGGTGAACCAGGCAATTGAGATCTTGAAAAGCGGTAAGCCTCGCAAGGTAGCGGAAAAGGTGGAAAAACCATGATGTGGTTCAGGAGGCGGAGAAGCACCCCGGTAACCGCCAAAACAATCTTGGGGCTCGCCTCGGGCCTGTTACTGATTTTGGTCCTCTGCGGGGGCCTGTTCCTGGCGGGTCCGGCGGCGAACGCCGGGTCCGGGTCCGCCTTCTTAAAATTGGCCTCTCTGCCGGATGCCATTTCCCCGGCTGCCGACGCCAAACTCAAGGTCCTGGCCCAGGCCCTGGCCCTGGTGGAAGAGCAGTATGTAGAGCCCAAGTCCCCCAAGGATTTGATCTACGGGACTATCCAGGGCGCAGTGAGCACTCTGGATTCCCACTCCTCTTTCATGACCCCGGAAGAATACCGGGAATTGCAGATCGAAACCAAGGGCAAGTTCAGCGGCATCGGTATCGAAATCACCCTGAAAGACCGGATTCTGACGGTGGTCTCCCCCATTGAAGGCACTCCGGCTTACCGGGCCGGCCTCCTGGCCGGGGATCAGATCGTCAAGATCAACGGCGCCACCACCAAGAACATGACCCTCACCGAGGCGGTGAAATCCATCCGGGGCCCCAAAGGCAGCAAGGTGGTCCTGACCATTAACCGGCACGGATTCACCCAGCCCAAGGACTTTGCCATCGTCCGGGAAATCATTCCCATCCGCAGCGTCAAAGCCCGGGTCGTCGACGGCGGCATCGGTTACGTCCGGGTGACCAACTTCCAGGACCAGACCGACTCCGACCTGCATGCCTACCTGGTCAAGATGCACCAGCGCCTCACTCCCTTTAAAGGCCTGATCCTGGACCTGCGCAACGATCCCGGGGGCCTGCTGGAGCAAGCGGTGCGGGTGGCGGATGAATTCCTCAACTCCGGCCTGATCGTCTATACGGAAGGGCGCAGCGCCCATCAGAGCATGCGTTTTTACGCCCACCCCGGGGAAAAAACCGGGGTGCCCATCCCCATGGTGGTCTTGATTAATGAAGGCAGCGCCTCGGCCTCGGAAATCGTAGCCGGTGCGCTCAAGGATCAGAAACGGGCCTATATCGTCGGCTCGAAGAGCTTCGGCAAGGGGTCGGTGCAAACCATCATCCCCCTGGAAGACGGCTCGGCCCTGCGCCTGACCACGGCCCTGTATTACACACCCAGCGGCATCACCATCCAGGACAAGGGCATTATCCCGGATGAAGTGGTGAAGGAGCCGGAACCCCCTGCGGGCGGCAAGGCCCTCCAGAAATTCCGGGAAGAGACTCTGACCAAGCACATGCGCAGAGAGGGACTCACGGATAAGCCCTGGACCCAGCCCATCACCGATGCGGAGCTGAATCAGGATCCCCAGCTGAAGCGGGCCGTGGAAATTCTTAAAAACTGGCCTCCCAAGAAGATGGCCCAGGCTAAGTGAGGGTTTTCGGTTTTCGGTAAAAACCAAGGACCTTTTGGATAATTTGAGGGGGAATGATCTAATCATTCCCCTTTTTCATAAAGAAGGCGAGGGCATTTTTTCAAGAAGTTTTCATCCTTGGTATCCTCTTCCCTCTTAAGCATCCTTAACTTATTATTAATAAATACAACCCCATTATTCACCCTTCGGAATTTACATGTCCGCTTCTTTTCACCGAAAACCGAAAACCGAAAACCGGAAACCATCAAGCCCGCAAGGCCTGGTGGCCATCATCGGCCGGGCCAATGTGGGGAAGTCCACCCTCTTTAACCGCCTGACCCGCACTTCCCAGGCCCTGGTGGCGGATTTTCCCGGGGTGACCCGGGATCGCCTCTATGGGACCGTGGACTGGGAAGACCACGCCTTCCTGCTGGTGGACACCGGCGGCCTGGTGGGAGGTGAGGAGGAACTGGGGGAATTGGTGCGCCGCCAGGCCGCGGCCGCAGTGGCCGAAGCCGACGTCATCCTCCTGGTGATGGACGGCAAAGAGGGCCCCCAGGCCGGGGACAGCGAGGTGATCGATTATCTGCGGCGCACCGGCAAGCCCTTTCTGCTGGTGGTCAATAAGATCGACCACCTGGGTAGGGAGGAGCGGCTGCCGGAATTCTACCGCTTCGGCATCGACCCCTTGTTCCCCGTAGCCGCCGCCCACGGGCTGGGCCTCGAAACCCTGCTGGCGGCCCTGGTCCGGAAACTCCCCGGTCCCGAAGAAACCGCGGCTCCGCCCCTGCCGGGCATCCGGGTGGCCATCCTGGGCCGGCCCAATGTGGGGAAATCCTCCCTGGTCAATCGTTTATTGGGAGAAGAGCGTCTCCTGGTCAGTCCCCTGCCGGGAACCACCCGGGATATCGTGGACACGCCTTTAACCTGGCAGGGCCAGGATTATGTCCTGGTGGACACCGCGGGGCTCCGCCGACCCAGTCAGGTTGCAGCCGGACTGGAGCGGCAAATGGCGCTGAAGGCCATCAAAACCATAGCCCGGGCGGAAGTGGCACTGCTGCTGCTGGACGCCCAGAAGGGGCTGACTCAACAAGACCTGCGCATCGCCCGGCTCATAGAGGAGCAGGGCAAGGGTTGCCTGATTCTGATCAATAAATGGGACCTGATGCAACCGGACCCCCGGCAGGCTCAAAAGGTCCGGGAACAGGTGGCCGCGGACCTGGAGTTCATGGCCCACGTCCCGGTGCTGCCAATCTCCGCTAAAACCGGCTATCACCTGGCCCGGATTTTTCCCCTGGTCAACGCTATCCACGACCAGAGCCAACGCCGGGTGGCCACCCGGGAACTAAATCTGCTCCTGAAAGAGATCACCGACCGGGTTGCTCCGCCTCGCTACCGGGACCGGCCGGTAAAATTCCTTTACCTGACCCAGGCCGAAATCCAGCCCCCCACCTTCATCGCCTTTGTGAACCAGCCCGCCGGAGTCAAGGACTCCTACCGCCGCTATCTGCTGAAACAATTACGGGAAAGGCTAAAACTGCCCTACACGCCGCTGCGGCTCTACCTGAAAGGCAGAAAACGCCGGGATTAAGATTAACCACAGAGACACGGAGAGCACAAAGGTTCACAGAGAAAAATATCCTCTGTCCTCTGCCTCCCAGCTAATGCAGATGTGAATTCAAAGAGATAAAAAAATGAGGGAAAAACAGGATAATGAAATAGTGATCCCTGCCCCTTCCCTCTGCTGCCGGTAAAGAGGCCATTTGGGAAATAGCCGAGTTTTGCCAGGGAGTTTTAAACTTTTACCAGTCTTAGTGTGGGGCGTCCGCCCTGTTGGCGCTCCGTCTTGGCCGTATTTCCTCGTTTCAGGGCGTTTTTGACCCGGACCCCGTTAATCAGGAAGTAGGCGATCACCGCCCGTTCCCAGGCGGGAGAGATCTCCAACTGCTCCATGCGGGATTTGAAATAATTAAGCAATTCATTGAGGTCCGGTTCATCGTAGGCTAGTACTCGGTCAGCTAAGCGTTCAATGGCTTCAGCGATCATGAATGCGGTTTTTTTCCTCCAACTATTTTCTGTCCCATCGCGCACCCTAAAACACATGGGACAAAAAGTCAAGCAAAAGTGTTATAAGAAAAAATGTTCAGGTTCCTTCTTCCTGTTCCAGGGCGGCGATCACCTGGAGCAAACGCTGCACCTCCGCCTGTAAAATCTCCTCCCCCTGGGCCCCGGTGGCCCGGGCAGGATTGCCCCACACCCCTCCGGGCCAGAAGCGCCGTTTATCCCGGACCAGGATATATTTGGGAAAGGTGGGCCATTCCTCCGGGGCCGTGCCCTTAACCAGACGGGGGTACGCGGCCAGCATCAGCGCGGTCTCCACTTCCCCGGCGTGGGAGTCGCCTTTGGTGCGCACCAGATGGGGGTTGGCCGTGAGCACCTCCCGGAGCAGATCCAGGACGTTGACCACCGCCACCCGGATTTCCGGCAGCTCAGCCAGCAAGGTCTCCCCCGCCTCCAGGAGTGCGGCCATATGGGTGCCGCCGGCATGGCCGCTGATGATGATCAGGTTACGGAAGCCATGGCGGCAAAACTCCCGGCCCAGGTCCTTAACCAGAGCCCGCAGGGTATCCCCGGAAATACTCACCGTGCCCGGGTGCTCCCGGGTGGAGCGGCAGATCCCGTAAAACAGCAGCGGCGCCACCACCACCGGGAGTTCCTGAGCTACCCGCCGGGCCACCTCCAGAGCGTGGAACGCGTCCGTGCCCAGGGGCAGATGCGGCCCATGCTCCTCCAGGGAGCCCACGGGCAGGATCACCGTCCGGCTTTTCTCCCGGGCCGCCTCGAACTCTGGCATGGTCAGGTCTTGCCAGTTAGCCATATACCGACAATTTCCTTATTTAATTGTAGGGCTTCGTCTTACCGGAGCCTCGGTGGTTTGAGGAATCCGCTGTCAGATCTCCTTAGTTACCCACGAGCAATAAATTCAAGGAACTCAGAGGATTAATCCAGCGACCCAACCTCCCGGTGTGTCCGGGGTCATGACGGAACATCGGCCAGGACGTTTCGGCCGGCCCTGCGGAACTGCCATTGATGGCGTACAAGTACCCATCCTCTGAGCCTACATAGATGGTGCCATCCCCGGCAATGACCGGAGAGGAAAAAATAATCCCCCCGGTTTTATACTGCCACCTTAGAGATCTGTCGGTATTGTAAGCATAGAGGTAAGTATCCTCGCAGCCCACATAGATGATGCCATCCTTGCCGACGGCCGGGGAGGAGGCGATCATTCCTCCCAAGAAAACATACCATAAATTGCTGCCGTTGCTCTTGTAGGCATGGAGGGTCTTTTCATCATCGCCCACGTAGATAGTGTTATTCAAGCCAATTGCCGGGGAGGAGCGCAGGGTCAGCCGGCCCGTATTAAGCCACTTCCTAGTGCCATCGGCATTGAGGGCATAGAAGTGATTATCCGCCGAGCCCACATAGATGATGCCGTCTGCGCCAATGGCGGGGGAGGAAAACACCCCACTCGAGGTTTGATATCTCCACTTCAGGCTGCCGTCGCTCTTGAGGGCATAGAGGTACCAATCGCTCGAGCCTACATAGATGGTGCCGTCCAGGGCGATGGCTGGGGAGGAGCTTATGCTGCTGCCTGTTTGATACTTCCACTTCAGGGTGCCGCCGGGATTGAGGGCATAGAGGTACCCATCCGCCGAGCCCACGTAGATGGTACCGCCCGCGCCAATGCCCGGGGAGGAGAAAATAATACCGCCGGTTTGATACTTCCACTTCAGAGTGCCAGTAGGATTTAAGGCGTAAAGGTAAGTATCGTTAGAACCCACATAGATGGTGCCGTCCCTGCCGATGGCCGGGGAGGAGTCTACAATACCGCCGGTTTGATATCTCCACTTCAAGTTGCCGGAGGAATCTAGGGCATAGAGGTAAGCATCATTGGAGCCTACATAAATGGCGCCATCCCGGCCAAGGGCCGGGGAAGATCTGACCGCGGCTCCGGTTTGATACCTCCACTTCAGAGTGCCTTCGGCTGCCCCCAGGGCGGTCCCGGAGGACATCACTGCCAGAAGCGGGAGCGCCAGCAAAACACCCAAAAAGCCCTTTATCAGGAACCGGAAGATCTGTTTCATAACCTCCTCACCTCCAGTGACGGAAATACCAGATTGGTCAGTGGGCCAGGTCATCTGACTTCCTTAGATCATACATCCCGGGCAGTTGCCCTCAAACTTATTTCGATTCCACAACCTTTTATCTCAATCTTCCTCTTCATCCTCGTTGAGGAGCATATGCAAAACCCCGGGAAGGGATCTAATTTCTCCCGTAAAATCTACCCCCCACAGATTACCGATGGTATTTTCCTTGGTATCCGATGTATCGGTGGTTACTTCCTGCGATTTGAACTTATATCCGGCCTTGGTGACCTGAAGGGTATAGGAGGAATCGGAGGGCACATTGACCAGGGCGTAAATGCCCCGGTCATTGGTTTTGCCGGTATAGGTCCCGCCACCGTCCCTGGTGGCTTCCACCTTGGCATTGCTAACAGGCCGGCGCCCCGCCAGGACTCGCCCGCTGATAATCTCCCCGGTGCCGCTTTTATAAACATTATAAACACACTCCTCCACCAGATTATAATAATCTTTGGGCAGGTCATAATCGATATTGGGCAAATTGTACCAGGCATCATATAAACCACTCCAACCCATGTTGAGATGATGGTACAAAGTCGATAAATTGTAGCCGTAGCCGTCGGCCACCACGAGATGCGCCTCGTCTTTGGCGCCTTGTTTGTCCAACCCTAATAGCACCGGCAGGGAGGCATCCAGGTTGGAGTTGATTATCCGCTTCAGGTTGGCGATGGGCATTGTGGTTTGGGTATTTGACAAGCTCGCCAGGATGGCGTTGCTATATTTGAAGGTTTTTGTTAAAGCGGGAATCGCATCTGAGGTATTGGCCTCAGACCAATCCTTGGTATATGACGTCTTCATCGCCACCCCGGCGTCATGGGTCAGGGCGCCGATGGCCTGCAGTTGCACGGGATCGGTGTCCTTGTTCGGAACCGCCGCCATATTTTTCCAATCATATGGCCCTCCTTTACCATCCCCGCCCCTGAGTTTTTCCTGTTGTTCTCTGCCATTCACCTTGATGGTGAATTCTGGCGTTCCTACCTTGTCCTCGGGGTATTCATGGTAGCGCATCAGCTGGGCCACGGCAGTGGCTGGACAACCGCAATAATAATTGTTGGGGGTATAAAAATTGTAGCAGTTTTTTCCAGCTACTGTGGACTGATCCCATTTGCTTTTGACCATGGGATCTACCCTTAGGTCCGAAATCGTGTCAAGACCGGCCTCCTGCCCCTGGTTTTCCCGCGGGCCGGCCTCCGCCCCCAGGTTTTGCAAAGCTTGCCATTTGCTTAAGGCCTGGGCCTGCGCTCCTTCAGGCCGGAACGGAGTCCCTTCCCCCCGGGCCCGGGCTTCCGCGGCCCGGACCAGGGCCACCCGCTGGGGCACATCCTTGGTGACCCAAGCCCCCAGGGGGTTGGCGCTGGAAGGGTCATATTGTCCCTGGGGGGCGAAGGCGATAATCGGCTCCACCAGGTCGTCCCCGGGCACGATGACCAAACCCTGGGGCTCCAGGGAAACGACATAGTAGGCGACTCCCGTTTGCCCCTGAAAGGCTTGGACCTCCTTCACCTGCTGGCCCATTACGGCCCCCAGGGGTCTGCTATCCCGGGCCAACCAGCCCTGCACCACCCGTTGGGCCTGATCGGCAGTGGTGGGCGCAGCCAGCGCCGACGCCGGGAAAAACCAGAGGACCAATACAAAAACAGCCCAAGCCTTGGGAGACATCTTATTCAGAAGCTGCCGCATAGCACTTATCCCTCTATGCTTATCCTGAAAACTAAAGAACTAATTTAGAGTTGGCCTCCGGGGGAAGAGCTGGAGGCCAACTCTGGTTGGGAGAATATGATGGGTTTATAAAGTAGTTACGGTCATATTGTCAATATCTGAAGTGGCATCTTCAAGATCAAAAGAAGTTGTTAGCTTGGGGAAATGGGTTTTAAGAAGACAATTGGGGACACTAAAATAGGGACTTCTTTGGTTTAGCCTCTACTGATGGCAGGTGCCAAAATTAATTTTCACCTGCACCAGCCAAGACTGCAGCACAATCTCAGTTTAGACCTCGCTCCGGGAATTCCCCATGAGCCGTCGGATGCCGGACTCGGCCTCAGGGGACACGGAGGTAAAGCGGATCAGGGCCTCCTGCCCTGCCTCACCGCCGGGGTTGATCTCCGCCACTTTGCCGTAAATCTTGCCGCTCAGGGGCCGGGGGCCTTCCTCCACCGGCAGTAGGAGCACATCTTGCCATTGATGCAGCTCCCCTGCTGCGATCACGACGGCGGAGTTGCGGCATAGTTGGGTGATCCAGGCCCGAGCCGCATCGCCGGCAACGATCTTGTCACTGATCCACAGAATTTGCACCGGAATCCTCTCCGGCAGCGGCCGCAGGTCTTCCACCTTTCTTCCCGCCCGTAAATTGTAGGGCGCCCCGATGGCCAGGACCTCATAGATAGTCACCGGCCCTGGCACGCCTTTCATCTGCGCTTCGATTTGGGCGCCCACTTCCACCACCTGTTTTACCCGGTCATAGGTGGCGGCGCTGATAAGCACCTGTCCCCCCGTGGCATAAGACTCAATGCGGCTGGTGAAATTTACATGGGAACCCACTACGCTGTATTTGGCCCGCTTCTCCGAGCCGATGTTGCCCACCACCACCGCGCCGGTGTTGACGGCAATGCCCATCTCCAGATTAGGAAGCCCGTCCGCGACGTTCAAGGCGTTGATCTCCTCCATGGCCGCCTGCATTGCCAGGGCGCAGGCCACGGCCCGGACCGGATGGTCCGCCAGGGGCTCCGGCGCGCCGAAAAAGGCCAAAATCCCGTCGCCCACGATCTCGTCGATGATGGCATGATAATCCACCAGAATTTCGATCATCTTGCCCAGATAGCGGTTGAGGAAAGTGATGACCTTTTCCGGATGCATATCCGCGGTCAAAGCCGTAAAGCCTCGGAGATCGGACATGATCACCGACACATCCCGCATCTCGCCCCCCAATTCCAGGGCTTCTTTATCCTCCAGGAGCTTCTTTACCACCTCCTGGGTGACATAGCGGCTGAAGGTGTCCCGGATAAAATCCCGCTTCTCCATATAATCCGTGAGCTGCTGGCCCAATTGGTTGAAAGACTGGGCCAGCTGGACTACTTCCCGGGCGCCTTTCTCCGGCACCGCCACCTCAAAATTGCCTTCCCCCACCTCCTTGACCCCGTCCCGCAGCCCGAGGATAGGGCGAGAAATATGAGTGGCAAACCACAGCCCTGAGAAGGCCCCAACAATGCAGAAAAATACGCCCCCCATCAAGGTCACCCGGTAAACCTGCCGGACAATTCCCTTGGAAGACTCCGTGAAACGTTTCCGGGACTCAGCCATCACCTGCTCACTGGCCAGCTTCAGCTTCTTCTGGGCCGGCAGGAAGAATTCGTCGACATTGACTGACCCGGAGACGATGAACGGGGTTCCGGGAACGTGGATCCGCACCGAGAACCTTTGCCTCTCCTTATTTTTCGCCTGATCGAAGAAGGTAAAGTAGCCCTTGACGGTATCTTCAGTCAGGGAGCGCTCGATTAGAGCATGAGTTTGGGCATAGTCTGTCTGCCACTGCAAGACATTGCGGCCCTCGGCCGCCCGGTTGCGGGCGAAGACGATGACCCCCCGGTTGTCGTAAACCAACAGATTTCCGGCCACGCCCTCGGGGGTCTCGATATCCCTGGTGGCAATACGCCGCAAGGATTCATCTTCCCGCAGCTTCCCATAATCGGTGAAATCCCGCCCTTTAAGCCGAAAAGCCAGGGCCTTGGCCGCGCCTTCCACGTCTCTCTCCACCAGCCGCTGCCCATATACGGAAAGCACGTTTTCGGCGATCTTGTAGGAAGCTTCGATGTTTTTCCGGGAGCCCCGCTCGGCGTTGGCCAGGCTTTGTTTGGTGAGGCGCTGGGAGAGCTGCTCGGCCATGCCCAACATGCCGAATATCAGCAGAACAATCAGCACCAGATTGGACAGGATCAAATATGTGCGAATACCCATAACCATCTCCAGGACGGCGAAAGATATCCTACTTCTACCATATCGCTTGATCTTTTAAAATTAACTAGGCTTTTGCAAAAGTCTTTTTCTCTGCGCATCCTCTCCTGCGCTCTCTGCGCCTCTGTCCTGAAAAGTCCCGGGCGGTGGCACAGGCTTTCCAGCCTGTGCGGTTACCCGGGCGGGCGGGGACGCCCGCCCCTACGTTCCCTTTTCATGCTTTACGGGTGGGCCATACGGCCCATGGATAACTGCTTCGAAAAGTTCATTCTGTAGGGTGGGCACTGCCCACTTAGCTTCTCCGGAAAGAGGGAATGGGTGGGGCGGGCGTCCCTGCCCGCCAGACGCGCGGCGGGCACGGAGGCCCGCCCCACCAGAACTTTTCATGCTTTACGGGTGGGCCAATGGCCCATGAATAACTGCGGTGAAAAACAGGGAAATTCACCGCGGAGACGCAGAGGACGCAGAGAATTCGCGGAGAGTCTTTACGATTAAATAAGCATTTTGCAAAAGGCTCATTAACCTTTTCTCTCCCCCGGCGGCAAGCTTCGGTCAAAAATAGCCCTAAAATTTCCATGAACGGTCTCTGGAGAAGGAGGTATTCTTCCCAAGAAAGAACCCCTGTACCCGACTCGTTCACCCTCGGGGACGGGACTTTCTCCTCCGGCTATTCTGTATGATTTTCCGACTATCCTATACGATTTTTCCTCCAGAAGAAAAAAACCCTTGACTAAGTTTTTCCCAACTAGGTATAACAACATAGTTTTTGTTAAAAAATGCACAAGGAGAATGGGCTTTGGAAATCCCTGAGGCCTTGAGCGATTTTTCCTTCGTTCTGGTGTACCTGCTGGCCGGGGGCCTCTTTGCCATGGGCCCCATCATTATCGCTTACCTGATCGCGCCCAAAAGCTTCGGCGCCACCCGGGACGCGGTGTATGAGTGCGGCATGCCGGCCATCGGCAGCGCCTGGATCCAAGTAGCCGTCATCTACTACCTCTTTGCCTTGCTGTTCCTGGCTTTCGACGTCGACGTGCTCTTCCTCTTCCCGGTGCTGCTGGCCTACGGCAAAGGCTACGTCTGGCGGGACTTCGTGGAAATTACCATTTTCATAGGCATTCTCTCCCTGGTCATCGTCTATGCCTGGTGCAGAGGAGTATTCAGTTGGAAGCGAAAACAGGTGAACCCTTAATCCATTTGGCCCTCCTGGAAGAGGCCCTGAATCTGGCCCGGGCCAATTCCTTATGGCCCCTGACCTTCGGCCTGGCCTGCTGCGCCATCGAGATGATGGCCGTGGGTATGGCCCGGTTTGATCTGGCCCGCTTCGGGGCTGAGGTCTTCCGGCCCTCGCCCCGGCAGGCGGACCTGATGATCGTGGCCGGGACCATTTCTAAAAAGATGGCCCCCGCAGTGGTGCGCCTCTACGAGCAGATGCCCGCGCCCAAGTGGGTCATCGCCATGGGCAACTGCGCCATCTCCGGCGGGCCTTTCTATTATGAAAACCAGTATGCCATTGTGCCGGGAGCCGACCTGATCATCCCCGTGGACGTCTATGTGCCCGGTTGCCCGCCCCGGCCCGAAGGGTTGATCGAAGGCATCTTGAAGCTGGAAGAAAAAATCACCAAACGGGGCCGTTTAAGGAAGTTCCGCGATGTTGCTAGATAGCATCTCCAAGGCCCTGGCGCCTCTGAACCTGGAAAAGGTGGCCCCCGGGGATTACGCCAAGACGGGCTATCACCTGGAAGTCGCCGCCACCCCCGCGCAAATGCCGGCGGTAGCTGAGGCCATGCTCAAGGAGGCCTGCTTCCTGGAGTCCCTCACCGCGGTGGACGCGTCCCGGGAGGCCTTCACCCTGGTCTATCATTTCGCCAATTTCAGCGAACTCTGCCGCACCGTGGTCCACGCCTCCCTGGCTAAGGACACCGAGGCCCCCACCATCAGCCACATCTATCCCGGGGCCGACTGGTACGAGCGGGAGGTCTACGACCTCTTCGGCATCAAGTTCGCGGGGCATCCCAACCTGAAGCGCCTGCTGCTTCCCGAGGATGCCACCATCCACCCCTTGCGGAAGGAATTCCCCGCAGAGGCGGAAGCAAAAGCGGAAGCGCCCAAATGATCACCTCCGGAATCGAAGAAAAGACCTTTGTCCTCAATCTGGGTCCCCAACATCCCAGCACCCACGGGGTCTTGCGGGTCCTGCTGGAGATGGATGGCGAATATATCGTCACCGCGGAGCCGGTCATCGGCTACGGCCACCGGGCTCATGAGCATATGGCCGAAAACCGCAGCTATCTGCAGTTTCTCCCCAACCTGGCCCGGGTGGACTACCTCCACGCCCTGGCCTACAACCATGGCTATTGCATGGCCGTGGAGAAGCTCATCGGCGTGGAAGTGCCGGAGCGGGCCGAGTTCATCCGGGTCATCACCAACGAACTCAACCGCATCACCTCCCACCTGCTGTGGTTCGGGGCCTACCTCCTGGATCTGGGGGCCTTCACCCCCATCATGTATTGCTTTGATGACCGGGAACATATCCTGGACCTGCTGGACCGCATCACCGGTTCCCGCCTCACTTATTGCTTTTACCGTTTCGGCGGCGTGCCCGTGGACCTGGACGACGATTTCATCTTCGGGGTCCGGGCCTTTATCAAGCGCCTCCGCAGCCGCTGGGTGGACTATCACAACCTGGTGACCAAAAACGTCATCTTTATCAACCGCACCAAAGGGGTGGGGGTCTTCACCAAGGAGCAGTGCCTGCTCTACGGCATCACCGGCCCCAGCCTCCGGGGCAGCGGCACCGCTTACGATATCCGCAAGAGCGAGCCTTACTCCGCCTATCCCTTGTTCGATTTCGACATTCCCACCGGGGCCAACGGCGATATCTTCGACCGCTATCTGGTGCGCCTGGAGGAGATGGAGCAAAGCTGCCGCATCATCGAGCAGGCCCTGGATAAGCTGCCCAACGGCCCCATCATGGCGGAGAAGGTGCCCAAGCGGATCAAGCCCGCAGCCGGCGAGGTCTACCAGGCCGTGGAGACCGCCCGGGGCGAATTCGGCTGTTACATCGTCAGCCAGGGAGATATCAAACCTTACCGGGTCAAGCTGCGGGTGCCGTCTTTCGCCAATTTGAGCCTCATGGTGGAAAGCTTTAAGGACAACCTGGTAGCCGACGTGGTGGCCATCCTGGGGTCCATCGACGTGGTGATCCCGGAGATCGACCGCTAAGGACCTTTACGAGCGCGAATTATGGAAATGCTGGCGTCATATTTGGGAACGGAAGTGGCCCGGATGGTCGTGGGCCTGATCGGGGTTATCGCCCTGGTGTCGGTGAACGCCTTGTTTCTTATCTGGATGGAGCGCAAGGTCTCGGCCCATATTATGCTGCGGCCCGGCCCCATGGAAGTGGGCTGGCACGGTTCCGTCCAGACCATCTGCGATGCCGTGAAACTCATGGCCAAGGAACTCATCACCCCGGAGGAAGTGGACCGGCCCGTTTATTACCTGGCGCCGGTGGTGGTCTTTCTTCCGGTGCTCCTCACCTTCCTGGTGATTCCTTTCTCCCAGAGCCTGATCATCAAAGACCTGAACGTGGGCATTGTCCTGATCCTGGCCTTCTCCACCCTCACGGTCCTGGCCATCCTCATGGCCGGTTGGTCGTCCAACAACAAGTACTCGGTCTTCGGGGCCATCCGCTCCGTGGCCCAGAACATCGCTTATGAAATTCCCCTGCTGGTGACGGTGATGAGCATCCTCCTCATGGTGGGCTCCTTCAAACTCAGCGACATCGTCGCCGCCCAGGGCCGGTACTGGTTCATCCTGGTGCAGCCCTTAGCTTTTATTCTTTACATCATTTGCGCCACCGCGGAGACCAATCGGACCCCATTCGATCTACCTGAAGCTGAATCCGAGTTGGTTGCCGGTTTCCATACGGAATATAGCGGCATGCGCTTCGCCCTCTTCTTTCTCGCGGAATACACCAACATGTTCATTGTCTCCGCGGTGGCCACCGTGCTTTTCCTGGGTGGCTGGCGAGGCCCCATCCTCCCCGGGGTGGTCTGGTTCCTGCTCAAGGTCTACGCCCTGATCTTCCTGATCATGTGGTTCCGCTGGACCTTCCCCCGGGTGCGTTTCGACCAGTTGGTCACCTTTGCCTGGAAGATTTTGATCCCCTTATCTTTTGCCAACTTGCTGATTACCGCCTTTCTGATGAAACTCTTTTGAGGGCCCTTGAAGGTTAAACTGCAATGATAGCTTACTTCAAAGAGATTCTGGTGGGTTTCTGGAGCCTGTTGGCGGGCATGGCGGTCACCATCCGCTATTTCACCAAACCCATCGTCACCGTCCAATATCCTCGGGAAAAAATTGCCATGAGCCCGAAGTACCGGGGTTATCCCCAGCTCGTCATCGATCCCGAGACCCAAACGCATCGCTGCATTGCCTGCGAGATGTGCTCCCGCACCTGCCCCTCCCAGCTCATCACCGTGGAAGGGGCCAAGTTCCCGGGCGAAAAACAGAAACGGGCCACCAGGTACATCCACGAGCACTATTACTGCAGCCTCTGCGGCCTGTGCACCGAGGTCTGCCCCACCTCCGCCCTGGAATACTCCCAGGAATACCGCCTGGCGGGCTTTTCCCGGGAGGACGCGGTCATCGACCATCTGCTGCTCCTGCAGCAGCGGCAGAAGGCCGCGGGCCTGCCCGTCACCCCGGTGCCCACGGACGCGGATATCGCGGCGGCTGCTGCTGCCGAAGCCGCGGCCAAAGAAGCCAAAGCCAAGGCCGCCGCGGCTGCGAAAAAACCGGCGGAAGGCAGCGAGGTGAAAGAATGAGCCTCCTTTCTCTTTCCCCCCAGGCAGTGGCCACCGTCGCCTTCTTTATGGTGATGGCGGTGACTCTCATCGGCGCGCTCATCGCCGTGGCCGCCCGCAACATCTTCCACAACGTGCTGGGGCTGGCCCTGTGCCTGTTCGGGGTGGCCGGGCTGTTCCTCTATCTCAACAGCCCCTTTGTGGCCCTGATGGAGATTCTCATTTACGTGGGGGCCATCTGCATCGCCATCTGCTTTGCCATTATGCTCTCCGAGCCCCTGTATCTGCCCCGCCCCCCCCGGAGCGCCTCGAAAATCCTGGGCGGCGTGGTGGGCGCCGGTTTAGTCCTGGTATTCCTGGGCCTTCTCACCAGAAAGACCCAGTGGGTCCCTGCGGCCCAGCGGAGCACGGATTGGTCCGTCACCACTTTGGGCCACTACCTGCTCACCAATTACGCCTTGATCTTTGAAGTGATCTCTTTACTTTTGCTGGTGGCTATGCTGGGCGCGGTGGTCATTGCCCGGGGCGGCCGCGGCAGCTCTTAATCGAGGTCCGTGATGCTGGTCTTTAATCAACTGGAAACCTACCTCTACCTGGCCCTGGTGCTGTTTGCCATCGGCCTGTACGGGGTCTTGGTGCGGCGCTCCCTGATCGCCGTTTTGATCTCCGTGGAGCTGATTCTGAACGCCGCGAGCCTCAATTTTATGGCCTTTAACCGCTTTCTGGCCCCCACCCCCGCGGTGGGCCAGATCATCACCCTGTTCATCATGGCCGTGGCCGCCGCCGAGGCCGCCATCGCCTTGAGCATCATCGTGGCCGTGTACCGGAAGCTCAAGTCCATCAACATCGAACACGCCACTGAGCTTAGGGGTTAATCATGGGCTCGTGCGATCCTGTCCTTCTGGCTTGTCTGGCAACGGTCCTGTTGCCGCTCCTCGCCTTTGCGCTGATCATGATCTTTACCTGGAGGCGGCCCAACCTGTCTCTGGCCATCTCCCTTACGGCCTCCACCATCCCCGTGATCATTGCCTGGACCTTATTCTTCAAACTGGACGTCTCCAAGCCCATTATCTACAACTTCGACTGGCTGGTGTCCGAAACGGTGAAGGTGCCCTTCGGGTTCTTGCTTGACCCCACCAGCATGGTGATGCTGGTGATCGTGGCCACCATCAGCTGGCTGGTGCAGATCTACTCCATCGGCTACATGTCGGGCGACCCGGGGTTCGGGCGCTTCTACGCCGACCTCTCCCTCTTCGCCCTGGCCATGCTGACGCTGGTCATCTCCAGCGGCCTGTTGCAGCTCTATATCGCCTGGGAATTGGTGGGCCTGGCTTCCTATCTCCTCATCGGTTTCTGGTATGAGAAGTTCTCCGCCTCCGAAGCCGGGAAAAAGGCCTTTGTGGTCACCCGCTTCGGGGACATCGGCTTCTTCATGGGCCTGGTCTTCCTCACCCTGTTCTACGGCAGCCTGGACATCGCCTCGGTGAACAGCGCCGCGGTGGCCAAGTCCATGCCGCCCTGGCTCATCACCACTTCAGCCCTGTTGATCTTCTGCGGCATCATGGGCAAAAGCGCCCAGTTCCCCATCCACGTCTGGCTGCCCGACGCCATGGAAGGTCCCACCCCGGTTTCGGCCCTGCTGCACTCCGCCACCATGGTGGCCGCCGGTGTTTTCTTACTGACCCGGATCTTCCCCTTCTTTGCGGCTTCGGCCACGGCCATGACCGTGGTGCTGTGCATCTCCACCATCACCCTGATCCTGTCTTCCACCGTGGGCATGGTGGCCACGGACATCAAGCAGGTCTGGGCCTATTCCACGGTGAGCCAACTGGGTTTCATGGCCATGGGCCTGGCCGCGTCCGGCCTGGCCGCGGGCACCCTTTTTCCGGGCTACTATCACCTGACCACCCACGCCGCGTTCAAGGCCTTGCTCTTCTTGTGCTCCGGCGTCTTTATCCATCATTTCGGCACCAACGACTTCTTTACCATGGCCACTAACGGCGGCCGCAAGCTCTACATCCCCATGGTCACCATCACCATCGCCTCCCTGGCCCTGGCCGGCATCTTCCCCTTTTCCGGGTTCTTCAGCAAGGAGGCGATTCTGGGGGCCCTGGCCCAACTGGATAACAAAATGTGGCTGATCCTGGGCCTCTTCGGCGCCTTCCTCACCGCCTACTACTCCTTCCGGGTGATCTTCGTCATGCTCTTCCCCAAGCCCGGGGCTTATGGCAAAGTCCCCGGCCATGTGGAAGAGGAGGCGCACAGCCATGGCGGCCACGGCCACGATGAGGGCCACGGCGTGCCCTGGGTGATGTCCTTCCCCTTGCTCGTCCTGGCTTTCTTTACGTGTATCTTGGGTTTCTGCCAGGAATACTTACAAAAATTCCTCCTGGGCGAAGCCCATCCCCACCACATCGAATACACCCTGCTGTTCTCTGCGGTGGGCTGCGCTCTGGGCGGTATCGCCCTGGCGTGGTACGACTGGGGCCGCAAGGACGCCAAGTGCGTGGGCTTCATCAGCAAGTTCCCGGCGCTCCAGAACTTCTTTATCCAGAAATGGTACATGGACCATTTCTGGCGCTGGTTCCTGAACACCTTCATCTACGGCACCTTTTCCCGGATCTTTACTTACAACGACCGCCGGGTGGTGGACGGCGGCGTCGACGCGGTTGCTTTCTCCACCATCGGCAGCGGCCGGCTGCTGTCTTTCCTCCAGACCGCGTTCGTGCAACTGAATATGCTCTTCATGGTCCTGGTCCTGGCTGGGGTCGGGCTATATCTCTTGATGGGTCGCTGATATGACCGAACATGCTGCCACCTTTCCGGTTCTGTCCTGCATGCTCCTGGCCCCGCTGACGGGCCTGGTCATTCTCCTGTTGTTGAAGGAGAACCAGAAGTTCCTCATCCGGGCCGTCTCCCTTATAGCTGCGGGCGTCTCCCTGGGCCTGGCTCTCTACACCTTCGCCAATTACGACAAGGCCCTGGGAGGCTTGCAATTCGTCGAAAAGTACGAGATGGTGAAGACCTTCGGCATCACCTACTTTGTGGGGGTCGAAGGCCTGAACGCCCCCATGCTGCTCCTCACCGGCATCGTCATCTTCACCGGCGTCCTCACCATGTGGGAGTTGGAAGTCAGGACCAAGGAGTTCTTCATCTGGATCCTGGCCCTGGTCACCGGGGTCTTCGGCGTGTTCATGTCCTATGACCTGTTCATGTTCTTCCTCTTCTATGAAATCGCCGTCGTCCCCATGTACATCCTGATTTTGGTCTGGGGCTCCACCCGTAAAGAATATGCGGCCATGAAGCTGACCTTGTACCTGATGGCGGGCAGCGGCCTCATCATTCCCGGGGTGCTGCTGCTGTACGCCTCCTCGGGCCTGGGCACCTTCAACATGGTGGCCCTCCATGGGGCCCACTTCTCCCCCTGGGTGCAGAAAGTGGCCTTTGTCCTCCTGTTCTTCGGTTTCGGCGTCCTGGCTGCTGTCTGGCCGTTCCACACATGGTCGCCCGTGGGCCACGTGGCCGCGCCCACCGCGGTGTCCATGCTCCACGCGGGCGTGCTCATGAAGCTGGGCTCCTTTGCCATCTTGAGAGTGGCCATGTTCCTCTGCCCCGAAGGCTTCCAGTATTGGGCCCATCTCATGGCCCTGCTGGCCACCATCGGTATTGTCTACGGGGTCTTCGTGGGCCTGGCCCAGACCGACTTGAAGTACGTCATTGGTTATTCTTCCGTGTCCCACATGGGCATCGTCTGCCTGGGGCTGTCCACGGGCACCATCGACGGCATCAACGGCTCGGTCTTCCAGATGTTCGCCCACGGCATTATGACCGCCCTCTTCTTCTCTTCGGTGGGCTATATCTATGACCGCACCCACACCCGGGATATCCACGAGCTGGGCGGATTCTCCAAGATCATGCCCATAGCTTCCGCCTTCTTTATCACCGCCGCACTCTGCGGCGCCGGCGTCCCCGGCATGGCCAGCTTCTGGGCGGAACTGCTGGTCTTCATCGCCACTGTCAAAGTCTACCCGGTGAACGGCCTGCTGGCCATCGCCGCCCTGGTGGTGGGCGCTCTCTTTGCCCTGCGGGTGGTGCAAAGCACCTTTTTCAACACCCCGAATCCCAAGTTTACGCACTTTGAGGACGTCAGTCCTTTTCTGGGCCTGCCCCGGATGATTCTCATCGCCACTCTGGTCTTTTTCGGCTTCTTCCCCCAAACCATGGTGGGCATGATTAAGTCCGCAGTGGTACCCTTTCTCCAGGGAATGTGAAGATGAACGTGATGCTCTTCGGACCGGAACTCTATTACCTGGGCGCAGCCCTGGTCTTCTTTATCCTTACCCTGAAGCGCCAGCCCCAGGTCAAGACCGATTACCAGATCGCCATTCTCCTGGCTGGGGGCGGCCTGGTGGTCACCGCCTTCTGCCTCTTCCAGCACGGGGAGTTGTTTTATAAGGCCTACCGGGTGGACCTCTTCAGCCAGATTTTCAAGTTCGCCCTGGCCCTGGCCTTCTTCCTGGTGCTGACCATTTCCCACAATCTGGCCCATATCGAAGAACGCTATCACGCGGAATTCTTCCTTTTCCTGACCACCACCACCATCGGCATGATGCTGCTGGTCAGCTCCGTGGAATTGCTCACCATTTACGTGTCCCTGGAGCTTTCCTCCTATTCCTTGTATATCCTGGTGCCCCTGCGCCGGGGCGACGGCATCGACGTGGAGTCGGGCATCAAGTACCTCTTGATCGGCGCGGTTTCTTCGGGCGTGATGCTCTTCGGGCTGAGCTACCTCTTCGGGGCCACCCATACCACCTATCTCTCGGAGATTCTGCCGCAGTTGCCGAAACTCCTGGCCAGCCCCATTGGCTTGCTGGGGCTGCTCCTGGCCCTGGCGGGCTTCTTCTTTAAACTCTCGGTGTTCCCCTTCCATTTCTGGGCCCCGGACGTTTACCAGGGCGCCGCCAACCAGGTGACCGCGTTCATCGCCACCGCGTCCAAGGCCGCGGCCGTGGCCCTGCTGCTCCGCCTGGTAGCCCTGGGGGTGGGCTACGGTTACCACTTCGCCCAGGCCCTGGTCTTCCTCTCCATCGTCTCCATGACTCTGGGGAACCTGGTGGCCATCGTCCAGAAAGACTTTAAACGCTTGCTGGCCTACTCCTCCATTGCCCACGCCGGCTACTTCCTCATGGGCATCCTGACCATGAAGGAGGCAGGCTACGTGGCCGCGGTCTATTATGCCCTGGCCTACCTGGTGATGAATTTCACCGTGTTCATGGTCATCTCCGAGGTGGCCAAGGACGGCCGGGATTTGAAGATCCAGGAGCTGGCCGGCTTGTACCGCCGCAGCCCCCTGCTCAGCCTGAGCCTGATCGTCGGCCTCTTTGCCCTGGCGGGCGTGCCGCCCTCCATCGGCTTCACCGGCAAACTCCTGCTCATGACTTCCGCCATGAACTCAGGCTATTTCTGGCTGGTCCTGATCGGCGCAGTGAACGGCACCATTTCGCTCTATTACTATCTGCGGGTGATCTATTGCTCCTATTTCACCGATGACCCCAATTTGCCGCCGGTCACCATCTCCACCCCCATCCGCTGCCTGAATTATGCCTTGATCGCCATTGTCCTGGGCTTCGGGGTCTTCCCGGACCGCATCGTCGAGCTGGCCAAGGCCGCCGTGAAGACTGTGCTTTAAAGAGACTCACCACCAAGACACGAAGACACAAAGAACCTCGAAGAGAAGAGAAAATGCCCTGGCTCTGCCAGGGCATTTTCTTTCTTATTTCTTGGTGAACCTTTGTGCCTTGGTGTCTTAGTGGTGAATCTTTAATTCCCCGGGGCGGTGCGGATCTGCATCAGGTCGATATGATGCGAGTGCAGCCAGCGGTAGATGGTCTTGCTGCACACTTTGAGCCGCCGGGACAGGGCGGAGATGTTGCCCCCTTCCGCCAGCAGCAGCTCCTCCAATTGGGTCCGGCCCGGACGGGCCGGCAGGTCCTGCACCCGGGGGAGATAAGCCGGCCCGCCCCTGCCCGCCAATTGGGGGGTAAAAGACAGGTCCCGCTCCCGGATCAAGGCCCCGGTGTTAAAGAGCACGGCCCGGGTGATGACGTTCTTCAGTTCCCGGACATTTCCCGGCCAAAAGTGCTGCTGCAGGCGACGGGCCGCAGCCGCAGTGAACCCCACCGGCCTCTTCCGGTCCAGGAGCTGGGCCGCTTCCCGGGCAAAATGGGAGGCCAGCAGCAAAATGTCCTCCCCCCGCTCCCTCAGGGGCGGCAGATGCAGGAACAACACCGCCAGGCGGTCATAGAGATCGTGGCGGAACCGCCCCTGGGCGATGAGACCGGGCAGGTCCTGATTGCTGGCGGCCACCAGCCGCACATCCACCCGGATGGGGGCATCCGCGCCCACGGGCTCAATCTCCCCCTGCTCCACGGCCCGCAACAACCGGGGCTGGATCGCCAGGGGCAAATCTCCCACTTCGTCCAGAAACAGGGTCCCGCCGTGGGCCAACTTGAACTTGCCGCAGCGGCTGCGGCGGGCGTCGGTGAAAGAGCCCTGCAAATGGCCGAAGAGCTCGCTGCAGGCCAAGGACTCCAGCAAGGTGGCGCAATTGATCCGCAAAAAGGACTGGCTGCTGCGGGGACTTAACTGCCAGAGGGCCTCGGCCACCAATTCCTTGCCCGTGCCCGGCTCTCCCGCCAAAAGCACCGGCAGCTCGGAGCGGGCATACAGGGGCAGGTTGGCCAGGATCTGCAGCAACGGGGGGTAAACGGTGAGGATGCGGCTTAAGGGCGGAGTCCGGCCGGGATTCCGAAAGTTCGCCTCCCCGGAGGCCAGATGGCAATCATTCCCGACCATAAGCTTGCCTCTCCCATTGCTTGCGCGGGTCCCTTTGAGGGCTCAGGAGATTTCAGGTGGGTGCAAGTTAGGGTTTTGCTGTAAACTTTTTTCCCAAATATAAAATAATTTATTATATTATATTAATAGATAAAATTATTTGTCAAGGTATTTTTCATAATATTTTGTGGGACCGATATTTTTAATTAACCCCTAAAGCCCCGCCAATATTTCCTCCGCCTCTTGCCTGACTTCCGGGTACGGGCTGGTTAAAGCCAGGACCTGGACCCGGCCCCTGAAACCCTGTTGCTCCACACGGCTGCGGGCTCCCGCCTGCGCTGCCATGGCCCGCAAGACCTCCACCACCACTCCCGCGTCCGGATAATCCAGCAGCCGGTTCAGCGCCCCCCACTCCTCCGGCAGCCCGTATTCTTCCAGAAACTTCTTTACAAATATCGTAAATTTCTTGGTCCCGTGGAGGGCCTCTAACTCCTTCAGAGCCGCGCGGTATTCCGGGCGTCCCCTTTTGCCCTTGAACAGGGCCTCGGCCTGGCGCAACGCCTCCAACCGCACCTTCTCCGCCTCTTTTTTAGGCAGCCGCGGCTTTTTGGGACCCTGATACTGCTGGCGATCCCGGCGCTGATCGATCTCTTTCCAGGTCAGGCGCTCCCGCTCGTCGTCGTCTCTCGGTGCCATTGATCTTCCCCTCAGTTAGGTCTTCGGTTTTCGGACCGCGATCTTCGATAAACTAATAAAGAGTTTTTTATTCCCATCCGCCAACAAACTGGAATTTTCTTGTAGGGGCGGACCCACGTGTCCGCCCTGGCGGTCGCAAGTCCCAATGGGTTAATTCTATGATCATCTCGACATTTATGGATTGAGAGATGGGGTTTTTGCGAACGTCGGGGGGCACACACGGGTGCCCCCCTACAAAGCCGCGGCTGCTTGCTGGCAGCTTATTATTACGAGAGACCGCCTTAAAAAATCCAGTTGGGATGCCGCGCCATCACCCCTTCCAGATACTCCCAAATCCACTCCTTAACGGCCGGGGCCAGGTAAAACCGGGGCTGGAGAAGATTATCCCCGGGGTCCAGCAATCCTTCTGCCAGGGCCAGCCGGTGCAGGGCCAACCCCGGATAAATCCGGATGCCCACGGTCAGATTCACCAGTTGGGGGCGGTATTGCTCTAACAGGGCCACGCTCTCGGCCACCGTCTCCCGGGTTTCCCCAGGCCCGCCCAGCAGCAGGAAGCAGGAATAGGCGATGCCTTCCTCCTCCAGCAGGCGCAAGGTGAGCTCCACCTGCCGCCGGCCGAAGCCCTTGCCCAATCGGGTCAGGGTCAATTCCGAGCCGCTTTCGTTGCCCACCTGCATGAAGACCCCGCCGGCCTCCCGGCAGAGACGGAACAGCTCCCGGTCCGGGGCCGCGGGGTTAATCAGCGCCCCCCATTGCAAGGGCAGTTGGAGATCGAGGATGGCCCGGCAGAGTTTCTTGGCATAGCTCGGGGGGCAGTTAAAGAGATTGTCCACGAAATAAAAGCGCGTTAACCCCCATTTTTCATGCCAGGCCGCCAGCCAGGACGCAACTTGGGTAGGCTCCCAGGCCCGGAACCGCCGCCCTTCCAATATGGGAGTGGTGCAATAGATGCATTTCATGGGGCAGCCCCGCCGGGTCTGCACCGGCACCATGCCCGGCAGTTTGGCGCTGCCCACGGCTTCCTGGTAGAGTCGGGGCGTAAAATATTCCAGGGCCGGCCGGGGCAAGGCCTTCAGGTCGGCCACCCGTTGCACCGGATTTAGCCTCCAACCCCCAGCTTGCCGCCATACCAGCCCCGAGACCCTTCCCCAATCTCGAGCGCCCGCAAAGGCCGACAAAAAATCCCGGAAGGCCGCCTCCCCTTCCCCGGCCACCCCGAAGTCGGCCTTAAGAAAATCCATGAATTCCCGGGGCATGATGCTGAACCCGGCTCCTCCCACCACGATAGGAGCGGCGCTGAGTTGCCGGAGCAGGTCCACCAGATCCTTCACCTCGCGGATGAAAGACTCGGGATGGCGGCTGTCCTGGTTGTCGATATTCCTGACGGATAGGACGATGATCTCCGGGGAGAACTCGGCCACGGCGCGACGCACCTGCCCCAGGGGGTCAGCGGCAAACATGAAATCCAGGACCCGGACTTCATGGTCATTTTTCACCGCGGCCACCACCGAAGCCAGCCCCAGCGGCAGGGGCGGCACCACCAGGCGCAGGCGGTTGGGGGAGATGAAGAGGATTCGCATAGTTAGAAAAGTTCAAAGTTTAAGGTTCAAGGTTCAAAGTTGAAATCCTGTGAGTCCCACTTCTGTCATTCTGAACGGAGCGCAGCGGAGTGAAGAATCTCTTATTTCCCCCCTTTTCTAAAGGGGGGTTAGGGGGGATTAGGTAGGCGGCTGATAATCCCCCTAAATCCCCCTTTAAAAAGGGGGACTTAAAAGCCCGGCCCTTGGAAGGCCGGCGTAGAACCGCATCATTACCAGCAACAGGCAGCGGCCCGCCTCTAACCTTGAACTTTGAACTATTCTAAGCAGACTTGATTCATTTTCTAATCGCCAGGTGTCCCGTGAAACCGATTCTGCGCCGCGTGCAGCCCCTCCCGGATCAGGCAATCCACCGCCCCGGCGCCCCGCTCCACCAATCCGGCCACGGTCTCCTCCTCTTCCCGGGAAAAGTGGGAGAGCACGTAGTTTTCCGTGGGCATCTCCCGGGGCGGCCGGCCGATCCCCAGCTTCACCCGGATAAATTCCTCGGTGTCCAGGGCGTTGATAATGGAGAGCACACCTTTATGACCCCCGGGCCCACCCCGCTCCACGATCTTCAGGCGTCCGAAGGGTACATCCAGATCGTCGTGAATCACCACCAAGTTGTCAGGAGAAAATTTGAAATAGGCCAGCAGCCGGGAAACTGCGCGGCCGCTCAGGTTCATATAGGTCGCGGGTTGGCCCAAAACTATGGTCTTCCCCCCTACCCTGCCCTGGCCCCAGGTGGCGTCCAGAGTGCTGCGGGTCAAAGGAATCCGCCAATGCTCCGCCAAGGCAGCCACCACCAAAAATCCCAGGTTATGCCGGCTCCAGGCATACTGCGGGCCCGGGTTCCCCAAGCCCACCACCAGGTGACGGTTTTCGGTGAAAAATTCTCTGGACATGAGAACTAGGTCATAAAATTAGGGAATTATGCCAAACAAGAGGTGGTTGGGATTCTAATCAGAAGCATTTCTTATCCCCCCTTTTTCAAAGGGGGACTTTACAGCCCGCTCTTTCTTTGAGACACGATTTCCCAAATACAGATAACTGTTCAATAATGACCAACCGAAGATTTTAAACAAACAACGAACTGACGGAATCCTGGTTGTGAATGCGGCTGATGGCCTCCCCCAGCAGGGGGGCCACGGACAGCACCTGGATCCTCTCCAGGGCCGCGGCCTCCGGTTCCAGGGGGATGCTGTCGGTGACCGCCAGGCTTTGGAGCAGGGAGCCCTGGAGATTGCTCACCGCGTTGCGGGCCATCACCGGGTGGGTAATGCAGGCATGCACCCCCCGGGCCCCGTGGCGGATCAACAGTTCCGCAGCCATGGTCACCGTGGCCCCGGTATTGATCATATCATCCAGGATGATGGCCTCTTTGCCCCAGACATTGCCGATGAGGGTCATGGCTTTAATCGCCGGCCCCTCCCGGCGTTTGTCAATGATGGCCAGAGAAGTGTGCAGCCTTTTGGCGAAGGCCCGGGCCCGCTCCACGCCGCCCGCATCCGGGGAAACCACCACCACGTCGGGGCCGAACCGCTCCCGGATATAATCCAGGAGCACCGGCGCGGCAAAGAGGTGATCCACAGGGATATTAAAAAACCCCTGGATCTGGCCGGCGTGCAGGTCCATAGTCAAAAGGCGGTTAGCCCCGGCGGTGGTGATCAAGTCCGCCACCAGCTTGGCGGAAATGGGCACCCGGGGCGCGGTTTTCCGGTCCTGCCGGGCATAGGCGTAATAAGGCACCACCGCGGTAATACAGGCCGCGGACGCCCTTTTCAAGGCATCCACCATCAAGAGGAGTTCCACCAGGTACTCGTTACAGGGCACGGACAGGGGCTGGACCACAAAGACGTCCTTGCCCCGCACATTCTCCCGGAACTCCACCATCAGCTCCCCATCGGAGAACTTTCCCACCACTGCCTCACCTATGGCCACTCCCAGGTGCTGACAGATTTTCTCGGCCAAGGGCCGGTTGGCGTTGCCGCTGAAGATCTTCAAATCATCCATGTCTGGTCACCCCAGGCCGTGGTCGCTTCTTGGCCGGTAAGGCCCCGGGCTACGGCCATCCAGCCCGGGAAATCCCCCCGCAATTCCTGCCCGGCCTGACGGGCCGCCTCCAGAGTGGGGAACAGTCCGAAAAGAGTGGGACCGCTCCCGGACATACCCCGGGCCTGAGCCCCCAGGCCTCCCAGGGTCTCCAGCAACTGCGCGAGTTGGGGATATTTCTTCAAGGTAACGGTTTCCAGGTCATTATGGACCCAAGCGGCCGGTTGTCCCGGATCCCAGTTACCTTCATCCAGAACTTTATACCTCTTTAAAGACTCCAGGTCCAGACTTTCATAGACCCAGCGGGTGGAAACCCTGACTCCGGGATTGAGGAGCAGGTACCAGTACCCGGGCAACTCCAGCGGAGAAAGCTTTTCGCCGATCCCCCGGGCCATTGCCGGAGAGAGCCCCAGGAAAAAAGGCACGTCCGCGCCCAGGCCCACGGCCAGCTCATGGAGCGCCTCGGCCTTGAGGGGCTCGCCCGCCAGGGCGTTCAGGGCCAGCAAGGTGCCGGCCGCATCGCTGCTGCCCCCTCCCAACCCGGCAGCCGCAGGAATGCGCTTTTGCAGTTGGATATGGGCCCCCACCTTCTTGCCCGTGGTCCGTTGAAACTCCAAGGCCGCCTGCCACACCAGGTTCCCCGGACCTTTGGGTATCCCCGGCTGGTCGCAGTCCAGAAAAATACCCGGGGAAGTAGGGGTGACGATCAATTCATCAGCCAGACTCAAAGGCTGCATGATGGAAAGCAAATCATGGTAGCCATCGGGGCGGCGGCCTAAAACCCGCAGATAGAGATTGACTTTGGCCGGGCACAGCACCTGCAAGCCGGCCACACCAGGGGTAAGGGTCAATTTGCGGAGAGGCGGGGTCATATTTTGAAAAATAAAGGAACCAGTTCTTATCTTCCCCATTGAAAACCGGGAAGGTTCTTATCCCCCCTTTGAAAAAGGGGGGTTAGGGGGGATTTGCTAAGCGTCTGAAATCCCCCTAAATCCCCTCTTTCAAAGGGGGACTTTAGATATCTTGTTTACTATCAGGCCTTGGATTTCCGGTGAAGATAATTCTTCAAAAACCTGTCAGTGATTGCCACTGGGGAGTGCGCTTGCCCTAGTCTCCGGAAAATACCAGGGGGAGGCACCGGCAGCGGTCGTCCTCCCCCGAAAAATCTATCAAATCCCACGAATTAGCGCTAGCAACATAGACCGTGGCTATTTCGCCTCCTTGATGTATCGCATGCGCAAATCATAAAGGAGGTGGTCGAACAGGTCCTCTTCTTCTTTGGTCAGGTTGTTCCTGGTCTTTTCCCGGAGCATCCCCAAAAGATCGATGGTCTGCTTGGCCAGAGGAAGATTCCTATTGATCTCCCCGGTGGCCGGGTCGGCCACCGCGCCCAAGTTGACGAAGACCGCAGTGCTCATGGAAAAGAGAAAAGAAGGGAAGGTGATTTCCGGCAGCGGCACATCGGAGCCGCCAGCCGCGGGCTTAGCCTCTTTTTTGGGGGCCTCTGCCTCTGCGGCCTTAGAGGCTTCCTTTTCCTTTTGCGCGGCCTTCTCTTCTTCGCTCATGTGGAGGAAACGCCGGTCCTTGACCGTATAGCCCTTGTCCTCTTCCTCGGCCATGTTGCCTCCTCTCAATTCTGGGTGGCGCAGCCTTTCCAGGCTGCGCCCAACGCCTGCACAGGCTGGCAAGCCCGTGCCACCAAAACCCTACAGTTCCAAGGGTATGGCCATGGCCACGTGTTCCAGGGCCCGCACGTCTTTGAGGCATTCCGAGGTCAGTGGCGTGTCCGTGGTGAGCAGGATGATGTTCTGCCCCCGCTCCTTTTCCTGACCCACGGTCATCCGGGCGATATTGATATGGTGCTTGCCGATGGTGCTGCCGATGGCCCCGATCACCCCCGGACGGTCGGTGTTATAGATGAACAGCATGTGGCCCTCGGGATTGGCCTCCAGGCGGAACTTATTGATCCGCACCAGCCGGGGCTCGTATTTCCCGAAGATGGTCCCGGCCACCATGTTTTCTTCGTTGTTGACCCGCACCGTCAGCCGGATCAGGGTGGCGAAGTCCTCCGCGGAGGAGACCTTCTCTTCGCTGATGTGGATGCCCCGGGCCGCAGCCACGGCCGGTGCGTTCACGTAGTTCACTTCGTCGTGCATCACCGGATAGAGCATCCCCTTAAGGATGGAGTGGGTCAGGGGCTTGGTGTCCAGCTTGGCGACTTCGCCAACATAGGCGATGCTGATCGCCGAAATGGCCCCTTCGCTCATCTGCCCCTGGAACGCGCCCAGGGCTTCGGCGAGAGTGAGGTAGGGTTTCAGCTTGGCCATGGTCTCCTGGCTCACCGACGGGGCGTTCACTGCGTTCTTGATGGTGCCGTAGAGCAGCAGTTCCACGATCTGCTCGCACACCGCCACCGCCACGTTGGCCTGGGCCTCTTCCGTGGACGCACCCAGATGCGGGGTGCAAATGACGTTGGGCAGCTCCCGCAGCGGAAAGTCCGCACCCGGCGGCTCCGTCTCATAGACGTCCAGGGCCGCGCCCGCCACCTTGCCCGACTTCAGGGCCTCCAGCAGGTCTTTTTCGTCCACCAGGCCGCCCCGGGCGCAGTTGACGATGCGCACCCCGGGTTTCATCTTTTTGAACGCGGCCTTGTTGATGATTTTGGCCGTTTCTTTGGTCTTGGGGGTATGCAGGGTAATGAAGTCGGCCCGGGCAAAGAGGTCATCCAGGGACACCATTTCCACCCCCAGGTCCGCGGCCGCTTCCTTGGTGATGAAGGGGTCGTAGCCCAAAACCCGCATTTTCAGGCCTAGGGCCCGCTCCGCCACCACCGTGCCGATGCGCCCCATGCCGATGATCCCCAGGGTCTTGTTGAACAGCTCCGTGCCCTGGAACTTCTTCTTCTCCCACTTGCCTTCCCGCATGGAAGCCGCGGCCTGGGGGATGTTCCGGGCCAGGGCCATCATCAGGCTCAGCGCGTGCTCGCCGGTGGTGATGGTGTTGCCGCCGGGGGTGTTCATCACCACGACGCCCCGCTTCGACGCCTCCGGGATGTCCACGTTGTCCAGGCCGGTGCCGGCCCGGCCCACCACCTTGAGCCGGGGCGCATGGGCCATCAGTTCCGGGGTCACCTTGGTGGCGCTCCTGATCACCAGCGCGTCCGCGTCCTTGATGGCCTCTTGCAGCTCCTCCGGTTTCATGCCCGGCTTATTCACCACTTCGATGTTGGGCTGGGCCTCCAGGACCGCCACCCCGTCTTGGTGCAGGTTGTCGCTGATCAGGACCTTCATGCCGCCGCCTCCTTGGCCAGGACCTCTTGCGCCGCTTTGAGGCCCACGCCCGGGGTCACCTTATAACCCAGGGTGGTGAGCACTTCTTCCAGGCCGCCGATGGTGCCTAAGAGGTCTACGGTATCAATGAACCCCATATGGGCTATACGGAAAATCTTGCCTTTGGCTTCGGCCTGGCCGCCCGCGATCCAGATGCCTTTTTTGCGCAGCTCCGCCACCACCTTCTGGCCGTCCACTCCCGCGGGCGCCAGCACCGCGGTCAGCACCGTGGAGGGATTATCCTTGGAGTAGAGCTCCAGGCCCATGGCCTTCATGGCCGCCTTGCAGGCTTTGGAAAGCCGCCGGTTGTGGGCGTAAATCTTGTCCAGCCCCACGGCCTTGATCTTCCCCAGCACTTCTTTCAGCCCCAGGATCAGGGACACCGGCGAGGTATAGGGGGTCTGATTTTTCTCCGCCGATTTCAGGGCCTTGGAGAAATTGAAGTAATACTTGGGGCATTTCGATTCCTTCACGAAGCCCCAGGCCTTGGGCGAGAGCGCCGCAAAGGCCAGCCCCGGGGGCAGCATCATCGCCTTCTGCGAGCCCGCCACCAGCACGTCGATGCCCCAGGCGTCCATGGGCAGCTCGTAGCCCCCCAGCGCGCTGATCGCGTCCACCACCAGGATGGTGCCGGGCCGGTCCTTGGTCACTGCCGCCAGTTCCTGCACCGGGTGAGACACGCCCGTGGAGGTCTCATTGGCCTGGACAAAGACCGCCTTGATGGCCGGGTTGGCGTCCAGCATCTGGGCCACCGCCTTGGGGTCCACGGCCTTGCCCCAGGTTACTGCCAGCCGCTCCACCTTGACGCCGTAGACGTTGCACAGTTCCGTCCAGCGTTCGCCGAACTTGCCGCCGTCCACCACCAGGGCCGTGTCGCCGGGGCTCAGGAGGTTGGCTACCGACCCTTCCATGGCGCCGGTGCCCGTGGCCGCGAAGATCAGCACTTCCTGCTGCGTCTCGAAGAGATATTTCAAGTCCGCCCGCACTTCCCCCAGGATCTCCATGAACAACGGAGACCGGTGGTGGATGATGGGCTGCGCCATGGCCAGATTGGTTTCCGGGGCTACCGGCGTAGGACCCGGGGTCATCAGATACATTTTCATAACTGGTACCTTACCTTACACCCTGACCGGCAAAGATAGCCTTCTGATAAGGGACACTTGCCAAAACCTCGCTTTCGCCCAGATTTGCTGGCCCCCCCTAAATCTTCCTGATGGAAGATAACATTATCAATCCCCTCTCCTCTTGAGGGGAGAGGGTTAGGGTGAGGGGTGAAAATGCTTTCCACCACTCCAGCACCTCTGTCTTTCGCCCAAATCCGCCATTCCGGAGGAAGCGCCCTGCCTGCGGGGCTAAGCCCGGTTCTGCCGACCGAGGCTCGGTCCTACTGAGCTGAGCCCTGCCCTTCTGAGCACTTCCCCGTCATTCCGAGCGCTCCTTATCCTTCTGAGCGCCCCCCATGTCAGCTGAGCGCCCGTTTTTCCTTACTGAGCGCCCCTCTTCATTCTGAGGGCTCTTTTTTCCTAAGCTGAGCGCCCATCTGTCATTCTGAGCGAAGCGAAGAATCTCGCGGCCCCGGGACGGCTTTGCCTCACCGGCCACCAGACGGGTTTTTTAGAAATTTCTTGAATTAATAACTATATTTCCTTCCCGCCTCCCTGTCAAGATTTCTGTCAAGAGATAGTGAAAATAAGCACGAACTCATGCCAATTTAAAACCTCTACGAGATCCTCTTCTGTCATTCTGAACGAAGCGAAGCGGAGTGAAGAATCTCTCGCTCACGTCTACCCGCGAGATTCTTCGGTCGCTACGCTCCCTCAGAATGACAAATTGGAAGACTTTCGCAGGGGTCTCAAATTATGAAAATATTGGTGGGGCGGGCCTCCGTGCAGTGGGGCGGGCGTCCCCGCCCGCCCACCTTTATAGGCGGGCAGGGACGCCCGCCCCACCCATTCCCTCTTTTCGGAGAAGCTAAAGAAAAGGTGGGCAGTGCCCACCCTACAGAAAAACTTTTCGGAGCGATGGCTGGGGAACGGCAAGATCAGGGCAACTGCGGGAACTGCTTCTCCAGGGCTTCGGCCTGCGCCGCCAGGTCGGCCAGGGTCACATGCATCTGGGCCAGCATGGCCTCGGAGACCGCTTTCCAGAGGACGCGGGTGGGGCAGATGGGGGAGCGGCCGCAGACCGAGGGGTACTCCACGCACTCCACCAGGGTGACGCCATCCTCCAGGAGCGTCACGATCTCGGCCACGGTGACCTCCGCCGGGGGCCGGGCCAGGATGTGGCCGCCCTTGGGCCCCCGCACGCTGTCGATGTAGCCGGCCTTTTTCAGGGGGATAATGATCTGCTCCAGATACTTGACGGAGACGCCCAGGCGTTTGGCGATTTCCCCCAACTGCATGGGGCCGCCGTTATAATTCCGGGCCATCTCCAACAGCAGACGGGTGCCGTAGCGACTGCGGGTCGATAGCTTCATATGCATCCTCTGAAAATTGCCGCGATTTTTCCGGCCCCGGCCAGAGCGCCGGCTGGCAAAAAACTATTCAGTTACCCATCAACATCGCTGAGTTATAAGTATATATATTAGATAGATAGAGAACAAGTCGAATACTTCTTTGAGCCGAAAATATTTTACCCCCGGTTTCTGCCGGGAAAGGCCTTTGCCTTACCGCCCGCCCGCCAGCCACAGGGGATACTTTTGGGAAAAATGCAGCAGACTGCCAAGAAAATTTTTAAAAAAACTGCGGCCTGCCCTTGACATACCGTTAATAAAATATTATTTTAATATATATCAATATAATAGGAGAAAGACCATGTTCACTTACTCGATCCTGGTAGTGACGTTGTTCTTTGTCCTGGGTTTCATGATGGGCAAACGCTTTACCTAAAAAAGGGAAAGGACTTGCTCATGCTCCGGCCGCGGCAGGAAAGAGACTGCCGGAGCAGAAGGGAGGCGGCATCGGGATTTGCGCAGCGAAGGCATTAGAAAATTCGATCACGGCTCGCCGTTAATCCACGCGTTGCGGATTGCGGCAGTGCCGTGCTTTTCATCCAAAAAGTTAAGGTTTCTTGAATCTAAGCCAAGCACTAGGGGCCTCTGAGGCCGGAAGGCAAGGGGCGATCCAGGGTGCAGAGGTGAGCCAGGAGGACGTCATGTCAGTCTACGAACAGCTTGAAGGCCGCGTTTGGGTTCAGGAAGAAAAGCAAGGATGGCCCCCCAGCCTTAAATTGATTATAGCTTTTGCCATCGGCTTCCTGGCGTTGTCACCGGCGATCCTGGGCCTTCACTGGGAATTAATTCTGCCTTAGATAGAGCCCGCCCCCGCCTTAAATAAGCCTCCCCGCCGCCGGCTCCCCTCTCGCCGGCGGCGGAGGGGCGGGGTTGGGGGTTATTATCTTAGTTGACTCCTCTTTCTCTTTCATCCAACCGTTTGACATTCCTAGGCAAACCGAGTAGAATTTTTTTTTAGTCTTTATTTTCTTTACTCTTTTAACGAAAAACCGAAGACTGTCTATAATGGGAAGCTGGAAATTCGAAATCCTGAGCCAGGAAACCCGCTCCCGGGTTCTCATTGTGGAAGGCCACATCATCCCCCCCTATCCCCGGCCTTATTACGACCCTTTGTTCTTCTACCTGGTGTTGGGGCCGGATTATCTCTCCCTGGAGGTGAGCCGGGACTTCGACGGCGACAACTTCCTGGCCTATCTCGCCGGCCTCTGGGGGCCGCCCGAAGAAGGGCCCAGGATCCAGGTGGGCGGCCGGGAGGATGAAGAAGAAGGAGCGCTGCAACTGGTGGAGTACCAGTTTATGCCGGACCTGCGCCCGGAGATGCTTAGGCGCCTGGCGGCGCTGCTCGGCCACCCCTTGCCCGGCGCCGCCCCCAATAGTCCATCCCCCGTGGAGGAAGCATGATCCATCTGACGGAATATGACCCCCGCCTGGAAGGCATCTGGTGGGTCGAGGAATCAGGCATGAGCTGCAATGTTTATGTCCTGGATGAAGGCCGCACCATGATCGACGCGGGCAATTACTACGGCATGCTCCACGAGCTGAGCGATGAGTTCGACCTCTCCCTGATGGAGCGCCTCTTCCTCACCCACTGCCACTTCGACCACGTGGGGGGCATGGGGGAGCTCTTCGACTGGTGCAACCCCCAGGTCCTGGCCCACAGGGATACCCTGGGTTTCATCAGTTTCCAGGGCGTCCCCTTCATGAAGATCATGGAAAAGGCGGGGCGATTGGACAAGGTGGTGCAGCTCCGGGGTGGTGAGAAGTTCGAGGCCGGCCCCCACCTCCTGGAGGTGATCGCCACTCCCGGCCATACTGCGGGGGATATCTGCCTGTATGAGCATCATAACCGCATCCTCTTTTCCGGGGACATGGTCTTTGTCTCCCCGCCCATGGAAAACGTCCTGGCGGATGCGGACCAAAAACTGGGAAATATGAAGGACCTCATCACTTCCCTCGGCCGCCTGCTCCCTTATCCGGTGGATTTCCTGCTGCCGGGCCACGGCTATCCGGCCTTTACCGACGGCGGCGCCTGGGTCCTCAACGCCTATCTGGAAACCCGCAAAAGCAAGGAACAGGAAGCTATCAAGCCTTATCTGGATGCGGCCCTGATCCTGGGGGATTCGGGTCAGCCGGAGCGGGCCCTGGAATGTTATAATATGGCCCTGCTGGCAGACCCGGCCAATTTCGAGGCCCTGGTCTATAAAGGCGCCATCCTTACCGAACTGCAACATTACGACGAGGCGCTGGCATGTTTCGATAAGATCCTGAAAGTCGCCCCCAACCTGGAAGAGGCGTTGATGGGCAAGGGCTTTGCCCTCCTGGGCCTGGGGCGCACAGAAGAAGCATTGGGCCTCCCCGGCTTCGCCGCCAAGTTGAAACAGATGCGGGGTTGAAGAAAATTCAATACCCCCCCACATGGAAATCCATTTAGACAATTGGGAAAAGGGGCGGAGGGTGTCGCTGGTGGAGGGGCGGGCCCGTATAGGCTCCGGTCAGGCTGAGGCCGAGGAAGTGGAGTTTACCCTGACCCTTTATCCTGATCAGATTTCTTTGAACATCCCTGCCTCGTCCCTGGGGCGGGAGCTCATCACCCATCTGACTCGAATTCTGGGCTCGCCCCGGTTGGAGCCCACCGTCAAGTGCAGCTGTTCCTGGGGGGACGGAGTCATGGGGGCTATGTACCTGATGCTCTGGGATCTGCCTCCGGACGCAGCCACCCAGACCTTGCAGGAACTTCACACTTTTTTTGGCGGGCCCTAACGTTCAATGAGTGATCGCCCCTGCCAGGTATTGCTCCTGTCAATTGCTGCGAATCGACTTTCTCAGTTTTTGGGCCAAGGGGACGGAAAAGGAGATCCGGGTCCCTTTGCCCATCTCGCTCCAAAGATGCAGCTCGCCTCCCAGCATCCTCACTCTTTCCTGCATGGAGGCCAGCCCCATGCCCCTACCTGCGGGATTTATGCTCTTGACCTTGTGCATGTCAAACCCTAGGCCATTATCCTCCAGCTGAAAGAAGACCTCATTTTCTCTCCGCCGAGCGATCCCCGAAATTTTCGTCGCCCGGGCGTATTTGCCGATATTGGTAAGGGCTTCCTGGAAAATCCGGTAAATATTGATTTGGTCCTCCTGGCTAAAGAGGCCGTCAATCTCATCAATGTCCAAGGTGCATTTTTGAATATCATAATGTTTAGCAAATTTGCCAAACAGATTCTTGAAGGCAGAGGTGATTCCCAGGTCTTCCAAAACCTGGGGACTGATGTCCCGGGAAAGGCGCCGGACTGTGTCAATTAAATCATCCAGGTCCGAAAGCATGTGGTCGTAGTCGCTTTTGATCTTCTGGGGGGTGACTTCTATTTCCTTGCCGATGGCCCGGGCCTGGAGCTTCAGGCATAAAAGGGATTGCCCTAAGCCATCGTGCAAATCCCGGGAGATTCTTCTGCGCTCTTCCTCTTGGGCGCTCAGGAGCTGGGAAGCCAAGTACCTCAGGTTATTCTCCGATTCCTTACGGGCTTCTTCGGCCCATTTCCGGGCAGTAATGTCCACTCCCAGGGTGAGTACCAGTGGGGAGCCGTCGATATCGGTAAATGGATAGTTAAAGGTCTGGTAAATCCGGCTGCCGTTCGCCCAGTTTATTTCCAAATCCTGGACCATATTAGTCGTCAGCACCCTGAAGGAGGGGCAACCCGGGCAAGGATCTTCCCTCTGATGGAGCACTTCATAGCAACGTTTACCGTCAGGGGAGCCGAAAGTCTCCCGGAAAATGCGGTTGGCAAAACGGATAGAATAATCTGGATCCTTGACATACACGAATGCCGGCAATGCTTCCAGCAGGGAGAACAGCTTCTGATGTTCGGCCGCCGCGGCCTCCTCGGCGCGGCGCCGCTCTTTCACCTCCTGTTGCATTTGCAGGTTGGCCTGGGCCAACTCCGCAGTGCGCAGGGCGACCTTCAGCTCCAGGTCATCATGGGCTTTCTGGAGGGCTTCCTCTGCTTGCTTCCGCCTCTCCACCTCCTCTTGCAATTGGCCCACCACCCGGGATAGGTCAGCGGTCCGGTCCGCCACCCGCTGCTCCAAGGCGTCATGGGCCTCCCTAAGGGCCTCTTCTATCCGTTTACGGTCAGTGATATCGAAAGTGACGCCGCTAATATAGTCAATCTTTCCCCGGGCATCGCAAAATATCCGGCCCTGGCACTGAACCCAGCGAATCTCCCCATCTTTCCTGCGAATCCGGTGTTCACGCACATAAGAACGATTGGTTTTCAAAGCATCGATAAAGACTTTGGTGACATAATCCAGATCTTCCGAAAGGATCACATCGCACCATTTGCGGCGGCGGGAATCAAAATCTGCTTTGCTGTAGCCGGTCAGGGCTTCAACTTTTTCATCAAAGAAATCCACACTCCAGTCTGCAAAGCCTTTAAACACCACGGCCGGGACCTGGTTGACCAGCAGCCGGTAATTCTCTTCGCCTTCCCGCAAGGCTTCCTCAATGCGCTTGCGCTCCGCGGCATAACGGAGAGCCCGCAGGAGCAGGCCGGCTTCCACCTCCCCTTTGATGAGATAGTCCTGAGCCCCCTGGCGCACCGCGGCCACGCCCATGGTTTCGTCAGCCAGGCCGGTCAAGACTACGAA